>JAEEQF010000030.1 GCA_016285175.1 Bacteroidales bacterium
GCCGGGAGGCGGTGGAGGCTCCCTTCTGGGAATGCTTCGACTACATCAAGCTGGGCCCCTACAAGCCTGCCTTCGGCCCCCTGGACAACCCCCATACCAACCAGCGCCTCTACCATGTGATGGAGGGGCGGGCGGAGGATATCACCGCCCGTTTCTGGCGCAAAAAAGTCTAAGGCGCTGTCCGGCCAGGCTATTTAAGTGCGGCCAGGGCCGGGAAGAGATGCTCGTAGATGAGATTCTGTTCGGCCTGGAGGTTGGCGGAGTTGGCTGTGCAGGCGATGACCGCATCACTGTCCGGGACGATGATGATATACTGTCCCCGGGCGCCGTCGGCACGGTAGGCATTGTCCGGGCAACGCCACATCTGGTAGCCGTATCCCAGCATGAACGTGCAGTTCTCCGGGGTGAGACCTCTCTCCTCGGCCTGGTCCGGGCGTGTGCCGGCAGGGACGGACGGAACCTGGTATTTGGAAGCCTCGTTGACCCAGGCTTCACTTACCAGACGCTTGCCGTTCCACACACCCTTCTGGAGGAACAGCTGGCCGAATTTGGCCATGTCTTCGGTCTTGAGCTGGAGTCCCCAGCCGCCGGCGTTGATGCCCTGAGGGCTCTCGTCCCACTGGGGAATCTCGATATGGAGCGGCTCAAAAAGGCGCGGCGTCAGGTAATCAAGCACTTTCTCGCCGGTGAGTTTCTGGACGATGGCGGAAAGCATGTAGGTGCCAAGGGAATTGTAGCAGTACCACGTTCCCGGTTCGTGCACGAACGGGTGTGCCAGGAAACAGGTCACCCAATCCTGGTCGCTGTTCCGGAAACGGGCCTCCGTTTCCTGTCCGCAGTTCATGGTGAGCAGATCGTGAACAGTCACTGCCTTCAGGTTGTCGGATACATCCTCGGGAAGATTGTCCGGGAAGAAATCCACCAGTTTGTCGGTAACCTTCAGCAGGCCTTCGTCCACTGCCATTCCCACGGCGGTGGCGGTGAAGGATTTGCTCACCGAATGCATGGCGTGGGGCTTGTCCGGGGCGGCATCTCCATACCAGCCCTCATACAGCACCTTGCCATGCTTGAGGACCATCAGGCTCTCGAAAAGGACGGAATCGTCGGCCTTGTCGCCGGCGAGGACGGCGTCCACGGCCTGTTGGATGCTTTCCGGGGTTTTGGCCCGGGGAAGGTCGGCGATTTCTTTCTTACTGTCGCAGGAAATTAGCAAAAGGGCGGCGGAAAGGATGGCGGGGAGGAAAAGGAGTCTGGTTTTCATGGTTAGATTCTTTTATTTCGCTACAAATATACAAAAATAAGGTCATGATTCTTCTCCGTGCCCGCCACCAAGACCCTTTTGGCCGATTTTTGGTCCTGTGGCAGTGCTATCGCCCGCCTTCAAGACCGGATTCCCGGGAATTCAGTCCTGAAGACGGGCGGCAAACGGCATAACGAGCATAACGAGCATAATTATAAGATTATTTGTATCTTTGTAGGTTAATTCGAGATAAACGGAAAACCATATGAAGAATTTTGTAGAGGAACTCAAATGGCGCGGGATGATCCAGGACATCATGCCCGGAACGGAAGAGAAACTGATGGAAGGGCCGCAGGCGGCCTATGTGGGCATTGACCCCACGGCCGATTCCCTGCACATCGGCCATTTGGTTAGTGTAATGATACTGAAGCATTTCCAGAACTGCGGGCACAAGCCTTTCGCCCTGGTGGGCGGCGCTACCGGCATGATTGGGGACCCGTCCATGAAATCGGCCGAGAGGAACCTCCTGGACGAAGCTACGCTCAGCCACAACGTGGCCTGCCTCAAGGCCCAGCTCTCCCGCTTCCTGGACTTTGACTCCGACGCTCCCAACAAGGCCGAACTGGTGAACAACTACGACTGGATGAAGGACTATTCCTTCATCAACTTCATCCGCGATATCGGCAAGCACATCACCGTTAACTACATGATGGCCAAGGACAGCGTGAAGAAGCGCCTGTCCCGCGAATCCAGCGAAGGCATGTCCTTCACCGAATTCAGCTACCAGCTCATGCAGGGCTACGATTTCTACTGGCTCTGGAAGAACAAGGGCTGCGTGCTGCAGCTGGGCGGCTCCGACCAATGGGGCAACATCACCACCGGCACGGAACTCATCCGCCGCATGGACGGCGGCGAGGCTTTCGCCCTCACCTGCCCGCTCATCCGCAAGGCCGACGGCACCAAGTTCGGCAAGACCGAAAAAGGCAATATCTGGCTGGATCCCGAAAAGACCAGCCCCTATGAGTTCTACCAGTTCTGGCTGAATGTAAGTGATGTGGACGCAGAGAGTTACATCAAGATCTTCACCATGCTGGACCGGGAGACCATAGAAGGGCTCATCGAGCGTCACCGGGAGAACCCCGGCGCCCGCGAACTGCAGAAGGTGCTGGCCCGTGAGGTTACCGTGATGTGTCACGGGCAGGAGGCGCTGGACAAGGCCATCGAGGCCTCCCAGATGCTCTTCGGCGGTAACTCCGAAGCCCTCCGGAAACTGGACGAGCGCACTTTCCTGGCCGTTTTCGCCGATGTCCCCTCCTTCACCGTGAGCAAGGCCGACCTGCCCTGCAACGTCATGGACTTCCTGGCCGTGAAGACCGCCATCCTCCCCTCCAAGGGCGAGGCCCGCAAGATGATCCAGGGCGGCGGCATCTCCATCAACAAGGACAAGGTGACGGACATCAATGCCGATGTTACCGAGGCCGATATAGTGAACGGTCACTACATCCTGGCCCAGAAAGGAAAGAAGAACTACTTTATCATCAACATCGCGTAATGGAAAAGCCTGCCAGCACAAGACAATTGAAGGTGGCGCGGGAACTGCAGAAAGCCCTGGCGGAGATTATCCGGGCCAAGGGCATGGCCGCCTTTGACGGCGCCCTGGTCACCGTGAGCGAGGTCCGCGTGAGTCCGGACCTGTCTGTGGCCAAGGTGTTCGTGAGCATCTTCCCGTCGGAAAAGCAGGGTACGGTGATGGACCTCCTCAACGAAAACCTGCACGCCCTGCGCGGAGAACTGGGCCACGTGGTGGGCCGGCAGCTCCGCATTGTTCCGGAACTGAATTTCCTCCTGGACACCTCCCTGGACTATGCCCAGCATATTGAGGAATTGCTGAAGAAATAGATTCTTCGCTACGCTCAGAATGACAGGCCTGCCCATCAGATTCGCCTTCCGCTATCTGTTCGCCCGGAAATCGTACAATGTGATCAACATGATTTCGGGCATCGGGGTTGCGGGTATGGCCGTGGGTACAGCGGCACTTATTATCATCCTCTCCGTATTCAACGGCTTCAACCGCCTGGTGGACGAGAGCCTGACCGACCTGCATGCCGACCTGTCCGTCCGTCCCGTCCAGGGCAAGGTGTTCGTGCCGGATTCATCGGCCTTTGCCTGGGCCCGGGAGCAGGAAGACATCCTGTCCTTCTACAGCGTGCTGGAAGACCAGGTCTTCCTTTCCTACGACGGCAAGCAGTGCCTCTCCCGCGTCCGCGGCCTGGACGCCGTGGCCGAAGAGGAATTCCCGCTGCAGGATCATCTGGTGGACGGGGAATGGAGCCTCCACAACGGCAGCCTGCCCCAGGCGGTTGTGGGCGCAGGGATATCCTATACGCTTAGCCTTAGTCCCCGCTTCGTTTCCCCGCTGGAAATCCACTACCCTTCCCGGAACGAGGAAGTGTCCCTTTCCAATCCCACCGCTTCGCTCCGCAGCGTGAGCCTGCGCCCTTCCGGGGTCTTCTCCGTGAATGCCGATGTGGACGCCCGCCTGGTTGTGGTACCCATAGAAGTGATGCGGGAACTGCTGGAATATCCCAACGAAGTCTCCTCCATCGAGCTGGACGTGGCGCCGGGATCGGCCTCCAAGGTGGCGAAAGCCCTGCAGGAGCGCCTGGGAAGCGGTTTCCGGGTGCTGGACCGATACCAGCAGGAGGAATCCATCTACAAGATGATGCGCTACGAAAAACTGGCCATCTACCTTATCCTGGTCTTCGTGGTTCTCATCATCGCCTTCAACATCTACAGCGCCCTCAAGATGCTGGTCATCGAAAAGCAGGGCGACATAGGTACGCTCCGCAGCATGGGCGCCCCGGAGGGGCTCATCCGCAGCATCTTCCTCTGGGAAGGCTGGCTGGTCTCGCTGCTGGGCATGGCCATCGGCCTGGTGCTGGGCATTGTGATCGTGTGGCTGCAGGACCGCTTCGGCCTAATTGCCATGCCGGGCAACTTCATCGTACAGGCCTATCCGGTGGTCCTCAAGGCTGCAGACGTCCTCTGGACCATCGTGGGCGTAGCCGGGATCGGCCTGGTCATGGCCCTCATCCCTTCCCGTAAGCTATGAAACGCTTCGGGCCCATCCTCTGCATCGCACTGCTCCTGCTGGCCGCGCTGGACCTTCTCACGGGCAACGGCTTCGGCCCCGTGGGCGGCGTGCTCCTGTGGAACCTCCGCCTGCCCCGGATGCTCACCGCCCTGATTGCCGGAGCCTCCCTTGCCCTCTCGGGCATGCAGATGCAGGCCCTTTTCCGCAATCCCCTGGCCGATCCCCATATCATGGGCGTGAGCGGCGGCGCAGGCCTGGGAGCCGCCATCGTGGCCCTGGCCCTGGGCACATCGGCCGCCTGGTTCTCCGGCATGAGCATGGCCCTGGCCGCCTTTGGGGGCGCCTTCCTCACTTCCCTGCTCATTGTGGTGCTGAGCACACGGCTACGCTCCACCACGCTCCTTATCCTGGGCGTGATGCTGGGTTTCGTGTTCAGCGCCCTCAGTTCCATCCTGCAGTATTCGGCCGGCGAGGAAAGTCTCAAGCTGTTCTACAGCTGGATGGCAGGCAGTTTTTCCGGCACCCGACCGGTGGAACTGGCCATCATGGCCGCGGCGCTGCTGACCGGCCTGGTGCTGGCCGTCTGGAACCGGAAAGGCTTGGATATCATCCTCTTCGGAGAAAACTACGCCAGTTTTTCCGGTGCGCCGCTCCGGCGGATCCGCACCCTCTCCATGCTGTCGGCCAGCCTCATGACCGGCATCGTCACAGCCTTCTGCGGCCCCCTGGGTTTCGTGGGTATCGTAGCGCCGCACCTCTCCCGCCGCCTAAGCGGTTCATCGGCCCACGCGAAAGTGCTTCCCGCCACCCTGGCCACCGGCGCCTGCCTCTCCCTCGCGGCCGATATCCTGGCCAACCTTTGGCCCATCCCCCTCCCGGCCGGAAGTACGCTGGCACTCATTGGTATTCCCTTCATAATCTGGTATCTGTGCCATGCAAGTGAACATTGACCATATCGGCTACGGGGAACACATCCTGGTCCGGGACATCGCCTTCACGGTGGCCCCCGGCGAATGCCTGCTGCTGGCAGGGCCCAACGGCTGTGGGAAAACCACCTTGTTACGTTCTTTGACGGAGGCAGGCATACCCTCCAAAACCCATGGCCACCCTCGGCCCTGTAAGAGGGAGGGGCCCGCTGCCAAAGGCAGTGGGAGGGGCCGGAGCGAAGCGGAGGCGGTTTTGGAGGGTATGCCTGCCTCCGCTAAATGCGTATTGATTCCCACCGGGATTCCCAAAGTCAAAGGTTTTACGCTTCGGGAGTTTGTGAGAACGGGCTGCTACAAGGAAAGCGACTGGGCCGGAAGATTAAGGAAAGACACGGAAGAGAGGCTGGAGGATGCACTGGAACAACTTGGATTAAAGACTCTTGCCGACAGGGATATCTCCACCTTGAGCGACGGGGAATTCCAGAAGGCCTGCATTGCCGTGGGACTTACCCGCCAGGCAGGATTGCTCCTGCTGGACGAGCCCACAGCCTTCCTTGACGTTGAGAACCGGCTTATGGTGCTGCGTACGCTGCGCCAGGTGGCCGAGCGCACCGGCACGGCCGTAATCTTCTCCTCCCACGACCTCCACGACGCCCTCCAGGTAGTCCACCGCGTCCTCACCATCACCCGGGAGGGCCGCTTCCGGGAATCCGGTCCCCAAGACCGGGAAACTGTCCTGAAGGAGGCTTTCCCGGCCTGTCACTGATGCGAGGGAGCGAAGGTCTGGTTGAAAGAGTTGTTATCCTGCAGCAGCTCCACGAACTTTTGGGCCGATCTCTTAAGATAAGAACCTTTTAAATAGTGGTAACATCCGTCCATCCTGCTGTCGGGATGGTTGATGGGGATGGCCTGGAAGCCCCTCACCTGGTGGATGGCTTCCTCGGACAGGGTGGTAACTAGCGGGCTGTTGGCCACCAGGTCCAGCAGGACCCGGATGCTGTTGATTTCCAGGCGGATGTCCAGATTGACGTTTTCGGTGAAAAGGATCGATTCCAGGGTATCGCGGGCCTGAAGCCCTTTGGCCGGCAAGGCCAGGGGGAACCTGGCCAGGTCCTGGACGGAGACCTGCGGTCCGCAGCCGGCAAGCTCGCCGATGCGTCCTACCAGGCAGAGGCGGCTGTGGAAGAGGAAGCGGGATTCCAGACGTTCGTCCCCTATTGGGGATTTGTATGTAAGGGCCAGGTCCAGTTCGCGGTTCAGGAGCCTTTGCAGCAGTTCTTCCTTGGAAGTGATCACCAGGTTCAGACGGATATGCGGGCGGATCCTCTGGAACTCCATCACCGTCTGCATCATGAGCGGGCTGAAGGAATAGGTGGAGCCCACGCTCAAAGTACCCACATGCAGGTTTTTCACATCCCGGATGCGGTCTACCCCGGCCTTCGCATCTTCCAGGACCTGCACGGCGCAGGGATAGAACTGCTCCCCATAGTCGCTGAGGGCGACGTGCCGGGTGTCACGCGTAAGGAGTTCAACCCCCAGCTCCTCTTCCAGTTTTTGGATTTGCTGGGAGATGGTACTTTGGGTGATAAACAAGGTTTTAGAGGCCTGGGAGTAGCTTTTGAGCCGCCCCACCTCCACGAAGTATTTCAATTGCCGCAATTCCATAACAGAGGTTTTATGCACAAATGTAGCCATATTTATCGATATTATCTAATTATTTTATCGAAATAAACCTTAATTGACGATAAAAATACTCCAATCAAATGGCTACCTTTGCACGCTTTTTTAAAGTAGCGTTATGAAAAGACTTGTAATTGCATTTTTAATCTTAGCCCTGAGCGCCGTTTCCTGCACGCAGAAACGCGTTGACACGGGTAAGTTGGTAGAAAAATATGCCCTGGTGAGTATTCCCGCACCAGACCTGTCCGGCATCAGCGAAAACGGGAAAGAAGTATTGAATCTGTACCGGAAAGCCGCCGACGAGGTTGACAAGATTTACTGGCTGCAGAATTTCGGCGAAAAAGAGACGCTCCTGGCCCAGTGTGCCGATGATTCCGAGCGGCTGTATGCCGAAATCAACTATGGTCCCTGGGACCGTATTGACGGGAAGGCTTTCCTGCCGGGATACGGCCGGAAGCCCGCAGGTGCCCGTTTTTATCCTTCGGATATGACCGCCGATGAATTTGCGGCCTTCGATGATTCCCTGAAGCAGAGCCCCTTCACCCTGATCGTCCGTGACGGCGACGCCCTGAAGACTGTCTGGTATCATGACGCCTATTCCCGGCAGATCGGCCAGATAGAGTCTTACCTGCAGCGTGCGGCCGATGTCACCATCAAGGAGAGCGTGAGGAACTACCTCCTCAAAATGGCAGAAGGCCTGAAGACCGACGATTATTACGAAAGCGAGAAGGCCTGGCTGCAGATGAACGACAGCAAGATGGACCTCGTCATCGGCCCTATCGAGGCCGTGGACGATGCCCTCTACGGGAAAAAAGCTTCCTACGGGGCCTATGTCCTCCTGAAGAACCTTCAACGTACCGAAGAGTTGAACGCCCTGTCGTCCCGTATGGCGGAGTTCCAGCAGATGCTTCCCGGGGATCCGGCCAACCGCAGTTTCGTTCCCGGCTCCGAGTCCGATATCTTCTCCTGCAACGTCCTCTACTGCAGCGGCTATACCAATGCCGGCTTCAAGGTTATCGGCATCAATTTCCCTTATGATGCCAGGGTCCAGGAAGAACTGGGAACCCGCACCATTATCTTTGACAACATCATCCGCGAGAAGTTCAACCGTACCGTGCACCCGGTTGGCAGCCTGCTTCTGGAAGACGCCTTCCAGCCCCACGTGGACGCCAGCGCCTTTTACTGGCTCATCGTATTCCGCGAGATTGCCAAAGGCTTGGGCGTGAAGGAGACTGTAAACGGGAAGGGCTCCGTAGCCGAGGCTTTGGGAAATGAAGCCCTGGCCATGGAAAAGGCCAAGTCCAATGTGCTGGGCGCCTGGCTCTGTGCCCAGGAGGCCGAGTCCTATAACATTTCGGCCCTCTTCCAAAAGGAGGACGTACTTGCTACTTTCGTAACCAATACCATCCGCTCCACCCGTTTCGGTGCCGGGGATCCTACGGGTATCGCCAACATCATCGTCTATAATTACCTGCTGGAGAGCAAGGCCATCGTCTGGAATCCTTCCGGCCGATACAGCATAGACTATGACAAGACCTGGCAGGCCCTGGAAACCCTTGGAGCCAGGATCCTGGATATCCAGGCCCACGGCGACATAGAGGCCGCCCACCAGGGTATCGCCAAATACGGTATCGCCGGTCCGGAGAGCCTGTCCGACAAACGGACGCTGGAAAGAGCCGGCATTCCCGTGGACCTTCGTTTCGTATATGAATAATCAACGCAACTGACATCTTATACCATGTTCAAGAATTTTACAGGTTTCAATATGGTTGAACAGATGCACAAGTTGCGTCAGAACAATAGGTTCAACCCCGCCCTTCTGAAGAAGAAAAGCATCGGCCTCATCTTTGTCGCCGCCATCGTCCTCATCCTCTGGTTCCTTCCCACGGAATCCTTTGGAATCGAAGGCCTCACCCAGGTGCAGCAGAGGATTATCGCCATCTTTGTCTATGCCACGCTCATGTGGGTATTTGAACTTGTCCCCGCCTGGGCTACATCGGTTTCCATCATGGTTTTCCTGCTGCTGTTCGCTTCCGACTCCGGGATCAAATGGATCTGCGATCCGGAATCGGCCGGGCAACTGCTCAGCTACAAGCAGATCATGGCCAGTTTCGCCGATCCGGTAGTGATGCTGTTCATCGGCGGCTTCGTCCTGGCTATAGCAACCACCAAGATCGGCCTCGACGTCCATCTGGCAAAGGTCCTGCTTACCCCGTTCGGGAAAAAGAGTGAAAACATCCTCCTGGGCTTCATGCTGGTAACGGCCCTGTTCTCCATGTTCATCAGCAACACCGCCACCACGGCCATGATGCTCACCTTCCTCACGCCTGTGTTCAAACAGCTGCCCGAGGGCGGCAAGGGGCGCATCGCCATGGCGCTCAGCATCCCTATCGCCGCCAACCTGGGCGGTATCGGGACTCCCATCGGCACACCTCCCAACACCATAGCCCTTAAATACCTTAACGATCCCGAAGGCCTGAACCTGGGCATCGGATTCGGTCAGTGGATGATTTTCATGGTGCCGCTGGTGATCGTGATGATTTTCATCGCCTGGTTCCTGCTCAAGAAGATCTTCCCCTTCTCCCAGAAAACCATCGAGCTGAAAATAGAAGGAGAGATGCAGCGGGACCGCAAATCCACCCTTGTCATCGTTACCATGGTCATCACCATCCTGCTGTGGATGATGGACGCCCTCACCGGCATCAACACCTACACCGTGGCCCTGATTCCCTTTGCGGTCTTTGCCATGACCGGTATCGTTTCCAAGTACGACCTGGAAGAAATCAACTGGTCCGTCATCTGGATGGTCGCCGGCGGCTTTGCCCTGGGCTATGCCATGAACGGCTCCGGACTGGCTTCCCTGGTGGTGAGGGCCATCCCCTTCGGAGATTTCTCCCCGCTGCTGGTCGTCATCCTTTCCGGTCTGCTGTGCTACGGCCTTTCCAACCTTATCTCCCACTCCGCCACCGCGGCATTGCTTATGCCCATCCTGGTAGTGGTCTGCACGGCCATGGGTGACAAGCTGGCGGCTATCGGTGGAACCTCCACCGTACTTATCGGCGTAGCCATCGCCGCCAGCAGCGCCATGATCCTGCCCATCTCCACCCCTCCGAACTCCCTGGCCTATGCCACCAATCTCATCCAGCAGAAAGACATGGCCAAAATGGGAATTATCATAGGCAGTATCAGCATCCTTCTGGGATATCTGGTATTATTCGCCGCAGGGTCGCTGCATATTATATAATTTTTGGTAAATTTGTATCTTGATATGAAAAACTATTTCAATATGAAAAAGAGTATCTATTTGGCAGTCCTTGCGCTCGCCGTGGCCGTGTCCTGCAAAAACGAAACGTCCAATAATTCTCCCTTCGAACGCAAGGTGGCGGATTATGCCCTGGTCAGTTTCAAGGCGCCGGACCTGAGCGGCATCTCCGACAACGGAAAAGAAGTGCTGAAGCTTTACCGCCACGCCGCGGACGAAGTGGACGCCATCTACTGGGAACAGTATTTCGGTGACAGGCAGGCACTGCTGGATGGCATTGAAGATCCCGCCCAGAAGACCTTCGCAGAAATCAATTACGGCCCCTGGGACCGCACCAGCGGAGAGTCGTTTGTGGATGGATACGGCCCCCGTCCCGCCGGAGCCGGTTTCTATCCGGCCGACATGACGGAGGAGGAATTCGCCGCCTGGGATAATCCGGACAAGCACAGTCCCTATACCCTGATCCGCCGCGCACCCGACGGCTCGCTTAAAACCATCTGGTATCACGATGCCTACAAGGACCATATCGAAAAAATCGTTAATTACCTGAACGTAGCGGCCGATGTCACCATCAAGCCCAGCGTAAGGGACTACCTGCTGGCCAAGGTGGAGGCCCTCAAGACAGACAACTACTATGAGAGCTCCCTGGCCTGGCTGGATATGGACGACAGCAAGATGGACCTTGTCATCGGCCCCAACGAGGTCACCGACGACCAGCTGCTGGGCATCAAGCGCTCCTACGAGGCTTACGTCCTTTTGAAGAATGAGACCAAGACCAAAGAGCTGATGCAGTATGTGTCCCGCATCGGCGAGCTGCAGGATTATCTTCCCGGCGAAGCGGAATACAAGACCTTCCAGCCGGGCACCGGTTCCAATATCTTCTCCTGCGACGCCCTGTATTACGCCGGAAAGGCGAATGCCGGTGTAAAGGTCATCGCCCTGAACCTGCCCTTCGACGCCGATGTCCAGCGGGACCGCGGCACCCGTACCATCCTGCTGCAGAATGTCATCGAGGCCAAATATAATTACATCGTATATCCCACCGGCCTCCGCCTTCTGGACTCGGAGACGGCCGAGCACCTTTCCCGTGATGCGTTCTTCTGGAACATCGTGTTCCGTGAGGTGGCGCACGGCTTGGGTGTGAAGGAGACCGTCAACGGGCTGGGCAGCGTGGAAGACGCGCTGGGAAGCACCGCCGCCACCTTTGAGGAGCTGAAGGCCAATACCGCCGGAGTGCTTCTGGTGAGCAAGCTGCAGAGCCATTTCAACATCCGCAACCATTTCTTCGCCAAGGAGGATGCCCTTATCACCTTCTTCGCATCCCTGGTCCGTTCCGAACGTTTCGGGGAGGCATCCTCGCTGGGCCGCAGCAGCGTGATCATCTATAACTACCTCCTGGAAGCCGGCGCTTTCAAGCGCAAGCCTTCCGGGCAGTACGAACTGAATCTGAACGTAATGGAAGCCGCTTTGTCAGACCTTACGGCCCTTGTGCTCAAGACCCAGGCCACCGGAGACCGGGCCTTTGCCGAGGAGTTTGAAGCCAAGTACTCCAAGCGAAGCGAAAACTATTACGAAGACAATGTCAACCTCAGGCTTGAGAAGATTCCTGCCGACATCAGTCTGAACTTCAAATAATACTTTTTGCCCAAAAGGCCAGGGAAGGTGACTCGAACGAGCCACCTTCCCTGTTTTTTCCCGACAAGGGAATGTCCAATGATTCAAATAAATATATTAAAAATTTTTTGGATGCTTAGTTCAATTACATTATATTTGTAGGAGAGAAACTAATAACTAATGCAGTATAACCATGAAAGCTCAAGCTGCACAAGAATCTTCTTTTGATCGCAAAAGACACATGATCGGAGCGATCTTCGGGCCCATATGTGCCCTGCTTGTCTATTTCCTCCCCATTGCCGGACTGGCAGACAATCCGGAAGCCCACAAACTTCTGGCCATCGTAACCTTTGTGGCATTCTGGTGGATCTGCGAACCGGTTCCCATTCCCGTCACATCCCTGATCGCCCCCGTGCTCTGCGTAGTTACGGGAGTAGCCTCCGCGACAGATGCCTTCAAGGCCTTCGCCAACCCTATGATCTTCCTCTTCATGGGCGGTTTCCTCATTGCCAAAGGCATGATGGTCAACGGACTGGACAAACGCATCGCCTATGGCATCATGTCCATGAAATGGGTAGGAGATTCACCCCGCAGGATTTTCCTGGCCATCGGCCTGGCCTGCATGCTGTGCTCCGGCTGGATCAGCAACACTGCCACCGCCGCCATGATGTTCCCCATCGCCCTGGGCCTGCTGGAGGCCATCCGTGAGATGATGGCTGCCAATGGGAAGCAGATCGACTTGACTAAATATAAATATGCCACAGGCCTCATGCTCATGACCGCATATGCCTGTTCCATCGGCGGCGTACTCACGCCCATCGGCACCCCTCCCAATATCATCATGATTGGCTTCCTCCGGGAGCTTGCCCCCGAGGCCCCTCAGATCACCTTCTTCAACTGGATGGTGTGGGGCTTCATCGCCATGATGCTCTATTTCCTCGTCACTTACTTCGTACTCCAGAAGATGTTCCCGGCCGATGTGAAGCACATCGACGGCGCCCAGGAATTCATCCAGGAGCACAAGCGGGGCCTGGGCAAATGGACCCGCGCCCAGAAGAACACCCTCATCGCTTTCTGCGTCGCCGTGGTCATGTGGGTATTCCCCGGCATCCTCAGCGCCATCCAGAATATTTCGCCGGATGCCATCAGCGCAGACTTCATCAAGTCCTATAACAAACTCTTCCCGGAAGCCATCGCCGCCATGGTGGGTGGCCTGCTCATGTTCCTGCTGCCCGTAGACCTCAAGAAGGGAGAGATGACCATGAGCTGGAAAGACGGTGTGAAGGGTATCGACTGGGGTACGCTGCTGCTGTTCGGCGGCGGTCTGTCCATCGGCGGCATGGTGTTCTCCACCGGCCTGTCCCAGTGGATAGGCGAATCCCTCACCAGCGCCCTGGGCGGCCAGCCTTCGGAATACGTATTCCTCATGCTGTTCGCCGTCACCGCCCTGCTCCTGTCGGAGCTCACCTCCAATACCGCAGTGGCCAACCTGATGGGCCCCATCGCCATTGCAACGGCCGTTTCGCTGGGCTTCAGCCCGCTGCCGGTGTGCGTGGTCATGGCGCTGTGCACCTCCCTTGCTTTCATGCTGCCGGTATCCACTCCGCCCAATGCCATCACCTACTCTTCGGGTTATATACCCATTACCAAGATGATCAAGGCCGGTGTGATTCTGGACATCATAGGCGTGTTCATCATCACCGTACCTTTGGTTTACTTCCTGGTGAAGAGTATCATGGGTGTATAATAGTACATTGTAAAACGGAATAGAGATGAAAATCAATTTCTTCAGCAATATCAGCAAGATCATGAACCGCGCCGCCTTTTCCGACGTGGACCAGAAGATTACCAAATACAAATACGGATCCGATGCGTTCATGCGCATCCTGGAGAGCCGTTACTCCTGCCACTCCTTCTCCAATTTTCCCGTTTCCGACTCCAAGCTGCAGATGATCCTGGAAGCCGGCCGCATGGCCCCTTCGGCCTTTAACTGCCAGCCGGTGCGCATCTGGGTGGTAAGGAGCGAAGAGGCGCTTGCCAAGCTGCATAAGGTTCACCCCTGCTACGGAGCACCCATCGTCCTCATCGTGGGCTGCCGGAACGAGGAAGCCTGGGTCCGTCCCACCGACGGCGTAAATGCCGCCAAGACGGACGCCGCCATCGTCCTCACGCATCTGATGCTCACGGCAACGGATGCCGGTCTGGCCAACATGTGGATCTGGGACTTCGACCCCCACGAGGTGCGGGAAGTGCTGCCGGAAACCAAGGAGCACGGCGTGTATGCCCTCCTCGCCATCGGCTATCCGGCCGAGAAGGAAGGCGACCCCACGAAGCTGCACGGGGACCGGAAACCCATTGAAGATCTGGTGAGATACCTGTAAAGGTTAACTGGCATTAAAAGATTTCGCACGGAGTTGCTGCCAGCACTCCGTGCGAAACTTTTTTATGTGCGCCGGCTTATTCGGCCTTGAGCGCCGGGGACTCGGTCCCAAAGAGGAAGGACGGCTGGTAGCCGCCGAAATCCAGGACTATCTTCTCGAAGACGATGCCGGGGTCCAGCGGCCTCAGGATCAGTTCCTTCCAACCGGCCGATGCAGGGAGCTCGGTAACGGTCTCCACCACCCGGCGCGCTACGGTGGGATAATAGACTGAATAGATGTTCTGCGGGTCCTCGTTAAGGCGCTCGTTGAAAAACTGCGTCTTAGAGCTGCCATCCAGTTCCACCAGATAGCGGTGACCGGTGTTGTTGAAGGCCAGGGTACTCTTGCTTATCACGTGCACTTTCACGCTGCCCACCCCTTCCGGAATCTGCACCCGGTAACGGAGCGCGGCGCCTTCGGTGGGTTCTGTATAGGGCATCAGCGCCACCCCGCTGAGCGTACGGCCCATATACGGGATTACCGTCCAGCGGGCTCCGGCGGCGTCATCGGCCTGGAAGAAATGCTCCGCCTCAATGGACGTAAAGCCGGAACGCGGAGCGGCAAAGGAGAATCCGCCTGGCGTAACTGTCTCTATCCGTTTTACTTCCGGCAGGCGGTCGGCCGGGAAATTGTCGTTCCAGCTGCGGTAGCCGATGTGCTTCTGCGTCATCATGCCGTCCCATTTTCCGCCGGACATTTCCTTGTTGTACTGGTCCATGAGGAAGGCGTCGCGCTCAAAGCAGCGTTCCACTACGGAAGCCCACTCGTTGGCGGCCGGGTCTCCCTTGGCATACAGGTCATGGTTCATGGCCTGGGCGTAATACATTTCATATATATTGGAAAGCGCCTGCACCGGGAAGAGGATTATTTGCCGATAGGCATCCCGGCAGGCAGGGTCCAGTGTCATGAACTGCCGGAGGGCCTCCGCCTCCAGGCGGGCGAATTCATCGGCCACCTGTTTGAACTCGCCGGTTTCCAGGTTATACGTGGTACGGTCCATCATTTCCGCCGTGGTGCGGCCGCTGTATTTGCTGTAGAGGTTCAGGATGCGGGCGGCTTCATCGGCCTGGTCCTCCCCAAAGGCACGGGCGCAGAAGGCGCGGGTGTGGTCCAGGAGGTTTTCCACCGTAAAGGCCTCCGGCCTGCGGGCCATCTCCAGGAACAGGTCGATGGGGTATTCCATCGGCTTCAAGTCCCCCACATTGAGCACCCAGAGCCGGTCCACTCCGTAGGCATAGGTGAGCTGCAGCTGCTCCCACATGTTCTGGATGGGCGTGATATTCAGCCATTTGGAGTTTCGGGGCGCACCCACATAGTCCACATGGTAGTAGATGCCCCAGCCGCCTTTACGCTTCCGCTCCTGAGCGGTGGGAAGCTTGCGCACGTCCCCCCAGTTGTCGTCGCTGAGGAGGATGGTCACGTCGTCCGGGACGCGGAGCCCCAGGTCGTAATACTGCTGCACCTCTTTATACAAGGCCCACACCTGCGGACGCTCCTTGGCCGGGCGCTTAGTTACCTTCTTGATAATCTTGCGCTGGTTGTTGATGATGCTCTCCAGCAGGCTGATGTATTTAGCCTCCTCCCCTTCCTTGCCCAGGGCGGCGTCCCCGTCTCCCCGCATGCCGATGGTGATAAGGTCCTCCGTATCTTTGGCGCGCTCCATGCCCTCCGTGAAGAAGCGGTCCAGGTTCTTCTTGTTCACGGTGTAATCCCAGGCGCCGTCCGACCCGTCCTTGCGCACCCATTCCTGGTGGTTCCGGGCCATGGGTTCGTGGTGGGAGGTGCCCATGATAATGCCCATCTCACTGGCCGTACGGCTGTTTTCCGGGTCATCGGCATAGAAGGACCAGCCCCACATGGCGGGCCAGAGGAAATTGGCCTTCAGACGCAGCAGGAGCTCGAAAACCTGCGCGTAAAAGCGGTGGTCCCCATAGTCCGTCCCAAAGGTATTTTTCACCCAGCCGGTGAGGCAGGGGGCCTCGTCGTTCAGGAAGATGCCCCGGTAGCGCACGGCCGGCTGCGGGGCCACATAGACGCCCTCCGCCAGGGAGAGGTTCTCCCGGTGACGGACAGGGACATCGGCCCAGTAATACCAGGGCGAAACGCCAATCTGCTCCGAAACCTCATAGATGCCGTAGATGGCCCCGCGCATATCCGCTCCGGCAATCACCACCGCCTCCTCGTAGCCCGGAACCTTCACGGGCGCGGCCAGGATGTAGCTTTCGTATTGCCCTTTGATGGCCGATACGTCCAGCAGCCCCTCCGCCACCAGCCTTTTGATGAGCGGACTGTCCACCGTGCCGGCCAGGATGGCCCGGGAGCCCGTTTCCGGGGCTCTTTTGCCGCAAACGCGGGCAAAGTCTTCCCGGAGATTGTCCGCTGCCAGGAGCACGCCCTTGGCATCGGCCGGATCCACAACCACGGCCACGGGAACGCCCTGGTCGATGAGGGTAAAACGCCCGGAGGCTTTTCCCGGCTCCGTTATGCCAGGATGGTCGATGGCCAGGGACGGAAAGGAACACAAGAAGGTTACTAAGACGGAAAGAAAGATGTGGCGTATCATGGCAGCTTGCTTGGTGTTATTAGCACAAATTTAGGAAATAATTCGTATTTTTGTAGAAATAGCACTGAACCTATGCGGAATTTTCTTTTACCCCTCTTTGCCGCCGCATTACTTGCAGCCGGCTGCACCAAACCCCAACCCAAAGACCAGGACGGAACAGACCTGTGGCTGGCCGCCGGAAGGCCGTACCAGGAAGTTTTAGCCTCCGTGGAAACGGCCATCGATCCGGCGCTTCCCGCCGAAGGCTACCATATCTACGACGCCGGCAGCGTTCGGCATATCGATGCCGGATCGGCCAACGGACTGCGATACGGTGTATACGCCCTGCAGCGCCTGGAGGTGCTGGGACAGGCAAATAAGGGCATGGACGTGCAGGAAAAGCCGTTTTACAATCTTCGCCTGCTGAACCACTGGGACAACCTGGACGACACGGTGGAACGCGGCTATGCCGGCCCTTCCATGTGGGAATGGACCAGTCCGGAAATCCCGGAAGAACGCATCCGCCACTATGGGGAGCTTTGTGCCTCCATCGGCCTCAACGGTGCCGTGCTTAACAACGTGAATTCCAATCCCCTCATGCTGGATGCGGAGCATATCGCCCGCGTGGCGAAGATTGCCGATATCCTCCGCGAATACGGCATCAAGGCCTACATAGCCATCAAGTGGACCAGCCCCATCGCCCTGGACGGGCTCAAGAGCGGAGACCCGCTGGACCCTTCCGTACGCCAATGGTGGAAGGACAAGGCGGCAGAGATTTACGCCGCCATCCCGGACTTCGGCGGTTTCCTGGTGAAAGCCAATTCGGAAGGCCAGGCCGGTCCGCAGGATTATGGCCGCACCCACGCCGACGGCGCCAATATGCTGGCGGAGGCTCTGGCCCCTTACGGCGGCATCGTTATGTGGCGGGCTTTCGTGTATGCTCCGGAAAGCCCGGACCGCGCCAACCAGGCCCTGGAGGAATTCCTGCCGCTGGACGGCCAGTTTGCCGATAATGTGATTGTCCAGATCAAGAACGGCCCGGTGGATTTCCAGCCCCGGGAGCCCTTCAGTCCCCTCTTCGGCAGGCTGAAGAACACCCGGATGATGATGGAGTTCCAGATTACGCAGGAGTACCTGGGTTTCTCCAACCACGTGGCCTACCACGGCACCACCTGGGAGGAATGCCTGCAGAGCGACACCTACCGCGACGGGGAAGGCTCCACCGTAGCCCGGATGGTCACCGGCATAGCCGGCGTGGCCAATACCGGACAGGACCCCAATTTCTGCGGTTATGTCCTGGCCCAGGCCAACTGGTACGCCTTCGGCCGGATGGCCTGGAATCCCTTCCTTAGCGCAGAAGAGGTGGCCGATGAATGGATCCGGCAAACCTTCCTGGTGCCGGACGGCATGGGCGAGGGCGCCTTCACCGCCCGCTTCGTGAATCCGCTCCGCGGGCTCCTGATGGACTCCCGCGAGGCGGTGGTGAACTACGAGATGCCGCTGGGCCTGCACCACCTGTTCGGCGGCACGCACTACGGTCCCATCCCCTGGGACAGGATGCCGCCCCGCCCGGACTGGCAGCCCGCCTACTATCATCAGGCCGATGCAGAGGGTATCGGCTTTGACCGCACCGCCACCGGGTCCAACAACGTGGCCCAGTACAACGAGCCGCTCTCATCCACCTATGCCAACCTGGAGACCTGCCCGGAGAATCTGATCCTATGGTTCCACCACCTGCCCTGGGACTACAAAATGGCCTCCGGACGCACCCTGTGGGAAGAACTCTGCCTGCACTACGATACGGGAATCAGCCAGGTGGAAGGCTTCCGGGCCCTCTGGGAAAGCCTGAAACCGTATGTTGCGCCGGCCATTTTCAACGAGGCCCAGGTCAAGCTGCTCATCCAGCGTAACGACGCCGAATGGTGGCGGGACGCCTGCATAGGCTATTTCCAGAAACTTAACGGACTGCCCCTCCCGGAGGATGTGCGCCCGCTGAGAGTCCCCATCGACACCCTCATGGGGAAACTGCTCCGCTCCGACGAAATGGGTATGCCCATGTTTGACGACGAGTCCCGGGTGATTCTGGAAAAGATCCGCCCGTTCCGCAGAAGACAATAATAATAGGCCATGAGAAAGATATTCCTTACCCTGGCAATGGCTGTTGCCGCCTGCTGCATCACCGCCTGCCAGAAGCCCGATTGGGTAACCACCTGGGCCACCGCCCTCCAGATTGCCGAACCGCATAACCGTCCGCCGGAGCCGGGCCTCGCCGGCAATTCCTTCCGGCAGATAGTGCAGGTTTCCGTGGGCGGAACGGAGCTGCGGCTGCACCTGAGCAACCTTTTCAACACGGACGCCACGGAAATCCTGGGCGTGGAAATTGCCGAAGCCCAAACCATGGGCGCCTCCCCGGACATTGTGGAAGGAAGCTCCGTCGAACTCACCTTCGGCGGTTCCCGCTCCTTCACCATGGAACCCGGCGAAGAGGTTGTCTCAGACCCGGTCCGCTTCAAGCTCCGGGACAGGGAGAACCTGGCCATCACCATCCATTACGGCAACATATCGGCCGTTACGCTAACCAGCCATCCGGGCTCCCGGACTTCGTCCTACATCGCACTGGGAAATACTACGGATTTCTCTGCTCCGGCGGCCGTCACGGCGCATTGGTACACAATCAGTTCCATTGACGTCCGGCCTTTAAAGCCCGCTTCGGCCATCGCCGTGCTGGGAGACTCCATCACGGACGGCCGCGGCACCACCACCAACGGGCAGGACCGCTGGACGGACCAGCTTTCCCGCTCCCTCCTGGAGGCCGGAATGAACATCTCCGTGCTCAACTTCGGCCTGGGCGGGAACTGTATCCTGCGCGGCGGCCTGGGGCCCACCGGGGAGAGCCGCTATGCGCGGGACCTCTTCGGCCACTATGGCGTAAAGTATATCATCCTTTTTGAAGGGACCAACGACCTGGGCGGCAGCCGGGACGGCATCAGGACCGCCTCCGAAATCCAGGAGGTCTGGACCCGGATTGTGACCGAGGCGCACGAAAAGGGCATCAAAGTCTTTGGCGCAACGGTAACGCCCGTAAAGGGAAACGGCTATTATTCAGAGGATCACGAGGCCGGGCGGCAGCAACTCAATGAGTGGATCCGAAGCGGCGGCGTCTTTGACGGCGTAATAGACTTCGATCGCATGGTAGCATCGGCCGATGATCCGGACCGCCTGGATCCGGCCTACCTGTACGAGAACGACTGGCTCCACCTCAACGCCAAAGGCTACGAGGTCATGGGCTACGGAATAGATCTTTCCCTGTTCCAGTAAAAAAGCCGAAAAAGACAAGGCTTTTCCATGAGGAATGATTATCTTTGTATGATAAATCAATTCCCATGAAAGCAGTTGTCAAAACCCAGTTCCAACTTCCCGGTGAACAGTCCAAATACACGGGAAAAGTCCGTGACGTATATACCCTGCGCAACGGATACATCGTCATGGTCGCCACAGACCGCATTTCCGCCTTCGACGTAGTGCTGCCGGAGGGCATTCCCTATAAGGGACAGGTCCTTAACCAGATTGCAGCCCAGTTCCTGGACCTCACGGAAGACATCCTTCCCAACTGGAAAGTGGCCACCGTGGACCCTATGGTAACCATCGGCTACCGCTGCGAACCCTATAAGGTGGAAATGGTAGTGCGCGGCTATCTGGCCGGCCACGCCTGGCGGGAATACAAGGCCGGGAACCGGACCCTCTGCGGCGTCACGCTCCCGGAAGGGCTCAAGGAAAACCAGAAACTCCCCCATCCCATCATAACCCCCACCACCAAGGCGGCCTAAGGCCACGACGAGGA
>JAEEQF010000141.1 GCA_016285175.1 Bacteroidales bacterium
ACCTTCAGCGCCAACGCCATCTCCCAGGCCGAATACGGCTGTGCCCAAAAGGCCGGCACAATGGCCCTGGAGGCGGCCCGTATTGCCCGGAAAGCCGCCGATGAGGCGCCCCGCAAAGTATGGGTGGCGGGCAGCATCGGCCCCACCACGCATTCGCTGAGCCTGGCTTCGGACGTGGACAGAAGTGCCTGGAGACCATTTGGTTTCGACGACTTCGTGAAGGCCTTCCGGGAGCAGATAGAAGGCCT
The DNA here is from genome assembly GCA_016285175.1 of Bacteroidales bacterium. Classification (GTDB taxonomy): domain Bacteria; phylum Bacteroidota; class Bacteroidia; order Bacteroidales; family UBA932; genus Cryptobacteroides. Next base: position 249 of record JAEEQF010000141.1, read on the forward strand.
GGTGCAGGGCGGGGTGGACTGCCTCCTGCTGGAAACCGGCTTCGACGCCCTCAATACCAAAGCTATGCTCTACGCCGCGGCCGACTGGGACATCCCCGTGATGATATCGGCCACATCGGCCGACCGCAGCGGCAGAACCCTCACCGGACAAACGCTGGAGGCCTATTTCACGGCGGTACGGCGGGACAAGCTGCTGGCCTTTGGCATCAACTGTTCGCTGGGGCCCAAGGATATGCGCCCGCTGCTGGAAGAAGTGGCCCGCTTTGCCGATGTCCCCGTGCTCTGCTACCCCAACGCCGGCCTGCCGGACGAGATGGGCCGCTACACGCTGGGCCCGGAGGAGATGGCCGAAGCCGTGGAACCCCTGCTGCCTTTGGTGAACATTATCGGCGGCTGTTGCGGCACCACCCCGGAGCACATCCGGGCCCTGGCCGCGCGGATTGAAAACCGCCCTCCCCGCCCGCTTCCGGAAAAGGAGAAACGCCTCAAAGTGAGCGGCTTGGAAACCGTTACGGTGGACCCGGAGAACAACTTCACCAACATCGGTGAGCGCACCAACGTGGCCGGTTCCCGGAAGTTCGCCCGCCTGATTGCCGGCGGCCAGTACGAAGAGGCCCTGCAGGTGGCGGCGCAGCAGATAGACGGCGGCGCCGGCGTCATCGACATCAATATGGACGACGCCATGCTGGATGCCCCCAAGGAAATGGAAACCTTCCTCCGGTACATCTCCGGGGACCCGTCGGTGGCCAAGGCGGCGCTGATGATAGATTCGTCCCACTGGGAGGCGGTGCTCTCCGGCCTCAAGAACGCCCAGGGCAAGTGTATCGTGAACTCCATCTCGCTCAAGGAAGGGGCCGATGCGTTTGTGAAGAAAGCCCTGGAAATCAAGCGCTTGGGTGCCGCTATGGTGGTAATGGCCTTTGACGAGGAAGGGCAGGCCACCACCTTCCAGCGCAAAACGGAAATCTGCGCCCGCAGCTACCGCCTGCTCACGGAGGCGGGCATAGAACCCAAAGACATCATCTTCGACTGCAACGTCCTTTCCGTGGGGACAGGCATTGCCGAACACGCCCGCTACGGCATAGACTTCATAGAGGCGGTGCGCTGGATCAAGGCCAACCTGCCGGGCTGCTACACTTCCGGCGGCATCTCCAACCTGTCCTTCGCCTTCCGCGGCAACAATCCCGTGCGGGAGGCTATGCACGCGGTGTTTCTGTATCATGCGGTGCAGGCCGGGCTGGATATGGGCATAGTGAATCCCGGGCTGCTGCTGCCTTACGACTCCATTGAGCCGGAGTTGCGGCAGGCTTGCGAGGATGTAATCCTTTGCCGAGATGGCGGTGCGTGCCCTTCGGAAGGACAAGAAAAAAGCCGATGCCCTTCCGAAGGGCACATCTCCGGCAGTGCAACGGAGAGGCTGCTGGAGCTGGCGGCCCGGGTATCGGCCGATGCGGCCGGGGAAACGAAAGCCGTTCAGGACCAGAACTTTACGCCGGCCGAAAGGATATCGGCCTGCCTGCTGCAGGGACGCAGCGAAGGCTTGGCGGAGGCGGTGCTGAGCCAGCTGGAAAGCCTGGGCAGTGCCGTGAAAGTGATCGAAGGCCCGCTGATGAGCGCCATGGAAGAGGTGGGCCGGCTGTTCGGGGAAGGCAAGATGTTCCTGCCGCAGGTGGTTAAAAGCGCCAAGGTGATGCGGGAGGCCGTGAGCGTGCTGGAGCCGCATTTCCAGGCCGAGGACAGCGCCGCCGGCAAGCCCCGGGTGGTAATGGCCACGGTGAAGGGCGACGTACACGACATCGGCAAAAATATCACTGGCATCGTGCTCAGTTGCAATGGCTTTGACGTGACGGACCTGGGGGTGATGGTGGACAAGGAGACCATCCTGGAGGCGGCCGAAAAGGAAAAGGCCTGCGCCATAGCGGTGAGCGGACTCATTACGCCCAGCCTGTTCCAGATGGAGGAGCTTTGCCGGGAAATGGCCCGCCGGGGGCTCTCCACACCGCTTTTCGTGGGCGGAGCCACCACATCGGCCCTGCACACGGCCGTAAAGCTGGCACCCTTGTACGGGCACGTTTTCCATGGGGCCGATGCATCCGTCTCGGCCGTCCTGCTCAAGCGCTATCTTTCCAATCCGGAGGCCTTCGAGGCGCAGCAGCACGCGGCGCAGCAGGCCTTGAGGGAGCAGTACGGGAGGCGCGGACTCGCAGCGGCGGAAAAGGCCGACGATTCCGTCCTCGGGAGCCATCTGAAAGGCTGCCCCTGGCGCAGTATGCCCGTGCGGGAAGTGCCTCTGGGCACCCTGCAACGCCATTTTGACTGGCAACTCTTTGCCGCGGCCGCCGGGCTCAAACGCATTCCCCGTCCCGGCACTCCCGGCCACGAATACATCCTGCAGGGGCGGGAAATCCTCTCCCACCTGAAGGCCTCCGTCCGGGTGGGCCTGCTGCTCACGGAAGCCCACGCCGAGGGCCATGTCATCGTCCTGGCCGACGGCACCCGCCTGCCAATGCTTCGGCAGGAACGGCCCCAGGAACACGACGGCGTGAACCGCTGCTGGTCCCTGGCCGATTTTGTGCCGGCAGAAGGCTCCGGACCCTTCGGCATCTTTGCCGTTAGCGTCTCCGAAGAGGGCGCCGCCTGCCGCTGTCCCGCCTGCGAAAATCCCATCCTGAAGCGTGCCGTTACGGTTACCCTGGCCGATGCCGCCTCGGCCTGGCTGCAGCACAACCTGCGCCGGCGCTGCGGCTGCCCGGTGGTGCTGCCGGCCCTCGGCTATGCCACCTGTCCGGACCACAGCCTGCTGGGGACGGTGCTGCCCCTGATTCCCGGCCATCAGCGGCTGGGCATCCGCTTCACGGAAAGCTTTGCCATGATTCCGGAAGCCTCCATCTGCGGTTTCGTGGTTATGCATCCCCAGGCCTGGTATCCGGGAATCCGGAACATCGGCCCGGAACAATATGAAACTTACCGGAATGCGCGCGGCCTCTCTCCCGAAGACGCCCGCAAGTTCCTTGGACATTTATTGGTATGAAGATATCTGAAATGCTGAAGGGCTCCCGTAAACCCTTCCCCTCGCTGGAGATTGTGCCGCCGCTGAACGGCATCCGGAAAGACCAGCTGCTCTCCACCATCGGGCAGTTCATGGAGTTTTCCCCCCGCTACATCAACGTCACCTGCCACCGGGACCAGTTCGAGTATCGGCAGCACCCCGACGGCAGCTATACGCGCCACCTGGTGCGCAGCCGCCTGAGCTCCGTGGCCGTCTGCGCCGCCGTGATGAACGCCTATCCGGTGGAAATGGTGCCGCACGTGATCTGCGCCGGCGTAACGGAGGAGGAAATCTACAGCCAGCTGTACGACTATCACTTCCTGGGCATAGAAAACGTGCTGGCGCTCCGGGGGGATTCCCTGCAGGGGGAAAACCGTTTTACTCCCACCCCGGGCGGTTTCAGCCATGCCAATGAGCTGGTGGAAGCCATCCGCCGCTTCGAAGGCAGCATCGGCGCCTCTTTTTCCATAGGTGTGGGAGGCTATCCGGAAAAGCACTTCGAGGCGGCCAACCTGTCCGACGACATAGCCCGTCTCAAGGCCAAGGTGGATGCGGGGGCCGATTATATCATTACGCAGATGTTCTTTGACAATGCGGTTTTTTACCGTTTTGTGGACGCCTGCCGGGCCGCCGGCATCACGGTCCCCATCGTCCCGGGCCTGAAGCCACTGGCCACCAAACGCCAGCTGGAGCTGCTGCCGGCCAGTTTTTCCATAGATATCCCTAAGGATCTTACCCAGGCGGTGAATGCCGCCCCCTCGGATGAAGAGGCTTATCGGCTGGGTA
>JAEEQF010000142.1 GCA_016285175.1 Bacteroidales bacterium
ATACTGGCCCACGTGTCCGTTCTGACGGGCCTGCTTGTTCTTTACGCGGGCTTCGTCGCTCACGGCCGTGAACACCTGGTACAGCAGCGGTTCATTGAAAGAGGCCGCCATGCCGATGGGCTGCGGGAACACGGTTGCCTTTCCGTTGCGGGCCACCCCGTGCAGCGCCTCGCTCCACCAGTTATAGGCCTTGATCCCATAGGCCTCCACCGGGGCGGATGAATGCATCATCAGGGAGGTCTTCTCCTCCAGGCTCAGGCGGGAGACCAGGTCTTTGGCACGCACCTCCGGCGGGAGGGATTTGTCCTTATAAGGTTGAGAAAAAGCTGTTACTGCAGTAAGGAAACAGGCGAAAAGGAAAAGGCAGATACGTTTCATGTGGAATAATTTTTCCCAAAGATACGTATCTGCCTTAAAAAAAGCAATATGACCGGCTTACTTCACCTCGGGAGCCAGCACATTGTGTACGGGCCAGGTCTGTGCCTTGGCCAGCTTGAACGGCGCGGAGCAGCGGATGTCATTGACGGAGGCGCCGAAGGCCACGGTGTAGTTGCCGGCGGCTGCTTCCCAGGCCGATGCAGCCTCGTTGAAGGAGGCCAGTTCGTAGGCCGATACCTTCATGGTGAGGGTCTGGCTCTCGCCGGGCTTCAGTTCACGGGTCTTGCCGAAGGCCTTGAGCTCACAGACGGGTTTCTCCAGGCCGCCGGCGGGGGCGCTCACATAGAGTTCCACCACTTCCTTGCCGGCCACCTTGCCGGTGTTGGTAACGGTGACGGTGGCGGTGAAACCGTCCTTCCCGGCCTTTACCACAGGCTTGCTATAAGCGAAGCTGGTGTAGCTGAGACCGTAGCCGAAAGGATAGGAAACCTCTACGCCACGGGTGGCGAAATGACGGTAACCCACCCAGATGCCTTCCTCGTAGTTGGTGTAGTCCACATCCTTCTGCGGCTGGCGCGGGCCCCAGCCGAAACCGCCGCGGCCGGCGTTCTGGTTGTAATTATACGGGAAGTTGGCGCTGGAGGGATGATCCATGAAGTTCACGGGGAAGGTCATGGGCAGTTTGCCGGAAGGGTTCACCTTGCCGGTGAGCACATCGGCCACGGCGTTGGCGCCTTCCTGGCCAGGGCTCCAAGGGAGCACGATGGCATCCACCATATTCTTCCAGGAAGCGGTCTCGATGACACCGCCCACGTTCAGGACCACGATCACCTTCTTGCCGGCGGCGTGGAAGGCGGTGCTCACGTCGCGGAGGAGTTCGCGCTCCACGGTGGTGAGTTCGAAGTCGTCTATCTGGCGGCGGTCGGCACCTTCGCCGGCGTTGCGGCCAAGGACGATAACGGCCACGTCATTGGTGCGGGCCTCGTTTTCGATGGCGGCGGCAGGGATGGCGATTTCGGAGAGCTTGCGGCGGCTGAACCAGGAGAACTGGGTGTTGTTAAGGGCCGTCTGGGCCTTGTCGTAGTCGATGTAAGCCTTGTAATAATCGGCCAGGCTCTTGTCCAGGGTAAAGCCGGCACCCTTCATGGCGTCTTCCATGTTCACCACATAGGCCTTGTTCACGTCACCGGAACCGGTGCCGCCGGCCACGAAATCAATGGCGGAAATGCCGTAGAGGGCCACTTTCTCATTGCCCTTGAGCGGGAGGGCGCCTTCGTTGCGCAGGAGCACCATGGCTTCACCGGCAGCCTTGCGGGCCACGGCGGCGTGGGCCTTCAGGTCCGGCTTGTTGGAGAACTTGTAGCCGTTGAAGCGGGGGGTGCGGACAATGTAGTTGAGCATGTTGCGCACGTTGCGGTCCAGTTCTTCCTGGGAGATGGAGCCGTCCTGCACGCCGGCGATGATGCGGTCTATCTCATTCTGGTTGCCGGGTTCCATGAGGTCGTTGCCGGACTTGGCGCTCTTGACGGTGCCCGCCTTGTTGCCCCAGTCGGTCATCACGATACCCTTGAAGCCCCATTCGTCACGAAGTACGGTGGTGAGGAGCCCTTCCTTCTGCTGGGTGTATTCCCCGTTCAGCTTGTTGTAGGAGCTCATCACGGTCCAGGGTTCGGCCTCCTTCACGGCAATCTCGAAATTCTTGAGATAGATTTCGCGGAGGGCGCGCTGGGAGACGATGGCGTCGTTTTCGTTACGGTTGGTTTCCTGGTTGTTGAGGGCGTAATGCTTGATGGATGTGCCCACGCCATTGGACTGGATACCTTTTACATAGGCAGCCGCCATCTTGCCGCTCAGGAGCGGATCCTCGCTGAAATACTCGAAGTTACGGCCGCAGAGCGGGTTGCGGTGGATGTTCATGCCCGGGGCCAGGAGCACGTCCACGCCATATTCCAGGACCTCGTTACCCATGGCCTTGGTCACATCCTCCACCAGGGAAAGGTCCCAGGAGCTGGCCAGGAGCGTCCCCACCGGGAAGCCGGTGCAGTAGAAGGTGTCATTGGTTCCCTGGCGGGTGGGCTGGATGCGCAGGCCGGCAGGGCCGTCGGCCAGCACGGTTCCGGGGATGCCCAGGCGCTCGATGGGACGGGTGTTGCCGGCGGCGCCGGGAACATTCCAGTCTACACCGGAGGTGACGCCGTTAACCACGGCTGCACGGGCGCCGCCCACCAGGAGGGTGGCTTTCTCCTGCAAGGTCATGGCCTTGAGGACGTCCTCGATATTGTCTTTACGGAGCTGGGGCTGCGCGGCGGCGACGAGGGCCACTCCGGCAGCAAGAAGAGTAAGGAATGCTTTTTTCATATAGGATGGATTACTAGTTTTCCGTATTTGCAAAGATGCAACAAAAAGTGCAAATCCCATAGGGGTAGTCCATAGAATATTTAGCATAATCTTCTTTTTTTTCAACAGCACAAACAATCCGGGCCAAACTAAGACAATTATATAGTATCTTTGCGCTGATGACACAACGGATCAAGTTAAACCTCAATAAAATGAAAAGAATTCTCCTCCTTTCCGCCGCAGCGCTGGCCCTTGCAGCCTGCCAGAGCGGAGACCCCCAGCTGGGAAAAGCCTCCCTTGAAAGGGTTCAGAAAGCCATGACGCTGGAAGAAAAAGTCCATTTCGTGATTGGCATGGGCATGGCCGGCCAGGACGGTTCATCGGCCGTCGTAGGCGCTACGCAGGACATCGTGCCGGGCGCTGCCGGAACCACCTACCCCATCCCCCGTCTGGGCATTCCCAGCATCGTGCTGGCCGACGGCCCCGCCGGTCTGCGCATCAACCCCACCCGTGAGGGAGATCCCAACACGTATTACTGCACCCACTTCCCCATCGGCACCCTTCTGGCCAGCACCTGGAACCAGGAACTGGTGGAAAGCGTGGGTGAATCCATGGGTGAGGAAGTGCATGAGTACGGGGCCGATGTATACCTGGCTCCCGCCCTCAACATCCACCGCCACCCGCTGAACGGCCGTAACTTCGAGTACTACTCCGAGGATCCGGTAGTGGCCGGAAAAACCGCCGCGGCCTATGTGCGCGGCGTCCAGAAGAACGATGTGGGCACCTCCATCAAGCACTTTGCGTACAACAACCAGGAGACCAACCGCACCGGCAACAATGCCATCATCTCCCAGCGGGCCCAGCGGGAAATCTACCTGAAGGGTTTTGAAATCACCGTGAAAGAGAGCGAGCCCTGGACCGTGATGAGCTCCTACAACAAGATCAACGGCACTTACACTTCCCAGAGCCGGGACCTCATTACCACCGTCCTGCGGGACGAATGGGGCTTCAAGGGCCTGGTCATGACAGACTGGTACGGTGGAGACAACGGCGCAGAGCAGATTGCCGCCGGCAACGACATGCTCCAGCCGGGTACCGCCCTGCAGTATGAGCAGATCATGGCCGCCCTCAAGGACGGTTCCCTCACGGAGGCCGAACTGGACGTCTGCGTAAGGCGCTGCCTGGAACTGGTGGCCCGCAGCCCCAAGGCCAAGGCCTACCAGTATTCCAACAAGCCGGACCTGGAGGGTCACGCCGCCGTCACCCGCCAGAGCGCCCTGGAAGGCATGGTACTGCTTGAGAATAACGGTATCCTGCCCCTGA
>JAEEQF010000143.1 GCA_016285175.1 Bacteroidales bacterium
AGCAGCGTGTTGAAAAGCATACAGCCCACCAGCAGCAGGATGAGCCTCCCATAAGTGGTAAAGATTTCCAGCCCGCTTTCCGACACGGCCGAAAACACCAGGCCCAGGATGCCGAAAGGCGCAAACTGAATGACCCATCTCACCACCAGCGCCATCACATCGGCCAGGTCCGATATCATCCTGATGGTCCCCTGCGAGGCCAGTTTCTTAAGGCCCAGTCCCAGCAGGACGGCCCAGAAGAGGATGCCGATATAATTGGCCGATGCCGTTGAAGCCAGCGGATTGGCCACCATGTTGGTGAGCAGGTTGGTGAACACGTCCGTGAGGGCGCTGGGAGCGCTCCCCTCGGCCACATCCTGCAACTGGAGCGTAACGGGGAAACAGGTGCTTCCCACCACCGCCACCAGCGCGGCGCCCAGGGTGCTTACGATGTAAAGGGCTATCACCGTCCGGAAACGGGGGCCCAGGCCGCCGCCGGCCCTGGCGATGGAAGCCATCACCAGGATGGCCACCAGCACGGGCGCAATGGCCTTGAGGGCACTTACGAAAATGGTCCCCAGCATGCCCAGCCAGGTCCACCCCGGAGCCACAAGGCCCAGGACGGCACCAATGATTAGGCCGATGAGGATTCGCAGGACCAGGCTGGTATCGGCCCATTTCTTCAGGAGCGCGGCAACTTTATTCATGGCAGCGTTTACTAAGTTTCCCTATTATGTCGTCCAGCATCCTGAACAGTTCCGGGGCGGTTTCGGGCGTAACGCTTTCGCACATGACGGCCTCGCCCACGGCAAAGGGGACACAGGAAAGCTTATCCTGAAGCTCCTTGCCCTTCCGGGTAAGGGAAACAATCATCTGTCGGGCGTCCTCACGGCCTTTTGCGCGAACCACGATACCCTCCTTCTCCATACGCTGAAGCAGGGGCGTAACCGTGTTCGTCTCCAGGAGCAGGCGCTTGGCAATATCGTTCACCGGCTGGGCATCCTTCTCCCAAAGGACCATAAGCACCAGGTACTGAGGATAGGTTATCCCCTGCTCACTGAGCAAGGGATGATAGGCCTGCGTTATAAGACGCGAGGCCGTGTAAAGCCGGAAACAGAGCTGGTTGTCCAGCCTGAACTCCTCTTTGATCATAACATTCCCTTGATGTCCTTCTCAATCTCCTCCGGAGTGGTGGTGGGAGCATAACGTTTGATCACGGTGCCGTCGCGGTTCACCAGGAACTTGGTAAAGTTCCAGCGGATGTCACTGTCCTTCTCCATGCTCTTGCTAAGGCCTTTGAGCAATTTTGCCGTGGCCTTGGCCTTGAGGCCGCTGTACTCTTCCGCGGGGGCCTGGGCCTTCAGATACTCGAATACGGGTTCTGCATTGGCGCCGTTGACTTCGGTCTTGGCCATGAGCGGGAAGGTAACGCCGTGGTTCAGGCGGCAGAATTCGGCAATATCCTCGTTGGAACCGGGTTCCTGGCCGGCGAACTGGTCGCAAGGAAAGCCCAGGATAACCAGTCCTTTGTCCTTATAGGCCTGATACAGAGCCTCCAGACCGTCATACTGCGGGGTGAAACCGCATTTGGATGCGGTGTTGACTATCATCAGGACCTTGCCCTCGAACTGGGCGAAATCCACCTCTGCACCTTTGTTATTGGTGGTCTTGAAGTCGTAAATCTTTGCCATATTACAGTTGTTTTACAAGCCAGTTCTGATAGCCGATCTTTTCAATGAGACCAAGCTGTTCCTCGTCCCAGTAAAGGTCCTCTTCCTCGTCCAGCAGATAAGCCTTGGTGAGGTCGTAGGTAGTGGGGTCGGCCGCCAGGGCGGGCATGGCCTTGTAGAGCTTCTCAACGCCTTCCTTCTGAAGCTTGAGATCGGCCTCCAGATAAGCCTTGGGGTCCTCGATAAGGGCAGCCTCGCTGCTCACCTTAACCTCGGGGACAACGCCCAGGTCCAGCAGACGGTCCGTGTACTTCTCCACCCAGCCCATCTCTTCCGTGTAGTGGTCCATGTACTTCTGGCCAAGTTTGGTGAAGCCCTGGCTCTTGAAAAGCTGTCCCTGCATCTTGTGTACGAATGAGCTTCCGGCAAGCTCGTTGACGATCATCTGAGAGATCTGAATTGTAGTAGTGAAATCCATGATTTTATATTTTTAGTTGTTATTTATATCGTTCACGATGCAAATATACGACAATTTTTTTATATCGCAAGCGATGTTTCAAAAAATGTGATTATTTTTTTTCTATTTCAGCGTTATGATGGCCGTCATGCCGGGCATCAGGTGCGGGTGCGGGGGCAGCTGGGCCTCCATATGGATCATACCGGTCTTTTCCACGGCCGGGCTGATGGCCGATACCGTGGCACGGTGGACCTCGCCGGGATAGGCTACCGTAATCACCTCTACCTGGGAGCCGATGGTGAATTTGGACATCTCGTTCTCCAGCACATCGAAAGAGGCCTTGAGATGTTCCGTATCCACTACATAGAACAGGGGCTCCCCGGGATTGGCGGCGCCGTACAGCGCGGCGCTTATGTCACTCACGGCACCGCTGATGGGCGCGGTGATGGTGCAGAACTCCAACTGCTGCTGGGTTTTCTTTACGGCGGCCATGGCCGTATTGTAACCGCTGTTCACGCGGGCCAGCTTACGGATTTCCTCCGGGGCCTCGTCCAGCTTATCCCGTTTGTAGCCCTGCCCCATGAGGATGGCCTGGTAGTTATAATCGGCCTGTTCCAGTTCGGCCTCGCGCTTGAGGAGTTCGGCCCGGATGTCGCTCTCGTCCAGGCGCCGGCCGGTTTCTTCACCATCACTTCCACGCCGTAGGCCCGGCCGAACACCGGGACCAGGTCATCGGCCAGTCTGGGGTTCACACCAGCACCTGCCCCTTGCGCACGCTCCAGGCACTCCCAGCTGATGTCCAATTTTGAAGCGTCCATGCCCTGCGCCTCGCCCGAGGAAAGACGCGCCTACTGCAAGAAACTCTCCGAAGAGTATTACAAGGAGGACTAGTACGCGGCAGGCAAAAGCATTTAGTGGAGTCTAAAGAGGAGTCTAAAGCACAGAATCAAGGATTCACGCGGGCTAGTGTGCTTTAGACGGGGGGTCGAAAGGTGGCTAAAGCACAGTTTTATGGCTACAAGGCCGATTCTGTGCTTTAGACAGCGCAAAAAGAAATGGAAACGCAGACTGAAGGACTTGAGATAAAAGCAAAGGACGCAGAGCATCAACGGCTTGCGTCCTTCGATTTCCTTTTCTCATCTGAGAAATGAACTCGAGTGCAAAGGTAAGGTATTATTTGATACAGTCAACATCCGTGATGTATAATTATCAAAAAACTCAATCATTCGCAATTCATTGGGACAATTTAGGGACAATTTCATATGAAAAGCCCCATTAGAATGTGCTCTAATGGGGCTTTCTGGTGACTCCAACAGATGGCGCGACGCTATCTGTCAGATTTGTATTGAATTACATATTGTTTGTACATTGTATTTTCTGGCATAAATTGCGAGATAGCGGGCGAAAAAAGCATTATTTTGACGCTTTTCGCCCGCTATTCGGCAAGGGTGAATCTTTTCATTATGCCTTTTCCACCGGCACCTGGATGATGGTGAGCCACTTGTCGGCGTCCTCTTGATTCCAGATGCCGTCGATGTAAACGGCGCGCGGTGCATCGGCAATCTTGTAGCCCTCTTTCTCCAGATAGGCAAAGAGTTCGACGTAATTGTCGTACAGTTTATCATACGAGCCGAAGACCTTCAGGCAGGCAGCCAGCGGCACGGCCGGGATGTCCTTGAACTTGATGAGAGCGGAGTCAGTGCCTTTCTTAGTCACCTTCTCACAGTACTCGATGTCGATGTCCTGCGGCTTGTAGCCGCCGTGTTCGATGGTGTAGCAGTAGCCCGGTTCCGGGCATTCGCATCCCAGACGGGCCATTTCAGGGCCGATCACCTCGCAGCAGAGGCGGCCGAGGTCTTCGAAGGAAGGGATGATGGTACGATGGCTGGCCACGGTGATGGCCGGAAGCGATTCAAAGTAAACTTTTTCCA
>JAEEQF010000144.1 GCA_016285175.1 Bacteroidales bacterium
ATCTGTTGGCAGTTTGTTGCCTGGCGGCCTGCTCCGGCGGGAAAAAGCCCATGGAAACACCCAGGGACCAGTTGGTCCACCGGTTGTTCAGCTATGCCGAAAAAGGGCAGATTGCCTATGGCCATCAGGACGACCTCTCTTACGGCCACAGCTGGGTGGTCACCGACTGGGAAACCGATCCACTGGAACGCTCGGATGTGAAGGCCGTCACCGGCAAGTATCCCGCCATCGTGGGCTTTGACCTGGGCGGAATCGAACTGGGCAGTGAGCAGAATCTGGACAGGGTTCCTTTCGGCCTGATGCGGAAAGCGGCCCTCAAGCATATCGAACGCGGGGGAATGGTTACATTCTCCTGGCATCCGCGCAATCCCCTTACGGGCGGCGACGCGTGGGACATCTCTTCCAAGGAAGTGGTGAAGTCCATCCTTCCCGGCGGAGAGAAGAATGCCGAATTCATGCTCTGGCTCAAGCGGGCGGCCGATTTCCTGGAATCCCTGGGAAAGGATACGCCGCTTATCTTCCGTCCCTGGCACGAGAACCTGGGAAGCTGGTTCTGGTGGGGAAAGGACCTGTGCTCCAATACGGAGTACCAGGAACTGTTCCGGATGACGTGGCTGTACTTTACCAAAGAAAGAGGCCTTACCAACATCCTTTGGTGCTATTCCCCCAACGGCAACGCCGGCCCCGAGGCCTATATGAGCCGCTATCCCGGCGACGAATTCGTGGATATCCTGGGCATTGACACCTATGGCAATATCCGGGGAGGGGACGTGGAAGCTTCCCGCGCCTATTTCCGGGGGGAAATCACGCAGCAGCTCACCTATCTTACCGCCCTTTCCACCGGGCATCACAAACTGATGTGCCTGAGCGAGACCGGCCAGGAAGGCCTGGGAGATCCCGAATGGTGGACCGCCACCCTGGAACCCGCTATCCGGGACTATTCCATCTGCTACGTCCTTACCTGGCGCAACGCCCACGACCAGCCGGGCCATTTCTTCGCCGCCTGGGAAGGATTCGAACATGCGGCCGATATGAAAGCCTTCAGTGAACTGGACAATATAGTATTCTTGGATTGATTATGGATTTTGAAGAGAGACTCAGCTGGCTAAGGACCGCTCATCAGCGGCTTGTAGAACGTCCCAACGCACCCATCGAGGGAAACGGGGTGTACGAGCGTTACGAAAACCCCGTCCTCACGGCGGAGCACGCTCCGCTGGAGTGGCGCTATGACCTTGACAAAGAGACGAATCCCTATCTGATGGAGCGCCTCGGCATCCACGCCGTCCTGAATGCCGGCGCCATCAGATGGCAGGGCCGTTACCTGGTGGTGGCCCGGGTGGAAGGCAACGACCGCAAATCCTTCTTTGCCGTGGCCGAAAGTCCCAACGGGGTGGATAACTTCCGTTTCTGGCCCCGGCCCATAACCCTGCCGGAGTGGGGTGAACCCGCCACCAACGTGTATGACATGCGCCTGACCGCGCACGAGGACGGCTGGGTCTACGGCATCTTCTGCGTGGAGCGCAAGGACCATTCGGCCGAAGGGGACCTCTCCGCCGCCACGGCTGCGGCCGGTATAGCCCGTACGAAGGATTTCATCAACTGGGAACGCCTGCCGGACCTGCAGTCCCGCAGCCAGCAGCGCAACGTGGTGCTGCATCCGGAATTCGTGGACGGGAAATATGCCCTTTACACCCGCCCGCAGGACGGTTTTATAGACACGGGCAGCGGCGGCGGCATCGGCTGGGCGCTTGTGGACAGCATGGAGCATGCAGTCATCGGCCGGGAGAAGATTATCAACAGCCGCCGGTACCATACCATCAAGGAAGTGAAGAACGGCGAAGGCCCGCATCCCATCAGGACGGAGCGCGGCTGGCTGCACCTGGCCCACGGGGTACGCGGGTGTGCCAGCGGCCTGCGCTACGTTCTTTATCTGTATGTTACCGCCTTGGAGGACCCTACGCGGGTAATCGCGGAACCGGGCGGATTCTTTATGGCTCCGGAAGGCGGCGAGTATGTGGGTGACGTGATGAACGTGCTCTTCTCCAACGGCTGGATCTGCAACCCGGACGGCAAGGTGTTCATTTACTACGCTTCGTCCGACACCCGCCTGCACGTGGCCACCTCCACGGTGGACCGCCTGCTGGACTACTGCTTCAACACCCCCGGAGACGGCTTCCGGACCGGCCTTTCGGTGGAGGCCCTGAACCGTCTCATAGACAAAAACCAGAAATAGTATGGCCAAACTGTCAGAGAAAATAGGTTATGCCCTGGGTGATGCCGCCGCCGGCGGAATTACCTGGAAAGTGATGTCCATAGCCTTCCCCCTGTTCTTTACCAACATCTTCGGGCTCACCGTGGCCGATACCGCCACCCTCATGCTGGTGGCCCGCCTGTTCGACGTGGTCACGGACCCGCTCATGGGCTCGCTGGCCGACCGTACCCAAAGCCGCTGGGGCACTTACCGTCCCTGGCTCCTGTTCGGAGCCATTCCCCTGGGCGTGGTGTTCGCCCTGCTGCTCTTCACCCCGGACTTCGGCCCGGTGGGCAAGCGGATCTACGCCTATTCGCTGTACCTGCTGATGATGGCCGTTTACACGGCCGTGAATGTGCCCTACGGTTCGCTCCTGGGGGTGATGACCAGCGATGACAACGAAAAGAACGAGTTCTCCTCCTACCGGATGGTGGGCGCTTATGCCATGGGTTTCATCACCCTGCTTTCCTTCCCCTACCTGCAGAAAATGGTGGGCGGCAGTTCCCAGCACCAGTACGCCGTGCTGGGCGTGATCCTGGGCGGAATCGCCGCCCTGGGCACGCTGGCCTGCGGCCTCCTTACCAAGGAGCGCATCAAGCCGGTGAGGGCGGAGAAGTTCTCCTTCAAGCCTTTCGCCGACCTGTTCCGGAACAAGCCCTGGATCTACCTCACCCTTATCGGCATCTGCACCAACTTCTTCAACGGGTTCCGCTATGCCGTGGCGGGCTACCTGCTGGAGTACTGCCTGCATGGAGACGTAACCGTGAGCGGCCTCATTATCAATTATACGGTGTTCATGACCTTCGGTGAGGTCACCTGCATGATCTTCGGCGGGCTTTCCCCCCGTTTCACCAGGTGGGTGGGCTCCAAGAAGAAGGCTTTCAGCTGGGCGGCCATCATCTGTGCGGTTACCTCCATCGCCTTCTTCTTCATCCCGATGAACCCCAAGTACATCTGGCTCATGGTAGCTGCCGTTATCCTCACTTCCGTGGGAATCGGCCTTTATTCCCCGCTCCTCTGGTCCATGTATGCCGATGTGGCCGACTATGCCACCGAGCAGAACGGGACCTCTTCCACCGGCCTCATCTTCTCTTCCGGCACCATGGCGCAGAAGTTCGGCTCGGCCATTTCCGGCGCGCTGGTGGCCATGCTGCTGGGCTTTGCCGGTTTCATTTCCGGCACGGACCCTGCGACGGGGCAGACCGTGGTAACCATTACCAACGAGGCCTCCGTCCAGCAGATGGTCTGGAGCCTGTTCTCGCTGTTCCCGGCGGCTATCGCCCTGCTTATCGTTTTACTGTTAAGACTTTATCCCATCAAGAAATGAGCAAGCTGTCAAAGATATCGTTCTTCGCCCTGGGGGCGGCTCTGCTGCTTACAGGCTGTAGCGGTAAATTAAATGTGGACGACCATACCGTAACGGTTCCCTGCAAGGGAGAGACCGTGCGGCTGGAGGTCATCGCCCCGGACATCATCCGGGTCTCCCAGTCTCCGGAGAAGAAGTTCCGGGACCGGACCAGCCTGGCGGTAGTGCCCCAGCAGGCCTGTCAGGAACCGCTTTCCGTAACGCAGGAGGGGGAGAAGGTGCGTGTTAAGACATCGGCCCTCACCGTGGAGGTGGACAAGGCCACGGCGACGGTGGCTTTCTTCAAGGCCGACGGAACCCCGCTGGCGCAGGACGGACAGGCTGCCTTCGAACCTCTGGAAGTGGAGGGGAAGAAAGCCTACAGTACTACGGTGAGTTTCGC
>JAEEQF010000145.1 GCA_016285175.1 Bacteroidales bacterium
CGGCAGTGCGACTTTCCGTCTGGAACTCACCTACAACCAGGTGAACCATCAGATTTTCCCGGTGAATTCCAGTACGCAGGAGGCTGTTGTCTTTGCTCTGGTGAATGTTCCCACAACCCTTCTGGACGACCAGGACAACACTTCCCTGACGGCCCTGAAACAGCTGCTGGTCACTACTAACTTTGAAGCTGTTACGGGGACGGAAAACCATCGGCAGCAGTCCTTTATGATGAGCGGAGAGGCAAACGTCAAGCTCAAGCCTAACGGGCGCAACCAGAAGGAAGTGGCAGAACCGCTTACAATCCCTCTTCTTCGCTATGCCTGCAAGCTCACCGTTTCCGTGAAAACCGACGAACGCGTTCCCATCAAGACCGGACGCAAGGACAAAGCGGGGAACGACATCAATGAATACTGGACTCCGGCCGTGCAGGAGATGAAAATCTACATTGAGGATGCCGTGAAGACGGTTTCCCTGGGCGGTGAACCCCGCAAGGCCGCTGCCGAAAGCGAAGTGCTGTCTTATAAGAGCAATCCGCTGCTGTTCTTCGAGAACCTGAATACGGGGTCGCAGGCGAACCCGGTGTATGAGCAAATCTTCGATCCCAGTCCCGGTGGCTATTACAATACTTATCCCACCTATATGTATCCCCAGACCTGGGAGAACGGCAAGGAAGGCGAACCCTACCTGAAGCTGGTGCTTCCCTGGCTGCGGGAGCAGGATGACGAGCATGGTATCAAAGCCCTCAAGAAGGAGTTTTACTACAAGATCCTCATCCCCAAGGACCGCCGCGGCGGAGAATTCGTGAACACCTTTACCCGGAACAACTGGTATCACTACAATATTGATGTGGGTATGCTGGGGGCCGATACCGACGATGCCTACGTGCTGATTAACCCTATCGACTGCTACATCTATTATTGGCAGGACAAGAGCGTGGTGGTCAAGCACGCCGATATCGGCAATGCCCGCTATCTCTCTGTGAGCCAGGAAGAATACGTACTCAACAACGAGACCAGGCTGGACATCCGTTATACCACTTCCCACCCGGTGTCGTATGTGGTGAACAGCGCCACCCGTCCCTATTATGGAACGAAGGGAGTGGGAGAAACCGCACATGGCGGCACCATCAGGAAAGCCGCTGACGGAACCTTGTACCTGGAATATGATGCCAGCGGATGGTTCTCCCTGGCGGGTGGGGCGGTTGTCATGAACCACCCCCTGGATAATGACTATACATCGGCCGATTTTGACTACTCTCCCTACACCATCTCCCTTACCATCTATCATACGGACAAGGGAGCTGCCAACGCGGACTACTCCAAGACCGTTACCATTACACAGAACCCTGCCATCTACATAACGGCACAGGAGAATTCGGATCCTAAGGTAATCCCTCCTGACCGGACGGAACCATATCCGGATGAGCAAGAAAATGCCAACAATCCCGTTTGGCAGAACTATGAACACAATGGATATGTATTCATAGACGGCCAGCGGATATGGCGGCACAAAACAGCCAGGAACGATGATGGTGAATATGGCACGGTTGCCAGGAAGCTGGCCTCTGTGTCTGTGCCCAGCCTTTCCTGGAATAAGGGGACAAGGACAGCCGGCATTGCCGACCGTCTGGAATGGCTCCAGTGGCGCACGGTAAACTTTACGGGCGGCAACCGCAACCTCTATACTATTCACGTATCGGTTCTGCCGGACGACAGTAATTATATCATCGGAGATCCCCGCACCTTAACGCCGGAAACCTGGAATAACGGAGAGGAAACCCATTCTCCGGTTGTTACAGGCAGTACTTATTATAATTGGTATGATGCCGATGGAGATGGTACCAGAGATACGGAAGACCAGGCATATGTAAGTCACTTCCACTCCGGAAAGCATATCTCCAATTACAAGACGGATGGAGCGGTGGAGCAACCTCTCCAGTATTACTATCCGGCCGAGGAATCCAGCCGGACAGCGAATATGCTGGCTCCCGCCTTTATGGTGTCTTCCCGTTTTGGCGGTGTAGAGTTCTACGATGGCTTTACCCGGCAGTCGGCCCGTTTCAAGTGTGCTACCTACCAGGAAGACGGTTATCCGGCCGGACGCTGGCGCCTTCCCACCAAGGCCGAAATAGATTTCATCGGAACGCTTACCAAGAAAGGTGGTTTTGTGAAGCTGTTCGGAGACAGCGGAAAATACTGGAGCGCCAATGGAGCCGTACAGCCCAATAATGGTGTCCAGAATGTCTCTTATGCGCTTTTGCGTTGTGTATATGATACCTGGTACTGGGATGCGTACGATGACCGTCTCCCTCAGGAAGATCGTAATACTTATGTATTTGGTGACTACGAGCGATGAGAAAATGGCTGTTCATACTGTTTTTCCTGCTGCCGGTGCTCTCCTGTACCCGGGAGACGGAAATCGTGTCTGAACCTGTGCAGGAAGACGGCGCTCCGTGCGGGAAGGTGAGCATCACCTTCTCCGTGAACCTGCCGGAATCGTCGGCCGACACCAAGGCTTTGGGAGAGGCTCCGGGACTGGAGAAACTGTATCTGGCGGTCTTCGGCAGCAGCGGCCATTATAAAGAGTATATCCAGGCCGATAAATTAGAGGAAGGCACGGCGGATAAGACTTTCTATGACAAAGATGGCAATCCTTTTACCAAGCAAGTAACAACTTATAAGTTCAAGGCCGAAGTCCAGCTTTCCAACTCACCCCGCAGCATCCATTTCCTTGGGAACGGTCCATCTACATCCAACATTACCATCGGGAATGCCCGGGATGTGCTTCCCAATCTGCTGTGTAATGACCCGGCAGATGTTTCCACCGGGGAAACCGCTTTCTGGCAGATGATTTATCTTCCGGAAATCAAGGCGGCCACCAATGCAGACGGAGAATTCCTCAATTCTGCAGGCGAAGTCCGCAAGCCCGGTGAGGATTACAAGGTTTCGCAGGAGACGCTGGACAGTTTTAAGGAGATTGCCCTAATCCGCAACTGGGCCAAGATTGTAATCCGGAATCTTCCGGGCTCCCATTTTGAGCCGGAGAGTTTTGCCGTAGTCAATGTGCCCAAGCGGGGAACTTTCGTTCCCTATGGCGGGAAAACCGGGTTTATCGGCCCGGACAGGACCAATCCCGTCAGGGGACAGTATCAGACTTACGGGTTCGACGATCTCAATAAGGCCGACGGAGACTTCGCCTATCCGGGCAATCTGCCGGAAGGCACGGAGTTCGACCACTCCATTCCGGATGCGGCAGATTTTGTGACACCCTCCGGCAGGGTGGTTCAGTATGATTCTGATAAGGATCCGGAGGCGGGTGGTACTGAATCTGACGATGAACCTGCCGTGTATCTGTATGAACGGCCGGTCCCCACCAGCACCATGGAGCCTTCCTATGTGATTGTTTACGGTAAATATACGGATACTACCGATCCTTCTCTTACCGACGAGGAGAAAAAGGCCGGCGGAGTCATGTGCTATTACAAGGTGGACCTGATGGCCGATGGCCAGTATTATCCCATCTACCGAAACTTCAAGTATCAGATCGTTATCCGCAAGATCAGCTCCAGGGGCCATGCCACACCTGCTGAGGCAGCCGCGTCGGCCGGCAGCGCCGACGTATCGGCCGATGTGACGGCTTCCCATCTGGCCGATATCTCGGATGGTACCCGCAGGATGGCCATCCGGCCCTGGATGTCCTATACCTTCATCGAAGGGGACAAAGAGGTGGATGGCAACGGAGATCCCATTCCCCTGGGTGCCCTGGATCCCCATTTGTTCGTGAAATTCTACGACGATATCAACGTGGATGATCCCAGTCCCAACATGGACTTAAGTAGCGTCTGGTTTGAATTGACGCCTTCCGGCGGCGGAGTTATCCAGAATGATGAAGTTATTATCGGAGCTCCCGTCAGTGAAGGGAATAAAGAAGATCAGGGTTGGAGGCCCATCCGTTTCCGGGTCAACCGGCCG
>JAEEQF010000146.1 GCA_016285175.1 Bacteroidales bacterium
GAAGCGGCCGCATTCACCGTATCGTTCTTATAAAGGTCTCCGTAACGGGACAGTTCGTCCAGGAACGGCTCTCCGCTCTTGCCCAGCTGGTAATAGAGGGCCCGTTTGGCTCCAAAACTGTCCAGCGCACCGGCGTTGAGCAGGCTCTCCAGGCTCTTACGGTTCACGCTGCCGGCCATTCTTTCCACAAAGTCGTAGACGTCTGTGAACAAGCCGTTTTCTTCCCGCTCCTTGAGGATGGCCTCCACCACGTTGCCGCCAAAGCCCTTGATACCGCCCAGGCCGAAACGGATTTCCCCGTTCTTGTTCACCGTGAACCCGGATTCACTCTCGTTCACATCCGGATTGAGCACACGCACGCCGCCCTTTTTGCAGTCGTCCATGATTTCCATGATTTCCGTCATGTTGGACAGCTGGTTGGACAGGTTGGCCGCCTGGAATTCGGCCGGATAATGGGCCTTGAGCCAGCCCGTCTGGTAACTCACCCAGGCATAGCAGGTGGCGTGGGACTTGTTGAAGGCGTATTCGGCAAAGGCGCGCCAGTCTTTCCAGATCTTGTCCAGCACCTCTTCCGGGTGTCCGTGCTCCAGCCCGCCCTTCTTGAAGTCGTCGTACAGGCCTTCCAGCACGGCCAGCTGTTTCTTACCCATGGCCTTGCGGAGTTTATCGGCCTTGCCGCGGGAGAAGCCGGCCAGCTTGCGGGAGAGCAGCATTACCTGCTCCTGGTACACCGTTACGCCGTAGGTCTCGCTCAGGAACTCCTCCATATCCGGCAGGTCGTAGGAAATGGTTTCCTCCCCGCGCTTGCGCGCCACGAAATTGGGGATATAGTCCATGGGCCCGGGCCGATAAAGGGCATTCATGGCGATGAGGTCCTCGAAACGCTCCGGACGCAGCCGCTGGAGCCATTCCTTCATGCCGGGCGATTCAAACTGGAACACACTCTTGGTGTCTCCCCGGCCATAGAGGGCGTAAGTAGCTGGGTCGTCTATGGGAATTTTCTCTATGTCAATCTCTTCTCCCCAACGCTCCTTTACCAGGCGGAGACATTCCTTTATGATGGAGAGGGTCTTGAGGCCCAGGAAGTCCATCTTGAGCATACCCACCTCTTCAATATATGAGCCCTCGTACTGCGACACCCATACGGTTTGCCCGGTGGCCTTATCCGTGCCGGTAGTGATGGGGATATAGTCCGTAAGGTTGCCGCGGCCGATGATCATGGCGCAGGCGTGGATGCCCGTCTGGCGGATACTGCCCTCCAGCTGTTGGGCATATTTGATGGTGTCCCGCACCTTCTCCGGACCGTTTGTGGCCAGTTCTTTTAACTGTGGAACATTTTCGATACAGTTCCTCAGGTTGATTTTATAGGGCGCGCGGTCTGGAATTAGCTTGGTGAGGGCATTGCTTTCGTCCACCGTGAGGCCGGAGATGCGGGCCACGTCCTTGAGGGCCAGCTTGGTTGCCATGGTCCCGAACGTGATAACGTGGGAGATGTGGTCCACGCCGTATTTCTCCTGCACGTACTGGATAACCCTGTATCGGCCTTCGTCGTCGAAGTCCACGTCTATATCCGGCATGGAGATGCGCTCCGGGTTCAGGAAACGCTCGAACAGGAGGTCGTAACGGATGGGGTCCAGGTTGGTGATGCCCAGGCAGTACGCCACCGCACTTCCCGCGGCGCTGCCACGGCCGGGCCCCACGGAGATGCCGTTGTTCTTGGCCCAGTTGATGAAGTCCTGGACAATGAGGAAGTAGTCCGGGAAGCCCATGCGGGAGATGGTCTTGAGCTCGAAGTCCAACCTTTCGGCCTGCACCTCGTCCAACGTATCCCCGTAGCGGATGCGCGCTCCGTCGTAGGCCAGCTTGCACATGTAGGCCACGCTGTTGCAGAATTCGTCTCCCCGGTACGTCTTGGTGCCGTCCTTGGCCACCTCGTACTTGCCTTCCTCGATTACATCCTTATACTGCTCCAGGTAGCTGCCGATATGGGAGAGGAACTCTTCCGGAAGTTCGAACTTGGGCAGCACGTGGCCGCGGTCTATCTCGTAGCGCTCAATTTTATCGACCACCTCCAGCGTATTGGCCAGCGCTTCCGGATGGTCCGGGAACAGCAAGAGCATCTCTTCTTCGCTCTTGAGGTATTCCTGCTGGGTATAGCGCAGGCGGCCCGGGTCGTTGATATCCGAGTTGGTGGTGAGGCAGATGAGGCGGTCGTGGGCCGGGCCGTCCTCCTTGCGCACAAAGTGGGCGTCGTTGGTGGCTATCACCTTTACCCCGTGCTTCTTGGCCAGGCGGAAGATTTCCTCCGTGTAATAGCACTGCTGCTCGTACAGCTCGTTGGAAAGGCCGGGGACCTCCGTCTTGTGCTTCATCACCTCCAGGTAATAGTCTTCCCCGAAGACGCGCTTGTGCCACTGGATGGCCTTGTCCACCGCTTCCTCATCCCGGGCCATGATGGCGCGCGGCACCTCTCCCGCTATGCAGGCCGATGAGCAGATGAGGTCCTGGTGATACTGCTCGATGACCTCGTGGCTCACGCGGGGCCGGTAATACATGCCGTTGATGTGCGCTTCCGAGACAATCTTTACCAGGTTCTTGTAGCCGTTATAGTTCTTAGCCAGCAGGATCAGGTGGTAATACCCCTTCTCCTTTACCCGGTGGTCTCCTTTGGAAACGTATATCTCACAGCCGATTATAGGTTTGACGGAAGGGTGCTTCTTAGCGAATTTGAAGAACTCCTTAACCCCGTACATATTGCCATGGTCCGTGATGGCCAGGGCGGGCATCCCCAGCTCTTCGGCCCGGTTAAAGAGGTTTTCTATGGAAGCTTGCCCATCCAGGATGGAGTACTGGGTGTGGACATGAAGATGCACAAAACTCATGGTATACAAAGATACGTCATTCTTCCCGGATTCACAATAAAGTATCTATGGTATTTCTTATCTATCTCTAGGTCAGTTACTTACAATAATACCCTGCTGCACTTTGACAGCAGGGTATTCTTGGAAATAATTAAGTTTCAGGTGTTTAGTCTTCGCTCCAGCCCTGGGCTTTCACGGGGAATTCCACCCCTTCCGGGGTTACCAGCACGGTGCCGGCCTCCGGCTGGGCCAGATGGCCGATAATGTCGAAGGTCTGGAAATCCCGGCGGAATTTCTCCAGGTACAGGATGGGCACCACAAAGAGGAGGCGGTTATCGTCTCCGCCGTTCATGGCGGCCGATACGGGATCTATGTCCAGCTCCTTGCCCAGCTGGAAGCTGTTGCCTTCAAAGGGGATCTTATCGGCATATACCTTGGCACCCAGGCCGCTGTCGCGCGTGAGACGCTTGAGGGCGTCGGAAAGGCCCCGGGTTACGAAGTAGCCGTAAGGGGGGTAGATCTCCGCATCCTCCAGACGGGAGACGGTGTCGGCCTCCAGCTCCGGACGCAGGTAGTCTCCCACCAGCATCTTATACTGGGTCATGTCCGGCTGGGTGCCTTTTTCGGCAAATTCGCGGGCGCCCCGTTCCAGTACCTGCAGGCCCAGGTAGGCCGCGCCCAGGCTGCCGGAAACGCAGATGAGGTCCTTGCTCTTGGCGGCGCTGCGGCGCTTGTCGGTAAGGAGGGAGGTCTCACCCGTTGCAGCCAGGGAAACGTACAAGCCGTTGTTGGAAGGCTGCAGGTCCAGGTTCACGGCCTCAAAGCCGTGCTCCTTGGCCGCCACGGTGATTCCCATCCAAAGCTCCTTCACCTGCGGGAAATCCAACTTGGCCGATATGCCCAGCACCACGTTTAGGAGTTTGGGGTGTGCCAGGGCGGCATAAAGCTCTCCGGTAACACCCACCACGCATTTATACCCCAGATGCTTGAGCGGGAAGTACACCAGGTTGAAGTCGATGCCTTCCAGATACATCCGGGCGGCCGTGGTCACTTTCCCGCCCTTGTCGGAGCGGTAGGTGAGTCCGGTCACCGGATTATATGCAG
>JAEEQF010000147.1 GCA_016285175.1 Bacteroidales bacterium
CGGAGGTATGTTGGGAGTTGTCTGCAACAGGGTGAAGAGCATGGCTGATAATTAAAGGTGGATGAACAGATAGACCATGTAGGCGGCCCACAGGATAAGGAACAATGCGCCGTCCAGGCGGTCCAGCAGGTCTTTTTTGCCCACATAACAACAGGTGAAAAGGACCACGGCGCTGGCCAGGAGCGCCCCCAGGTCTACATAGCTGATGTCCTGGAAAGACAGGGTATGGATGAGGGCGGAACCGCCCAGGATGAGCAGGATGTTGAAGATGTTGGAGCCGATGATGTTACCCAGGGCCAGCTGCCCCTTTTTCTTGACGGCGGCCGCTACGCAGGTGGCCAGTTCCGGCATGGAGGTGCCGCCCGCCAGGATGGTGACGGCGATGAATTTGTCGCTCACGCCCAAAGCCTTGGCCAGGTCCGTAGCCGAATTCACAAACAGCCGTCCGCCGAAAGCTAGTCCGGCGATGCCGCCCGCAACCATGAGGAGGGAAAGCCAGACAGGGTGCTCTTTGGCCGTCTCTTCTTCGGAGGGAGTCTCCTTTTTCTGGCGGAAACATTTCCACATGTACAGGAGAAAACACAGAAGGAGGATGCCGCCGTCCACGGCATTGAGGCCGTCCGTCCCGATGCCGAAAAGGGTTTTTTCCAGGCCCAGCAGGATGAGCAGCACCGTGATGAGGATGTTTACGGGGATATCCTGCTTTTTGTTGGTGGCCGTGATGCCCATGGGCAGGATGAGGGCCGTCACGCCCAGGATGAGCAGCGTATTCATGATGTTGGATCCCACCACGTTGCCGATGGCTATATCGGCATTTCCCTGGGCGGCGCCGATGAAGCTTACCACCATTTCCGGCGCCGACGTGCCCATGCCCACGATGGTGAGGCCGATGACGAACTCACTGAGGCCGAAACGCCGGGCGATGCCCGAGGCTCCGTCCACCAGATAGTCCGCCCCGAAGACAACCAGCGCCAGTCCTACTAAAAGCAGTAATATAGAGATCCACATAAGTACTATCAACTTTTGCTTTGCAAAAATAGCAATTCTGTACGGAATTGCCTATATTTGTTAAATGAAAATCTTCCAGCATATCCGGATTTCCGCGGTTTGGGCCGTGGCGGCTGCCGTTTTGGCCTTATCGGCCTGTGAGGAACCCGGAGAGGAAGAAGCCCGGTTCGTGGTGAACCGGCAAACGCAGGATTCCACTTTCAGCATACCCCCGGAAGGCGGGGATTTCCAGCTTTATGTGGAGTGTGATGCCGAGTGGAATTACAGCCTCAAGACAAAGGCCGACTGGCTTTCCGTCAGGAATCGGCAGGTGAACTCCCAGTCCTGGATGCTCACCCTTACCGCTCCGGAACATGCCGGTGATAAACCCCGGACGGCGGTGCTGGTATTCACCGCCGGGCAGCGGGTGCGGGAGGTGACGGTGCAGCAGACGCCGGAAGATCCCATTATCCAGGTCACGGTTCCCGGCGCCTATGGCGTCACGGGAGGGGACTGGATGTATGACCGTTCGCAAACCCAGGTCAGCCGCCTTACGGATGGCAACCGCTATTCTTTCTCCCTGCTGTATCCCGCGGAAGTAAGGGCGGTGACGATATCGGTTCCGTCCACCCTGGAAGCGGGCGGCATCGTTACGCTCTCATATAAGGTGGTGGAGAAAGACCGTACGCTGGCAATGACGGAGTATTCCGCCACGGTCCTTAAAATCAAAGAGCCTTATGTATGGCTCAAGGTGGATGATACGGTTTATTTCGTGATAAAGAAGTAGGGGATGCGCCGGATGGTCCTGCTAATATCGGCTTTGTTCGTGGCCTTGGAACTGGCTGCGCTGCCAGCGCGTCCTGGAGGCGTAAAGTACGTCCAACCAGATGGTTCCACCCTGGAGATCTTCCTGCACGGAGACGAGTGGGGGCACTGGGTGACAGACCGGGAGGGCCGGCTGCTGGACCAAGATGCCCAGGGTTTCTACCGGCTCTCTGCCCGCAGCCTTCCCCGCGTAAAACGGCAGATGGCGGAGCAGGGCCGGGCCATGCGCCGCCATCTGCAGCAGCTGCGCCCCTCGGCCGCGGAATCCCCGGACCTTACCCATGGCACGCACCGGGTCCCGGTGGTGCTGGTGGAGTTCGCAGACCGTTCCTTCAGCGTATCGGCCCCGCATTCCACCTTTACCAGCATGCTGGACCAGAAGGGGTTCGACCTGGGCGGGGCCACGGGTTCTGTCTGGGATTTCTTCCATGACAATTCCAGGGGGCAGTACAATCCGGAATTCGACGTATACGGGCCCGTGAAACTGTCCAGGAATATGGCCTACTACGGCAAGAACAACCAGGAAACGGGCCGGGATTTTTTCCCGGGTCCGGAACTGGCGCTGGTGGAAGCGGCCCAGCTGCTGGACCAGAACGTGGATTTCTCCCGCTATGACGAGGATGGTGACGGCACCGTGGACATGGTCCTTTTCTACTTTGCCGGTTACGACGAGGCGGAGGGCGGTCCCTCCGATGCCATCTGGTCCCATCAGTGGAGCGTGCAGTCTTCGTCCAATGTGCAGGCAAGGAACATGGAGCTGGACGGGGTGAGGCTGGGCTCGTATATCTGCACCTCGGAGCTGCAGGGGAACTCGGGGGCCGTACTGGGAGGCATAGGGAGCACCGTGCATGAGTTCAGCCACCATCTGGGCCTGCCGGATTTCTATGATACCGATGATACGGAAAACGGCTTCACCTCCGGGCTGTATTTCTTCTCCACCATGTGTTATGGCATGTATAACAACAACGGGCACACCCCGCCTTCCTTCAACCTGGAAGAGCTGCAGATGCTGGGATGGGTCCCGGAGGATGCCGTGGTGGAACTTCCGGACGGGGAGGTGAGCCTCAAGGGGGTAGGGACCAGCGGGAAGGGGTACCGCATCTCCACCACCAAGGAAGGGGAGTATTTCCTGCTGGAGTGCCGGGACGGCCAGGGATGGGACGCCCCGCTGCCGCCCGGCCTGGCCATTTATCATGTAGACAAGTCAATGAGGGTTGTCCTGAATTCTTATACCGCCTCCGACATGTGGTATTACTGGCGGTATATCAACGCTCTCAACAACAATGGAAACCATCCCTGTTTCTATGTTGTCCCTTCCACGGAACCTGCCAGCTATGACTACAGGGGCGGTATAGAAGGCGTCCTCTTCCCGGGCAGCGGAAAAGTTACAGCGTTCCAGCCCATCGACTGGGAGGGGATTCCCACGGCACAGCAGATAACCGGCGTTCGTTATTCCGGCGGAACCGTCTCACTCACAGCCCGTTTTAATGTTGGAAAGAGTATCAACGGCCTGGTGGTGGATGTGGCCGGGGAGCCCTTGCAGGGGGTTACCGTGCGGGTGGATGCCGCGGGGCCGTCGGCCGTGACGGATAAGGCGGGGGCCTTTTTCATCGGCATGGATTCCTATGAGGCGGAGACGGAGGTGGACGTTACGGCGGAAAAGGCGGGATATGTGTCCAAGACCCTTACCATCCTCCTGAAAGAGACGGGAAACAACCTGTATATGATGCTCCGGAAAGAAGGGGAGCCGGAGGTTACCACCTTGGACAAGTCGGATCCGTCGGCACAACTCATGGCGTATTCGGCCAGCGGGAACAGCCTTATGGGCGCCGTGCGTTTTTCGGCCGAAGAACTGGCGCCTTACGAAGACCAGCGCATCTCCACCGTCACTTTCTATCCGGTGGTGTATAAGGCCGATGCCATCATGGTGATAGTGGAGTCCGGCGGACAGCGCCTGCTGAACCATGTGGTGAAAAAGCCGGTTTATGCCGGGTGGAACACCGTGGATATCAGCGAATACGATTTGCGGGTGCCGTCCGGTGAGGATGTCTATATCGGCTATGCCGTCCTGGGAGGGGACTACGAG
>JAEEQF010000148.1 GCA_016285175.1 Bacteroidales bacterium
GAACAGCAGAAGGCTACATCCTCCGGTAAGGTGGAGGCTGTGGAGGCCATGCACCGCATCAAGCAGAGCGCCATAGATATGAAGCTGGCGCTGCTCCAGGGCAATATGTCCCGTTTTGCGTCCATCCTGGGATCGGCCTGGGAGGATAAGAAAAAGATGGCCGATGCCATTACTAATCCCATGATCCAGGAGGCCTTTGACGTGGCCATGTCGGCCGGCGCCATCTCCGGAAAGGTGTCCGGTGCGGGTGGCGGCGGCTTCATCATGCTCATGGTGCCGCCCACCAAACGGGTGGCCGTGAAGGAGGCGCTGTCCAAGCTTCCCGGCAAGGTGGTTCCGTTCCAGTTCACCCAGAAAGGTGCCGTAGCATGGAAGTTATAGTCCTGGCCGGTGGCCTGGGCACCAGGCTGCGTTCCGTTCTGGCCGATATTCCCAAATGCATGGCGCCTGTGGGTGGCCTTCGGGAACCATTTTTTCCGGAGGCAGAAGAGAAGGCCGGTGCCTCCGGAAAAAACGGCAGTCCCGAAGGCTCCAAACCATTTTTGGGTTATTTACTGGAGTGGCTTAAGCTGTATCCGGTTAGCCATGTGGTGTTTTCGGTGGGCTATCTGAAGGAACAGGTCATAGACTATGTCCAAAGCCGGGGATGGCCTTTTGCATACGATTTCGCCATGGAAGACACTCCGCTGGGAACCGGCGGGGGAATCCGCCTGGCGCTGGAGAAATGCCGGGAGAACAGGGTGTTCGTGGTAAATGGAGACACGTTTTTCCCGGTGGATTTATCCGTCATGCCTTCAGACGCTCCTGTTACGGTGGCCCTGAAGCCCATGCGGAACTTTGACCGTTACGGCGCCGTAGAGGTATCTACAAAGGAGACGGAACTGTGCTCCGCCTCCGCGAAAAAACATGCCGATGCTACGGCGGAGCACAGTTCCGTCCCCGAAGAAGAACATGCCGATGCTACGGCGGAGCATAGTTCCGTCCCCGAAGAAGAACATGCCGATGCTACGGCGGAGCACAGTTCCGTCCCCCGTATCACTGCCTTTCACGAGAAGCAGCCGTTTGCCGAAGGGCTTATCAACGGCGGGGTGTATGCCATCAACCGCAACCTGCTGGACCTTTCCGGCCTGCCGGAGAAATTCTCCTTTGAGAAGGAGGTGCTGGAGAAAGGGGCGGCCGAAGGGAGGATATACGGCTGGGTATCAGACGCTTACTTTATAGATATCGGCATTCCGGAAGACTATGCCCGGGCGCAGTGGGCTATTCCGGGCTGGTTCGCCGTCCAAAAGGCTTCCAAGGCCGTTCTGGCGGCCGATGCGGATACGCTGTTCCTGGACCGGGACGGGGTGCTGAACCGGCATCTGGAAGGGGATTATGTCAAAAGCTGGGACGAGTGGGAGTGGATGCCGGGCATCCTGGAGGCGTTGGCTAAGTGGTCCCGGAAGTTCCGGAACGTTGTGCTGGTTACCAACCAGCGCGGGGTGGGTAAGGGAGTCATGAGCGATGCCGATCTGGGGCTGATCCATGCCCGTATGTTGCAGGCCATAGATGCCGCCGGCGGCCGCCTGGACCTGGTGCTGGTATGTACGGCGGTGGATGACGCAGATCCGCGTCGGAAACCCCATACGGGCATGTTCCAGGAGGCATGCGCCCTGCTGCCGGGCTTGAACCCGGCCCGCTGTATAATGGTGGGGGATTCTCCCGGGGACGCCCTTTTCGCCGAGCGTTGCGGGATGCAGTTTATTCTTCTGAGTCCGGAAGGGGTTTCTTAGGGTTCTTGGGGATGCCCAGCTTCAGGAGCTGGCGGGCACTGGTAAGGATGGAATTGCCGCTTTCTCCAATCTTGGCCGATACTTTGTCGTACTCGTCCAAGGCGGCGTGGAGTTTTTCGCCCATGGCGGCGTGGGCCTTGGAGAAATCGTACACGCGGTCCACCATGGTCTGGGCGGCTTTCATGATCTTCTCCTGGTTGCGGGCCTGGTCGTAATTGGTCCAGGCAATGCGGATCATCCGGAGGAAAGGCATGAGGGTCTCTTCCGTGGTGAGGAGCACCCCTTGCTGGTAGGCCTCCTGGAAGATATTGGGCGCCAGGGACTTGGCCAGTTGCAGGGCCCCGTAATTGGGGATGAACATTATTACGTAGTCCAGGGTTTTGCAGCCTTCCCTTATATAGTCCTGGTAGCGCTTGCCGGAAAGGCTCTTGATCTGGGTGCGGATGGCCACCAGATTCCTTCTGGCGGCGTCTTCCTTCACGGCGGGGTCATCGGCCGCAAACCAGTCCGAGAGGGCCTCCATGGAGGTTTTGGCATCCACTATCACTTCCGTACGGTCCGGGTAATGGAGGATATAGTCCGGGCGCATGCGCTTGCCGCTGTCCTCATTGAGGACTATGCTGCCCAGCTGGTCCCGGAGCGTTTCTTCCCGGTCGAAATCCCGGCCTTCCACCATCCCTTCGTTAATGAGCATGTTGTACAGGATCACCTCGCCCCAGGTGCCCGTCATCTTGTTCTGTCCCTTGAGGGCCTGGGCCAGGTTATCGGCCTTGGAGCCTATGCTGGCGGTCTGCTCCCGCAGGCTCTTTACGGCATAGTCCATCACTTCCTTGATGGTGGCGGAGCCTTTGCTCTGGGCTTCTTTCTGCGCCTCGAAGGCCTCCTGCATGGTTTTGAGGTCCTTGCCCAGCGGCCCGGTGAGGTTCTTGAAGGTTTCTTCGGCCTTTTGCTGCAGGGCCTCTTCCCGCTGCTTCAGGAGTTTTTCCGTCTCGGCCGATAACTGGCTCTTCACCGCCTCCAGCTGTTGCTGGAAGGCTTCCTGCTGCATCTTCGTGGCCTTTTCGTGCGCCAAGGCATCGGCCTCCCGGAGTTCCCGGGCGGTCTTGAGCTCCGTTTCCGAGACCAGCAGACGGTTCTCCAGGCTGTTGCAGGCCTTCACCTCATGGGCCCGCATCACCAGCCAGGTAATAACCACAGCCACCGCAATAAGTACTACGGCGGCTGCGATTACGATATAAAGGACTTGTTCCGACATCAGAAGAGTTTCTTGAAGAGGCCTTTGGCCAAATTCTTAAGTTCTGCGTTTTGCTGGACGGGTTTCTGGGGTTTTGGGACATAGTTGTCCACGTAGAAGCTCACGTTGATCCAGCCGTCGTTGCAGGCGTCCGAGCGGTTGAAGGCGAAGCATACCCCGTCAATCATTTTGAAATAAGTGTCTGCATTCAGGTCCAGGGGATTGCTGCAGTGCATGGCCGTGAAACCTGCCGCGCGGAGCTTGTTCATGTACAGTTCCATGAGGTAGGGGCGTCCTTTGAGGGAGAAACGCCAGGCGGGATATCCGTTCATGGGTGTTTGCTCTTCCAGTTCGAATTCGCTTCCGCCCACGTCCCAGAGGGGGTAGTTACCCAGGTTTTCATCCCAGTTCTCGAAGATGGCCTTTTCGGCCGCCTTCTTGGCGGCTGCTTCCGCTTCGGCTTCTCTCTTGGCCTGTTCCACTGCACCGGAGAACATCATGCCGAGGCCCTTGAGAGCCTGGGCGGCCTGTTTGGCCTGCTCCTGCTGCTCCGGGGTAAGTTCCTGTTTCTGAGCACTTTCTGCGGCGTTTGCAGCGTCTGCGACATCTGCGGCAGCCTTGTCGATGGCGGCGCTGCTCTCTGCAACGGCCTGTTCCGTCTTTTCGGCCAGTTTGTCAATGGCTTCGGCCTGCTTCTGGGCCAAACGCTCTGCGGCAGGGGTGACGGCCTTCTCTACGGCCTGTCCCACCACTTTTCCAATGCTGTCGCTGACAGCTCCGGAAAGAATGTCTTTAAAAAGTCCCATATTAGTCTTAGTTTGTTTTTGGTATTTCTCTTATAACCAGGTGGATATCCTTCTTGGTGGGTTTGTCCGT
>JAEEQF010000149.1 GCA_016285175.1 Bacteroidales bacterium
AGAACAACATGGAGACCGCGCCCTTAAAGGAAACGGCCGATCCGGTGGGCCGCGTAGATGACGCTCTCAACAGCATTGTCCCGGATAATCCCAACAAGGCCTACGACATGTACGCCGTAATCGGGAGCATCGTGGACGACGGCGCCTTCTTTGAGGTGCACAAGGACTTTGCCAAGAATATCATAGTGGGCTTCGCACACATGAACGGCCGGAGCGTGGGCGTGGTGGCCAACCAGCCTGCCGTCCTGGCGGGGGTGCTGGACATCAACGCCAGCCGCAAGGCCGCCCGTTTTGTGCGTTTCTGCGATGCCTTCAACATCCCGCTGGTCACGCTGGTGGACGTTCCGGGCTTCCTTCCCGGCACGCAGCAGGAATACGGCGCCATCATCACCAACGGGGCCAAGCTCCTGTACGCGTACGGCGAGGCTACGGTTCCCAAGGTTACGGTAACCCTCCGCAAGGGCTACGGCGGTGCACACATCGTGATGAGCTGCAAGCAGCTTCGCGGAGACATCAACTACGCCTGGCCCAGCGCCCAGATTGCGGTGATGGGGGCCGACGGAGCCGTTAATGTGCTCTATGCCAAGGATATAAAGGCCGATCCGGAGAACGCCCAGGCCATTTTCGACGAGAAGAAGAAGGAATACGAGGATCTCTTCTCCAATCCTTACCAGGCTGCCCAGAAGGGATACATAGACGATGTAATCGAGCCGCGCAACACCCGCTTCCGCGTAATCCGCGCCCTGGAACAATTAGCTGGCAAACGCCAGGAAATCCCCGCCAAGAAACATGACAACCTTCCTTTATAATCTCCTTCTAACGGCGGGCGGGGACCGCATGTTGGAAACGGACCCGCACGGCTGGACGCTCACCCTCATCAGCGTGAGCGTGGTGTTCACTGCGCTCATCGTGCTGTATTTCATCTACAGTTTCTCCGGTGGCCTCTTCTCCGGTAAGTTCAAACGGGCGCCAAAGCCTAAGAAGGCCGCCAAGGGCACGCCGGACGCAGAAGTGGCCGCAGCCATCGCCCTGGCGCTGGACATGGAGTGCTCCGGGGAGGAGTATGCGGCCATTGCCACAGCCGTCCACCTGTACCTGAACGATGCGGTCCACGATGTGGAGCCCGGCATTGTGACCATAGTGCGCAAGGAATCGGCATGGAACGATAAACAACTGAATTTCAGAAAATTACCCAGATAATAACATACTGCTATATGAAAGAGTACAAATTCAAGATCAACGGCAAGGATTACGCAGTGACCATCGGCGAGGCCGAGGGCAGGATGCTTTCCGTAAACGTGAACGGGGCCGATTACCAGGTGGAGCTGGAGAATGCACCGGCAGCCCCTTCTGTAGCTGCGGCTGGAGGCACTTCTGCCTCCGCGAATAAGAAGGCCGATGCTACGGCAGAAGTGCCTGCAGCCTCCGCTCCTAAGGCGGCAGGTGCCGGTGTCACCATCAAGTCTCCCCTTCCCGGGATCATTATCTCCATCGACGTGAAGGAGGGACAGGCCGTCAAGCGCGGACAGAAGCTGGCCGTGATCGAGGCCATGAAAATGGAAAACGACATTCTCTCGGAGGCCGACGGTACCGTAACGGCCATCCACGCCCGCAAGGGTGATTCCGTACTGGAAGGCGCAGACATCGTAACTATCGGCTAATGGAAACCGTATTAGACAGCCTGCGGCAGTTCTGGCAGTTCACGGGATTTGCCAACTGCACCTGGCAGCATCTGGCCATGATTTGCATCGGCCTCATCTTCATTACGCTTGGCATAGTGAAGAAGTGGGAGCCGCTGCTGCTGGTGCCCATCGGCTTCGGCATGATCATCGGCAACATCCCGCTGTTCTTTGACCCTGCCACCGGAATGGGCCTGAAGATAGGCATTTACGAGGAGAACTCCGTTCTCAATATCTTGTACCACGGGGTACGAAACGGCTGGTATCCACCGCTGATTTTCCTGGGGATAGGTGCCATGACAGACTTCAGCGCGCTGATCTCCCAGCCGCGGCTCATCCTCATCGGGGCCGCGGCACAGCTGGGTATCTTCGGCGCGTACCTGCTGGCCCTCGCGGTAGGTTTCCTGCCCAATGAAGCCGGTGCCATCGGTATCATCGGCGGCGCAGACGGCCCCACGGCTATTTTCCTCAGCTCCAAGCTGGCGCCGGAACTGATGGGCGCCATCGCGGTATCGGCCTATTCCTATATGGCGCTGGTGCCGGTGATCCAGAAGCCCATCATGCTGCTCCTTACCACCAAGAAGGAACGCCTCATCCGCATGAACAAGCCCCGCGTGGTGAGCCAGCGGGAGAAGATCATCTTCCCCATCGTGGGTTTCATCTGCACGGCTTTCATCGTGCCTTCCGGCCTGCCGCTGCTGGGCATGCTGTTCTTCGGTAACCTCCTGAAGGAGAGCGGCGTAACCAAGCGCCTGGCCGCCACTGCAGGGGGGCCGCTCATCGATGTGGTCACCACCCTTATCGGCCTCACCGTGGGCGCTTCCACCCAGGCCGACGTCTTCCTCACCGGCCGCAGCGTGCTCATCTTCGGACTGGGCCTGGCTTCCTTCGTGATAGCCACCACCTTCGGCGTCTGCTTCGTGAAATTCATGAACCTCTTCCTGCCGGAGGGCAAGAAGATCAATCCGCTCATCGGCAACGCCGGCGTATCGGCCGTTCCGGACGCCGCCCGCGTATCCGAGGGCGTGGGCCTGGAAGCCGATCCGTCCAACCACCTGCTAACCCACGCCATGGCCCCCAATGTGGCCGGCGTCATAGGTTCCGCGGTGGCGGCAGGTATCCTGCTGGGATTCCTTGGATAAACTTTGGAGGACTTGTCCGACAGCCTTTTCCCTCCCCGAGGGAGGGAAAACGGGAATTGGGAGGGGTAACGTGAGAAAAAGGGGCTCAGCTTTTTATCCTTAAAAAGCTGTAGCCGAAGCGTTCGCACGCGGCTTTCTCCAATTCCTCCCGGTCTTCGGGATGGGCGATGGAAATGAGGAGCTTGGCCCTTTCGGCCAGGCTCTTTCCGCGTAAATACACTATGCCGTACTCGGTGGCTACATACTGGGTTTGGAAGCGGGTGGTCACCACGCCGGCCCCGGGGGCCAGGTGCGCCACGATCTTGGCCTTGCCCTTGGCCGTACGGGACGGCAGGGCAATGAAGGTGCGTCCGCCTTCGGAGAGGGAGCAGCCGTACATGAAGTCGTGCTGGCCGCCCACGCTGGAGAAGATGGTGTCGCCGATGGAATCGGCACAGATCTGGCCGGTGAGGTCCACCTCTATGGCCGAATTGATGGCACAGGCACGGGGATTCTGGGCAATGAGGAAAGGATCGTTGGTATAGGCCACATCGAAGAATTCCATGGTTTTGTTGTGGTCTATATACCCGTACATTTCCTTGGAGCCGATGGCAAGGGCCGCGACGCTTATGCCGGGCTTCACCTTCTTGAGGCTGTTGTCTATGACGCCTTCCTTCATGAGGCGGATTACGCCGTCTGTCATGGCCTCCGTGTGCAGGCCCAGGTGCTGGTGGTGCTTGATACCGTTCAAAACGGCATTGGGGATGCCCCCGACGCCAATCTGCAGGCAGGCGCCGTCCGGAATCTGCGAAGCCACGTTGGCGCCGATTGCGGCCTCGATGGGCGTGGGTTCGCCGAAGGTCATGGCAAAAGGCGCCACGTCGCAGAGCACCGCCGCCGATATCTTGCTCTCATGGATGAGGCAGTCCCCGTACAGGTACGGGATGTTGGGGCTCACCAGGGCGATCACGTCTCGTGCCACCTCTGCGGCGGACACGGCTATATCGGCCGATATGCCAAAGCTGCAGTAACCGTTCTCATCCGGCAGGGAGCAGGTGATAAACGCCACATCCAC
>JAEEQF010000150.1 GCA_016285175.1 Bacteroidales bacterium
CGTATAGAGACCGTAGCCATCCAGGGTAATGATCCCAACCATGTGGACCTGGAACACGCCGCCGTTAGCATCAAGCACTATATGGGCTATGGCGTGCCGCACAGCGGAAAGGACCGCACTCCGGCCTACATTGCCGAGAACGACCTCCGGGAGAAATACTTCCGCCCGTTCAAGGAGTGCTTCCAGGCGGGTGCCCTCACCGCCATGGTGAATTCGGCCTCCATCAACGGCATCCCCACCCATGCCAACAGGACCCTCCTTACCGGCTGGGCCAAGGAGGAGCTGGGCTGGGACGGCATGTTCGTAACGGACTGGGCCGATATTGACAACCTCTACCAGCGGGATCATGTGGCGGCCGACAAGCGCGAGGCCCTGGCCCTGGGCATCAATGCCGGCATCGACATGATCATGGACCCGTACAATCCCGAATGCGTGAATGACATTGTGGCCCTGGTGGAAGCCGGGGAAATCCCCCTGTCCCGCATCGACGACGCC
The DNA here is from genome assembly GCA_016285175.1 of Bacteroidales bacterium. GTDB lineage: Bacteria > Bacteroidota > Bacteroidia > Bacteroidales > UBA932 > Cryptobacteroides. Next base: position 496 of record JAEEQF010000150.1, read on the forward strand.
GTGCGGCGCATCCTCCGGCTGAAGCTGCGCCTGGGCCTGTTCGAGAATCCCACCTGGGAGAAGGATTATCCGGACTTTGCCAGCGAGCGTTTTGCCCGGGAATCCTACGATGCCGCCGTGGAAAGCGAGGTGCTGCTTAAGAACGAAGACGGCATCCTGCCGCTCAAGGGTACGGAGAAGATCCTGGTCTGCGGCCCCAACGCCAATTCCCTCAGAACCCTGAACGGCGGCTGGAGCTACACCTGGCAGGGCAATGCCGATGTTTTTGCTCCGCAGTACAATACCATCCTGGAAGCCCTGGAACAGCGTTTTCCGGGCAAGGTAACCTGGGTACCCGGCGTGGTTTATGACGGTCCCGACTGGCAGAATGACGTAGTGGCCAGCCTCCAGCAGGCCGTGAACGTGGCCAAGGTTTCCGACGTTGTCATCTGCTGCGTGGGCGAGAATACCTACTGTGAGACGCCCGGCAATATGGACGACCTGAACTTATCGGCCAACCAGAAGGAACTGGTGAAGGCCGTGGCCGCCACCGGAAAGCCCGTGATCCTGGTGCTGAACGAAGGCCGTCCGCGCATCATCGGCGACATTGAACCCCTGGCCAAAGCCGTGGTGGACGTGATGCTGCCCTCCAACTATGGCGGCGACGCGCTGGCCGCCCTGCTTGCCGGCGACGAGAACTTCTCCGGCAAACTGCCTTTCACCTATTCCAAGCATATCAATTCCCTGCATACCTACGACTATAAGGTGTCCGAGCACCGGGAGGTAATGGAGGGTTCCTATAATTACGATGCCATTATGGACGTCCAGTGGCCTTTCGGCTATGGCTTGTCCTATACCACGTTCCAGTACAGCGACTTCAAACTGGAAAGCGACGCTTCCTTCAAGGCCGGCGACAAGATAAGGCTGTCCGTGAAGGTGACCAATACCGGAGACAGGGCCGGCAAGGAGGCCGTGCTGCTGTACAGTTCCGACCTGGTGGCCAGCCTCATCCCCGACGTGAAACGCCTCCGCGGGTTTGAAAAGATGGCCCTGGAACCCGGCGAGACAAAGACGGTGACTTTCGAGCTCCCTGCCAGCGAGCTGGCCTTCGTGGGCGCCGACGGCAAATGGCGCCTGGAGAAGGGCGATTTCCGCTTCTCCTGCGGCGGCCTGGGCGTATTGGTGAACTGCACCGAAACCAAGGTCTGGGACACTCCCAACATCTAATTGTATGGAAACCAAGACGCAAATATTCCTCAGGGAAATCCGGGAAGAGCTGGAGGAAAACATCCTCCCGTTCTGGCTGCGGCTCAAGGATCCGCGGGGCGGGTTCTACGGCCATATGTCGGCCGACGGGAAGATAGACTATGACGCTCCGCGCGGGGTAATCCTGAACGCCCGGATCATCTGGTCCTTCGCCGCGGCCTATAAGGCCTTCCACAAGACGGAATACCTGGTGGCGGCCGTGCACGCCCGGGACTGGTTCCTGGACCACTTCTGCGACCACCGCTACGGCGGGGTGAACTGGAGCGTAACCGCGGAAGGGGAGCGCCTGGACGGCAAGAAGCAGCTTTATGCGCAGGCTTTCGCCATCTATGGCCTCAGCGAATTGTACAAGGTAACCCGTGACGACGAAGCCCTGAAGAATGCCATCAACATCTTCAAGGTGGTGGAGACTTTTTTCGCCGACCGGGAATCCGGCGGGTATATCGAAGCCCTGGACCGGGACTTCTCCCCGCTGCCCGATATGTCCCTGAGCGAGCATGACATCAATGCCGATAAGACCATGAACTCCCACCTGCACCTGCTGGAGGCCTATGCCAACCTGTACAAGGTGTGGCCCGACGAAACCCTGAAGGAGGCGGTGGAGGCACTGCTGGACCTGCTTCGGACGCGGATCATGGGCCCCGACGGCCACTTGCGGCTGTATTTCCACCGGAACTGGACCGTGTTGCCCGGCGCGGTGTCTTACGGCCACGACATAGAGACTTCCTGGCTGGCCCTGGAATGTGCCTTTGCCGTAAAGGACGTGGAGGTGGTCTCCAGGATCCGCCCTGCCTGCATATCCATGGGGCGGGCCGGCAACGACGGACTGCTGCCCGACGGCTCGATGATTTACGAACGGCTCACCGACGGCTCATTTGACGAATCCCGCCAGTGGTGGGTGCAGGCCGAAGCCCTGGTGGGCAACCTCTGGCTGTGGAAATACCACTCGGACGTGGCCGGTGCCCGCCGCGCCCTGGCCATCTGGGCTTATATCCGGGACCATCTGGTGGACCGGGAGGGAGGCGACTGGCACTGGGCCATCCTCCCGGACGGCTCCGTGGACCGGAAACAGCCCAAGGCCGGATTCTGGAAGTGTCCTTACCATAACACCCGGATGTGCCTGGAGGCTTTGAAACTGTTTGAAATTTAGAATAAATAATCCTATTTTAGCCAATAATGCAGGTAGGTAAAAATATATTTTATATATTTGCACCCTACGGAAGTTAAAATATCAAATCAATACTATTAACCAACTAATTTATCCCAAAATGATGAAAAGGAGAAAACTATCTCATCTGTTCGGGCTTCTGGCGCTTCTGCTCCTGATGTCCGGGCAAGCTTTCGCCCAGAACCTGCGCGTTGAAGGCCGGGTCCTGGATGAGCTGGGAGAGGGGATGATTGGTGCCGGTGTGGTCATACAAGGGACCAACAACGGAACTGTCACCGACATGGACGGTAACTTCGTGCTCCCGTCCGTTCCCCGTGGGGCCATCCTGGAAATTTCCAGCGTGGGTTATGCTACGCAGGAAGTCCAGGTAACCGGAACCCAAATCACAATCAACATGGAGCTGGACTCCCGGGCTCTTGACGAAGCTGTGGTCATCGCCTATGGCCAGCAGAAGAAGGTCACCATCACCGGTGCCGTTTCTGCGGTGGGTGGCGACGACCTCCTGAAAGCGCCTGTAGCCAACGTGGCCAACGCCCTCCAGGGTAACCTCCCGGGCGTTTCGGCCGTCCAGGCATCCGGTATGCCGGGTGCCGATGAACCGGTGATCCGCATCCGTGGTGTTGGGTCCTTGAACAGCGCCGAACCGCTGGTCCTGGTGGACGGCGTGGAACGTTCCTTCTCGCAGTTGGATGCCAATGAAATCGAAAGCATCTCCGTGCTGAAGGATGCATCGGCCACGGCCGTATTCGGTGTGCGTGGTGCTAACGGTGTCATCCTCGTGACCACCAAGCGTGGTACGGAAGGAAAGGCTTCGGTTACGGCTTCCGCCAGCGCCGCCGTGCAGACCATTTCCAAGTTCATCGACTTTGCCGATTCCTACACTTATGGCAAGATGTGGAACTATTCCGCCATCACTGATGCCCTTCCC
>JAEEQF010000151.1 GCA_016285175.1 Bacteroidales bacterium
TCGTCGCCAAAGTCGTATTCGAATTTACCCTTGGTGAGCTTGGGGCAGGAGCAGGGTTCCGCCGCGATGAAACGGGTCTTCTTGCCGTCCTGGATATTGTGGCGCATGAAGGGGTAGGCAATACCGGAGAAATTGGAACCGCCGCCGAAGCAGGCAATCACGATGTCCGGATATTCGCCGGTCATTTCCATCTGCTTTTCGGCCTCCAGGCCGATGACGCTCTGGTGCAGGCACACGTGGTTGAGCACGGAACCCAGGGCATATTTGCAGTTGGGCGTGCTTACGGCCAGCTCGATAGCCTCCGAAATGGCGCAGCCCAGGGAACCCTGGTCGTTGGGGTTGCGGGTAATGATATCCTTGCCGGCACGGGTGCTCATGGAAGGAGAAGGAGTAATGGCGGCGCCGAAGGTCTGCATGATGCTGCGGCGATAAGGCTTCTGCTCATAACTTACCTTTACCATATACACAGCGCAGTCTATGCCGAATTTCTTGGTGGCATAGCTGAGTGCACCGCCCCACTGGCCGGCGCCGGTCTCGGTGGTGAGGTTGGTGATGCCCTGCTCCTTGGCATAGTAGGCCTGGGCGATGGCGGAGTTCAGCTTGTGGCTGCCGGCCGGGCTCACGCTCTCGTTCTTGAAATAGATGTGGGCGGGGGTACCCAGGGCTTCCTCCAACTCATAGGCACGTACAAGGGGAGTGCAACGGTAGGCTGCGTACTGCTCGCGGATGGGCTCCGGGATGGGGATCCACTCATCGGTCTGGTTCAGTTCCTGGTCTGCACAGGCCTTGCAGAAGATGGGGTAAAGGTCTTCCGGCTTCAGGGGCTGCTTGGTGGCAGGGTGCAGGAAGGGCAGGGGCTTGTTGGGCATGACTGCCTGAATGTTGAAGAAGTGGGTGGGGATTTCGCTCTCCGGGAGCAAGTACTTTTTCTGTCTCATAACTGTTATTGTTAAATTGTTTTTAATAATAATATTGTTTCTTGTTTAAATGCAGGGCGCAAAAAAAGGCCTGCTGTAAGTCAGCAGGCCTTTTCTATACTTATAACTACGGCAAAGCGACTTACAGGATTGAGCTGTAAGTGCGCCACCAGTTATTATTGTTCTTTCTCATGCTGTTGCAAAGATGTGCATTAGAAATTTAAAATGCAAGAAAAAACTAAAAAATTTCAAAAAATTTTAAAAACGGGCAATCAGATCCTGGGTGTACTGGGCCGATGCCGTGGTGAAGTTGGCTTCCACGAAGGCGTTGATGGCGGTGCATACGAACAGCAGGATGATGATGGTTGCCACGATGGTGCCGATAACCTTAAGGCGCTTGAGCCACTTCTTGTTATTCCAGCCGATGGTCTGGAACATGCTCCAGAAACCGTGGTTGAGGTGCAGCCAGATGGCTACGAACCATACGATATAAAGGGCTACTATCCACCAGTTGCGGAAGGTGGCCAGGAGCAGGTAGTACGGATTCTCGGCCTCTGCACCCATGAATTCCTGCAGCTGCATCTTGGCCCAGAAGTGGGTGAGGTGGAAGCAGAGGAAGCCCAGGACGATGATGCCCAGGACGGCCATGTTCTTGGCGCTCCAGCTGTCGTTCTTGGCCTTGGAAGCTACCTCGTAGCGCTTGTAACCACCGCGCTTTTTGATATTCTCATAGCTGAGCCAGATACCATACACGATGTGGATGACAAAGCCCAGGGCCAGGATGGGAACCATGATCTTGATGACGGGGGAGGACATGAAGTCGCAGCCCAGCTGGAACCAGCCGTCCCCGTGGGTATAGGGGTGGGCGTCGGCCGCTACTTTGCCGAAACGTCCGGCCAGGGAGTCCAGGACGGAGAAGAAATTAATGGTACCGTGCAGGAGCAGGAAGATGACAAGGAAAGCGCCGCTGACGCTCTGGATGAACTTCTTGCCGATGGAGGAGGTTAGGAAATTAGCCATTATAATTATTCTATTAATAGTCTAGTATGCAAATATAGGAATCTTTCTTGGAAGTTTCCCAATATTTCGATACTTTTGTTAGAGAATTAAACTTCCACTATGTATAAACGCGTACTTTTGAAATTGAGCGGCGAGAGCCTGGGCGGCCCCGCCGGAAAGGGCCTGGATACGGCCTGGCTGGAAAAATATGCAAAGGAAATAGCCGCGGCGGCCAAGGCCGGCCTGCAGGTAGCCATCGTAAACGGCGGCGGTAACATTTTCCGCGGCCTGCAAGGCGTGGGCAAGGGTTTCGACCGGGTGGACGGAGACAAGATGGGTATGCTGGCCACCGTCATCAACTCGCTGGCCCTCTCTATGTTCATTAAAGAGGAAGGCGTTGAAGCACAGGTGTTTACTGCCACGCCCATGGAACCCGTGGCCAAGTATTATATGCGGGATGATGCAGTGAAGGTGCTGGAGCGCGGTGGCGTGGCCCTCATCGCCGGCGGTACCGGCAACCCCTTCTTCACCACGGACAGCGGTGCGGCCCTCCGGGCCCTGGAAATCGGCGCCGATGCCCTCCTCAAGGGCACCCGCGTGGACGGTGTGTACACTGCCGATCCGGAAAAGGATCCATCGGCCGTCAAGTACGATGAGCTCACCTTCGACGAAGCCATTTCCAAGCACCTCAAGGTGATGGACCAGACGGCCTACGCCCTGTGCAGCGACGGCCATATGCCCATCATTGTCTTTGACATGAACCAGAGCGGGAACCTCACCAAACTGCTTTCCGGCGAGAAAGTGGGCACGCTCGTGCATCCTTAAACTATATGAAACGCTTATTACTCCTCCTCGGACTGCTGGCAGTGGCCCTTAGCAGTGCTGCGCAAGGCAAAATTGTCACCGACAGTCTGGAAACGCGTCTGCTGGGCGGTGTCCAGAAGTATAACATCTATCTTCCCCAGGGCTATAACCCTTCGCAGCAGTACCCGGTCCTGTATCTCCTGCATGGTCTCTACGGCACCTACAAGGATTGGGCATCGGTGGGCGGGCTGCAGGCCGTGGCCGATGAACTGATAGCATCGGGAGAACTCCGGCCCGTGGTCATTATCATGCCCAATGCCGGCGGCCCGGATGTGAACCACTACCAAAACGGTTATTTTAACGTAGAGGACTGGCCTTACGAGGACTTCTTCTTCCAGGAACTTCTACCGCAGGCGGAAAGCAAATACCACTGCGGCGGCAGCAAAGGCTACCGGGCTGTTTCCGGTCTCTCCATGGGCGGTGGCGGAACGCTGGTCTATGCACAGCGCCATCCGGACCTGTTCTCCAGCGCATATGCCATGAGTGCCTGGTTGGACCAGCGCCCGGGAGATCTCCGCAGCCAGGGAAACCCGGAGGACAAACTCACCCGAACGGCCATCTCCGTGTGGAAACATTCCACCATAGACTTTCTGGATCGGGCCGATGAAAACAGCCTTGCCGCCCTCCGCACCGTGAAATGGTTTGTAGACTGCGGGGACGACGATTTCATCTTCGATCTTTCGGCACGCTTCTATCAGAAGATGCGGGAAAAAGACATCAAATGCGAGTTCCGTGTCCGTGACGGCGCCCACACCTGGGAATATTGGCATACTGCCCTTCGCCTGTCCCTTCCCTTCGCCAGCCGCAATTTCCAGCAGTAGCTGCCGGCACAGACCTCCGTTTGTTTCCTGAGGCCGTTGAATAGAAATAGCTATAATTCAGTCACTTACACAAATCCGCCTGGAATTCTAAGCCAGGCGTGCAAATGATTAGTTTGGGCTGATAGGGGTGCCCGCCGCAAATGTCGGGATTATTATCCGAAAAAAAGAAGAAGAAACGTTTACTTTACATTTTTATATAAGTTGTTAATTGCTAATTGATTAG
>JAEEQF010000031.1 GCA_016285175.1 Bacteroidales bacterium
TCTTCCCTTACGAGTTGCAGCTTACGCATACTTTCACCGTTGCTTCCTATAGCAGAACAACCACGCCGGACGTACAGGTAGAAATTGAATATGAGGGAGTTACTGGCTATGGTGAGGCCTCCATGCCTCCCTACCTGGGGCAGTCGGTGGACAGCGTTACCGCCTTCCTTCAGAAAGTGGACCTGTCGCAGTTCCGGGACCCGTTCCAGCTGGAAGATATCCTGGCCTACATAGACAGCCTTTCCCCGGGCGACAGCGCCGCCAAGGCCGCCGTGGACATTGCCCTGCACGATTTGGTGGGCAGACTCATCGGCCAGCCCTGGTACCGCATCTGGGGCCTGAACCCGGAAAAGGCGCCCTCCACCACCTACACCATCGGCATCGATACGCCGGACGTGGTGCGCGAAAAGACGCTGGAAGCCGCCGGACGCTTCAATATCCTCAAGGTGAAGGTGGGCCTGGACACGGACGAGGAAATGATCCGTACCATCCGCTCCGTCACGGACGTACCCCTGGCCGTGGACGCCAACCAGGGCTGGAAAGACCGTTCCAAGGCCCTGGAAGAGATCTGCTGGCTCAAGGAGCAGGGCGTAGTGATGGTAGAACAGCCCCTTCCGGTGGACCGCCTGGACGACACCGCCTGGCTCACCGGACGCAGCCCCCTCCCCATCTTTGCCGATGAATCCATCCAACGCCTGAAGGACATTCCCGCGCTGAAAGGCGCCTTCAGCGGCATCAACATCAAGCTCATGAAGTGCACCGGCATGCGCGAGGCATGGAAGATGGTTTCCATGGCCCGGGCGCTGGACATGAAAGTGATGGTGGGTTGCATGACGGAGACTTCCTGCGCCGTAAGTGCCGCCGCCCAGCTCTCCCCCGCCGTAGATTTTGCCGACCTGGACGGCAACCTCCTCATAGACAACGACCGCTTCAGTGGTGTAAAAGTGATTGACGGCAAACTCCGTCTTCCGGACATTCCCGGCATCGGCCTGCAACTCTTATAGGCCGATTTGAATATTATGCATTAATTATACAGAATTTTTGCATAAATTCGCGGCCGATGAAAAAGAAGGAATTAGCTAAAACGCTTATAGCGCTGCTGCCCATAGTGGTGCTGGTAGGACTGCTGGCCCTCAATATCGGCATCTTTGGCTCGGACGCCATCCTGGGGGCCTCGCAGGTGTCGCTGCTGTTTGCCGCGGGCATTTGCGTCTGGCTTAGCATATGGCTGTACAAGACGCCATGGAAGGACTTCGAGGATGCCATCAAAGCCAATGTGGGAGACGTCACCACCGCCATCGTAATCCTGTTCTTGATTGGAGCCATTTCCGGTACCTGGATGGTGAGCGGAGTGGTGCCCGCCTTTATCTATTACGGAGTTAAAATCATCAGTCCCAAGGTGTTCCTGCTAACCGCCGCCCTTCTTTGCGCTGTAGTTTCGGTGATGACAGGATCCTCCTGGACCACCATCGCCACCATCGGCGTGGCGCTGCTGGGTATCGGCCGGGCCGAGGGATTCAGCGACGGAGTCATTGCCGGCGCCATCATTTCCGGAGCGTACTTCGGCGACAAGATTTCGCCCATGTCGGACACCACGGTCATGGCTTCCTCCCTTAACCGGGTGCACTTGTTTGAGCACATCCGTTACATGGTTTTCACCACCGGTCCGTCCATGGTTGTGGCGCTGACAGTCTTCACCGTCATGGGGCTTTCCCATGCCGGGGCCGACGCCTCTGATATTCAACTTTATACAAACGCGCTGTCCACACATTTCCACATTACGCCCTGGCTTTTCGTGGTGCCGCTTCTCACCGGACTCATGATCTGGCGGCGGATGCCGGCCCTCATGGTGCTGGCCCTGTCTACCCTCACGGCAGCCATCGCAGCGCTCATTTTCCAACCGGAGCTGGTGTACCAGGTGGGGTCCGGCATTACGGAAGGTTCCAAAGCCCGGGTGCTGCTGGGCGGGACCATCGAAACCATTTACAATACCGTTACCATAGATACGGGAAATGCGGCCACGGACGCCCTGCTTACGTCCCGCGGCATGCTGGGGATGCTTAATACGGTGTATCTGATTATCTGCGCCATGTGCTTTGGCGCATGCATGCAGGCCAGCGGCATGATAAGGCAGCTCTCCAAGCTCCTGGAACCCCTTACGCGCACCCGCACCGGCATGGTGGCCTCCACCGTTACCACGGGAACCGTACTGAACGGCCTGGTGAGCGACCAGTATCTGTCCATCATCCTCACTTCCAATATTTTCCGGAATACGTACGAGCGGAAAGGCTACGAAAACAAGCTCCTCAGCCGTTCCGTTGAAGATTCGGCCACGGTTACCTCTCCCCTCTTTCCCTGGTCCAGCTGCGGCATGACCCAGGCCACCATCCTGTCCGTCCCCACGCTGGTCTATGCGCCGTTCTGCTTCTTCAACATCATCTCTCCCCTCATGTCCATCCTGATAGCGGCCATCGGCTGGAAGATCAAACGGCCGGTCAAGGCCGATGAAGATGCACCGCGTTCCTAGCCGGTTTTTTGCTTTTTCAAGCATTATTTGTATCTTTGAATTCAGGAAAACCTTTAAACAAAACACAATATGTTAGGAAGCATTATCTACATCGCCGGTATAGTACTGGCAATCCTGGCCGTTCTGGACATTTTCAAGAAGCCCATCTCCGCAGGAGGAAAGATCATTACCGCCGTCCTGGTGCTCATCACCAGCTGGATCGGCCTTCTGGTGTATTATCTCTATGCCAAAGACCATCTCACGGAGTGGTTCAAGTAAAAGGGCGTTGCAGAGTTAAATTTTATTTGTAACTTTGCAGCCCCAAGCAAGGTGAGTTGTCCGAGTGGTTGAAGGAGCCTGCCTCGAAAACAGGTTTGCGTGCGAGCGCAACGGGGGTTCGAATCCCTCACTCACCGCTTCAAAGCGTCTGCTTCGCAGGCGCTTTTCGCGTTGAGTGAGGGATAAAGCGGCGCAACGCCGCTTTATTTATCCCCACGTTACCCTCTCCCCAACCCCTCTCCTCGGGAGAGGGGCTCGGCGTCAGAAGACGCCGTTCGGCCCTTCGGGCCTCATGAAAGCGAAGCGTAGCGGAATCCCTGTGAGTGAGGCCACCTATCACCAGTTCACCGTCAGGACCGGAAACGCCAGAATTTGGTCCTGTGGCCGAGCTCCAGCACGTCGCGAGGACCGGAAATGTGGAATAATGGTCCTGGACGTGGGCTATTTATACAACATTTACAAAAAAATAGTATATTTGCACTGCGTAAGTGTTGGTCACCGTGCCGCTTACGGATTTGTTTTATACTTACTATGGTTACAAACAGTGATAGGGCACTCGCCGCAGTGTCCTCACACAAAACCGGGAGGCTATGTGTGGAATTGTAGGTTACGTAGGGGAACGCCAGGCGTGCCCCGTGGTTATCAAGGGACTGCATCGGCTCGAGTACAGGGGCTATGACAGTGCAGGCGTCGCCCTCATCGGAAAAGACGGACAGATTGAACTGTACAAGTGCAAGGGGAAGGTGGACGACCTGGAGCATTTCCTGCAGGGGAAAGACACCGCCAGCACCATCGGCATCGGCCATACCCGCTGGGCCACCCACGGGGAACCGAACGACGCCAATGCCCACCCCCATTTCTCGCAAAGCGGCCGATTGGCCCTTATCCACAACGGCATCATCGAGAATTTCCGCGTACTCAAGGACGCGCTCATTTCGCATGGGTACAGCTTCCGCAGCAGTACGGATTCCGAGGTGCTGGTGAACCTGATCGAATACATCCAGGACACCAACGAATGCTCGCTGGAAGAGGCCGTCCGCATTGCCCTGCAGCAAGTTGTCGGTGCTTATGCCATCGCCGTTGTCAAGCGGGGCGACAACAACCGCATCATCGCGGCCCGGCAGAGTTCGCCGATGGCCATCGGCATTGGAAAGGGAGAGTATTTCCTCAGTTCTGACGCCGCGTCCATCATTGACTACACGCAGAAATTCGTGTACCTGAACGACGGCGAGGTGGCGGTTATTGAGAAGGGCAAGCCCCTCCAGATCAAAAACCTGTATGGAGAGCCCTCCAAGGTGGATATCCAGAAGCTGGAAATGTCCATCTCCCAGCTGGAGAAGGGCGGTTTCCCGCACTTCATGCTCAAGGAAATCCATGAGCAGCCGGACACCCTGGTGGACTGCATCCGGGGCCGCGTGAATCCCGATACCCGGGAAATCATCCTTTCCGGCGTATTGGACAACCAGGACAGATTCCTCAAGGCCGGACGCATCATCTTTGTGGCCTGCGGCACCTCCTGGCACGCTTCGCTCATCGGCGAGCATCTCATCGAGAATCTGTGCCGGATCCCCGTAGAGGTGGAATATGCCTCCGAGTTCCGCTACCGGAATCCCATCATCCGCCCGGACGACGTGGTCATTGCCGTCTCCCAGTCCGGAGAAACGGCCGATACCCTGGCGGCCATAGAGATTGCCAAACGCAGCGGAGCCTTTGTCTATGGCATCTGCAATGTTATCGGCTCCTCCATCGCACGCGCGACGGATTCAGGCACCTACATCCATGTGGGACCGGAAATCGGCGTAGCCTCCACCAAGGCCTTCACCGGCCAGGTAACCGTGATGGCCATGCTGGCGCTGGTTATCGGCAAACTGCGCGGGACCATAGACATGGATTATTACCATCAGGTGGCAGGCGCCATCCTGGAGCTCCCGAAAACCATCCGGAAAGTGCTGGAGACCGCTCCGGCAGTGGAAAAGTTGGCCAGCATCTTCACCTACGCCCACAATTTCATCTATCTGGGGCGCGGCTACAACTACCCCACCGCCCTGGAGGGTGCACTCAAGCTCAAGGAAATCTCCTACATCCACGCCGAGGGCCTTCCGGCGGCCGAAATGAAGCACGGCCCCATTGCGCTGATAGACGCCGAGATGCCCACCGTGGTCATTGCAACATTGGACCATACTTACGAAAAGACCGTGTCCAACATCGAGGAAATCAAGGCGCGAGGCGGCAAGATCATCGCCGTTATTTCTGAAGGCGACAAGCAGCTTCGCCACCGGGCCGATTATTGCATAGAGGTCCCCGCAACGGCGGAATGCCTTATGCCGATAATCTCCATTATCCCGCTCCAGCTGCTGGCCTACTACATAGCCGTAAGCAAGGGCCGCAACGTGGACCAGCCCAGGAACCTGGCGAAATCCGTAACGGTAGAATAATCAGTCACTTACGATAATACCCTGCTGTATTTTGGCAGCAGGGTATTTGTATAAGAACCGGTATATCAGGCATTTAAGCGAAACAGGCAACCAGATTGGCTGCCTGTTTCAAGTAGGGACGATCGGATTCGAACCGATGACCTCTTCAATGTGACTGAAGCGCTCTAAACCAGCTGAGCTACGCCCCTGAATGGGGATTGCAAAGGTAGTATCTTTTCCGGAAACTACCAAATAAAAATGCAGGAATCTAGCTGAAGTCCACCAAAATGCGGAACACCCTGCCGGGGTTCGCGCTCCACCAGCGCATCGTTTCCAGGGCTTCATCCGGGCGGACCACCCTGGTGATGAGTTTTTCCACCGGGGCTGTCCCTTTCTCCAGGTAACGGATGACGGAAAGGAAATCTTCCGGCAGGGCATTGCGGGAACCGCGGATATCCAGTTCCTTCTGCACAAAGAACTTGGTCTGGAGCGGGACTTCTCCCTTGGCATAGCCGATGCAGGCCACACGGCCGGTGAAAGCCACTTCGTCGATGGCCATCTGATAGGTGGGAACGCTGCCCACCGCTTCAATCACCACATCCGGGCCGAAGCCGCCGGTGATTTCCTGCAGCCGCCGATGGACGTCTTCCGTGCGCGTATTGACCACATAGGCAGCGCCCATCTCCCGGGAAAGGGACAGCTTTTCGTCGTCGATATCGGCCGCAATGACCGTGGCACCCCTGAGGGCCGAGCGCACGATGGCACCCATGCCCACCATGCCGCAGCCGATTACCATAACAACATCGGTATCAGCCACTTGTGCCCGGTTCACGGCGTGAAATCCCACACTCATAGGTTCCACCAGGGCACACAGCTTGGGCGTTAGCTTGCCGGCGGGGATTACCTTCTCCCAGGGAAGGGTAATATACTCCTGCATGGCGCCGTTGCGCTGCACGCCCAGCGTTTCGTTGTGCCGGCAGGCATTCGGGCGGCGGTTGCGGCAGGAGGAACATTTCCCGCAGCTGGTGTAGGGATTGCAGCTGACAACCTGGCCGGGCTTCAGGGATTCGGGGACGCCAGGCCCCACGGCCTCTATGACGGCACCTATTTCGTGGCCCGGGATTACGGGATCCAAGGCCATGGTGTTGCGACCCAGGAAGGTATTAAGGTCACTGCCGCAAAAGCCCACATATTGCAGTTTGAGCAGGACCTCGCCCTCTCCGGGAGCCTCCGGAACTGGAACATCAATGACGCTCAGTTCCTGGGAATGAGTAATTTGTATAGCTTTCATCATTTGGTTTCCGCTACGGATGATTTCTGTAACAGGGATTTGTATTTAAAGCCGTAGAAGGCACACACGGCAAAGCAGATGAGCGGGACCACATAGGCTACCTGATAGAAGGTCTCGTTCCGGTGCATGATAAAGGCCGTGAACTGCGGTACGCAGGCATTACCCACGATAGCCATCACCAGGAAGGCCGATCCGGATTTGGTCTGCTCTTCCAGCCCGTTGATGGCCAGGGAGAACTGCGTGGGATAGATAATGCTCATGAAGAAGGACACCGCCAGCATGGCATAAAGGCCCACATAGCCGCCGAAGCCCACTATTACCACACACAGGACCACATTGGCCAGCGCATAGAAAGTGAGCATCTTCTCCGGAGAGATCCTGGTCATGATGAGGGTACCCACCCATCGGCCCAGCAGGAAGGCCAGCATATACAGGCCGAAGAATGTGGTGGCCGTGCCCTCGTCGATGCCGGCATAGGTGCAGCAATACACCAGGAAAAGGCTGTTGATGGCTGTCTGGCCGCCATTGTAGAAGAACTGGGCTATGACGCCCCAGCGCAGGTGCGGCTTCTTAAGGGTGGAGAAATCTATGAGCTTTTCTCCCTTCTTGTCCTTCTCTTCCTCGGCTACCTTGGGCAGTTTCACCAGCACCAGCAGGATGGCCACGGCTATCAGCAGCCCCGCCAGGATCAGGTAAGGCAGCTTCATGGAGGCAGTCTCCGTCTGGATATAGCCGGCCCAGCCGCCGGGATAATCGGCCGGGATGGTTTCGCGGGTGAAGTTCTGTCCGCTAAGGACCAGCTTGCTCAAGAACATGGCCGATATGAACGCGCCCAGCCCATTGAACGACTGGGCCAGGTTCAGGCGCCGGGGTGCCGTCTGCGGCTCTCCCAGGACGGTTACATAGGGGTTGGCGGCCGTTTCCAGGAAGCACATGCCCACGGCGATGATAAAGAATACGCAAAGGTATATGCCGTAGCTGTGCACCCGCGCCGCCGGGAAAAACAGCAGGCAGCCGCTGGCCGCTATCAGCAGGCCCGCGATGATGCCCACCCGGTAGCTGTAGCGCCGCATGAACATGGCTATAGGGATGGGACAGATAAAATAGGCCAGCCAGTAGGCGCTCTCCGTGAAAGAGGCCTCGAAGGTGTTCAGTTCGCAGGTCTTCATGAGCTGGCGTATCATGGTGGGCAGCAGGTTGCTGCTGATGGCCCAGAGGAAGAACAGGCAGAAAATGAGGCCCAGGGCCAGGGAGGTGGACTTTTTCATTCGGACATGTTTTTAATGTAAGGTAGTTCGGGCAGGTCCTTGAAACCGTAGAAGTTCCGGGCATTCTGCCCCAGGAAGAGTGCCTTTTGGGTATCGGTGATATCGGCCGATTTCTCCACGAAATCGTAGGACATCCGGTAAGTTATAGCGGTGATGGTGCGCGGATAGTCGGAGCCCCACATGAGGCGGTCCCAGCCCACCCAGTCGGCCGCCTCGCGGATGCGGCGGACGGCCGTGGGGAAAGGATAGAACTCCGGATTGTAGAGCCAGGTTATGCCGCCGGACTCTATCATCACGTTCTTTCCCTCGCGGGCCAGAAGGACCTGGCTGCGGAAAGAGGGAGTTGTGGGCATGCCGAAATGGCCGATGGCTACCTTCAGCTCCGGGCATTCCCGGATCACCTCCGCCATCTGGGCTATCTGGCGCCCGTCATCGGCCAGGCACATGGACAGTACCATCCCCTCCTTTTCCATCCGTTTGAATACGGGCATCAGGCTGGAGAGCGGTTCTTTCACGCGATGGCCGGGGATGGCCACACCCTTGAGTCCGGCACGGATTACGGCCTCCAGCTCCTGCTCGTTCCATGCCATTCCCATGCAGAAAAAGCGCTCCGGATACTGCCGCTGAACCTGCGAAAGATATTCATTCTGGCAACCGTCAATCAGCTCCTGCACCACCACGGCGGCGCCCACCTGGGCGTAATCCATGTTGGAGAGGAAGACCTCGGCCGTATTCCGGCCGTCTATCAGGAAGGGCGGCAGCATCTGCACTTCCTGGTCCAGGAAGATGCTGCGTCCGTTCTTCAGGGACAGGATGCGCTTCCCGTCCACCGTTGTGTCCTGCTTCAGCCACAGATGGCTGTGTGCATCTATTATGAGTTTGCCCACGTGACGCGCTGTTGATTGCCGATGATATCCTTGACCTCCCGCACCAATTCCCAGTCGATGGGTTCTTCCACCCAATGGATGTTTTTCCTGACGTTCTCCGGATTGGCCGATGAGAATAGGGTACCCGCGATGCGAGGATGGCTTACAGAGTACTGGATGGCCAGTTTTTCAATGGGATAGCCCTTATCGGCACAATGAAGGGCGGCCTTGTGGCAGGCCTCCACCAGGGGCTTGGGAGCCGGATGCCAGTCCGGGACACCCCGCATGGACAGCAGGCCCATCCCCAGCGGGGAGGCGTTGATGATGCCCACACCGTGCTGCTCGAAAAAGTCCATATAGTCCACCAGCTCGTCGTCATTGAGGCAGTAATGGCAGAAATTGAGGACACTCTCCACGGTCCCTTTCTCCGTATGCTCCACAACCCATTTGAGGTTCTTGAGCTGAAGGTCCGTAATGCCCACATGGCCCACGATGCCTTTCCGCTTCAGTTCCACCAGGGCAGGCAGCGTCTCGTCCACCACCTTCTGCAGGCCGCCTTCCATGGCCGCCTGGAACTCTATGTCGTGAACATTGATGAGGTCTATATGGTCTATCCCCAGCCGCTCCATGCTCTCGTACACACTTTCCGTGGCTCTACGGCCGGAATAGTCCCAGGTATTGACACCGTCCTTGCCGTATCGGCCCACTTTGGTGCTGAGGTAATACTTGTCCCGGGGAATGTACTTCAGCGCCTTTCCCAGCACGGTTTCGGCCTTGTAATGGCCATAGTAGGGGCTTACGTCGATGAAGTTGATGCCCCCCTCCACAGCCGCTTCCACGGCCTTGATGCTTTCCGCTTCCTTTGTTTCATGAAAAACGCTGCCCAGCGACGAGGCACCATAGCACAGGCTGGAGATTTTCAGCCCGGTTTTCCCAAGTTCCCTGTATTCCATAGTGATTAATCGTTTTAGTGAATACAAAGATAACAAAAAGTCCAGAACAAGCAAGCCTGTCCGGACTTTAACAATTGCGGAGGATGAGGGATTCGAACCCCCGGTACCTTGCGGTACAACAGTTTTCAAGACTGCCGCCATCGACCACTCGGCCAATCCTCCAAAGCGGCTGCAAAGATACAAAATTAATCCTTTGCAAAAAACCTCCAGTGGAACAGAGCCAGGTAAATGGCTCCTACGGTTACGCAGCTGTCGGCAAAATTGAACACCGGTTCAAAGAAGATGTGCCCGCCCAGCCAGGGGACCCAGTCCGGCCAGGTCCACAGGGGAAAGTAGAACATGTCCACCACCTTGCCCTGCATGAAAGGGGCGTAGCTGCCCAGCGTGGCCACCGTATCGTAGGTGGATTCGCTGAAAACCAGGCCGTAACACAGGCAGTCCACAATATTGCCAAAGGCACCGGCCGTGATTAGCGTAAGGCCCACGAGGACGCCCATGGGGACGGCGGGCTGCCGTTTTACCAGCTTGGAGATCCACCAGCAAAGGAAGCCGAAGAGCACTATCCGGAAAACGGTGAGCAGGTATTTTCCAAAGGCACCTCCCCAGGACAGGCCGAAGGCCATGCCCTTGTTCTCCACGAACACCAGCTGGAACCAGTTGCCCAGCACGGGAATGCTCTCCCCCAGCGTCATGTGGGTCTTCACCAGGACTTTGACGACCTGGTCGATGACTACCAGCAGGATGCCGAGAATCAGCAGGAATTTGCCTCTGTTCCTTTCCTTCATGAGACCTTACTTACGGCCGGTCTTTTCCAGGATGGCTTTTCCTTCCACCGTGGTTGTGGCGTGCGGAACCAGGCGCAGGCGCTCTTTGGGGATGAGCTTGCCGGTTACGCGGCAGATGCCGTAGGTCTTGTTCTCGATACGGGCCAGGGCTGCTTCCAGGTTCTGGATGAACTTATACTGACGCTGTGCCAGGGCACCGGCCTCTTCCTTGGAAAGTTGGAAAGCGCCGTCGTCCTCCACGGTCTTGAAAGTGGGTGCCGTGTCCAGGATATCGTTTCCACCTGCGTGCGTAACAACCTCACGCAAAGTGGCATACTCGGCACGGGCCTTGTCCAGCATCTCGTTGATAATGCCGCGGAACTCTTCCAGTTCCTCGTCAGAATAGCGGGTTTTGTTGGTCTCTTCCATATTAGTTTGGAATTTTAGTTAGCGTTTTATCGTTATCTTGATGGTTCCTTCAGTCCATTCCACTTCGGCGGCATCCGAGGGGGCCTTCTCATAGGCTTCCAGGCCGATGGAAAGGGAAAGGGTCTGGGATTTTACATAATCGGCATAAACGGCCAGGGCATCGGCCAGGGCGGCATCGTTGGAATAGACCACGGTATGGATGCGGTCCGTTACCTCGAAGCCGGAGCTCTTCCGGAGGTTCTGGATGCGGTTCACCAGTTCGCGGGAAAGGCCTTCCCGGCGGAGTTCCGGCGTCACTTCCACGTCCAGCGCCACGGTGAGGGAGCCTTCACTGGCCACCTGCCAGCCTTCCACATCCTCGGAAGCGATGGCATAGTCTCCGGGGTTCAGGACCACGTCCCCGCCCGGCAGGGACAGGGTATAGACCTCGCCGGCGGTTTCGGCCTTCTGGATGGCTGCGATCACGGGCTGCTCCAGGGCGGCGAAAGCGGCGGCAATCTCTTTCATGCGGGCGCCGTATGTCTTGCCCAGCACCTTGAAGTTGGGCTTGATCTTGAGCGTCATGATACCGCTGGTGTCCTCAACGAACTCCATCTCCTTCACGTTCACCTCCGGCAGGACAATCCCCTTCACGGCATCCAGTGCAGCGCGCACCTTTTCCGAAATCACAGGGATCATCACCTTCTGCAGCGGCTGGCGGACAGGGATATTCACCTTCTTGCGGATACCCAGGATGAGGGACGTAGCCTGCTGGGCCAGCGCCATACGCTCTTCCAGAGCCGCGTCGATGGCTTTTTCATCGGCCGACGGCATCAGGGTGAAATGCACGCTTTCCGCCGCGGGAACCAAGTCACAATAGAGCTGGTCCATGTAGAACGGGGCGATGGGGGCGGCCAGGATGGCCACATCCACCAGCACCCGGTACAGCGTTCCGTACGCAGCCTGCTTATCGGAGGTCATCTCGCCGGCCCAGAAACGGGAACGGTTCAAGCGTACGTACCAGTTGGACACATCGTCACACACAAAGGCCTCCAGGATACGTCCGGCGGTCTTTACGTCGTAATCTTCGTAAGCTGCGCGCACGTCCCGGATCACGGTATTGAGCTTGGAGATAATCCATTTATCCAGCTCGATGCCGGAAGAACATACTTCCGCCGTAGCATCGGCATAATTTTTCGCGGAGGCGGAAGTATGTTCTTCCGGCACCCACGAGTCTATATTGGCATAGCGGGCAAAGAAGGCGTACGTGTTGTAGAGGGTGCCGAAGAACTTGCGGCGCACGTCGGCCACACCGCCCTCGTCGAACTTGAGGTTGTCCCAGGGTTCCGCATTGGTGAGCATGTACCAGCGCAGGGCATCGGCCCCATAGGTGTCCAGGGCCATGAACGGATCCACCGCATTGCCCAGGCGCTTGCTCATCTTGTTGCCGTTCTTGTCCAGCACCAGACCGTTGGAAATCACACGTTTAAAGGCGGGCGTCCCGCTCACCATGGTGTGGATGGCGTGCAGGGTGTAGAACCAGCCGCGGGTTTGGTCCACGCCTTCGGCGATAAAGTCTGCCGTGGCGCCGAACTTGTCGCTTTCCAGATTGCGGAGGCCTTCCTGCGCATAAGGCATGGCGCCCGAATCGAACCAGACATCGATAAGGTCCGTTTCTCGCGTCATCTTCCGGCCGGTCTTGGAAACCAGGAATAGGGAATCCACGTACGGCCTGTGCAGGTCTATCTTGTTGAAGTTCTCCAGGCTTTCATCCTCCGGATCGAAGCCCTTCTCCTTGAGCGGATTGGAGGGCATTACGCCGGCGGCCACAGCCTTCTCTATCTCATGGTAAAGTTCCTTGACGGAGCCGATGCAGATCTCTTCCTTCCCGTCTTCCGTGCGCCAGATGGGCAGCGGAGTGCCCCAGTAGCGGGAACGGGAAAGGTTCCAGTCCTGGATGTTCTCCAGCCACTGGCCGAAGCGGCCGGTGCCGGTGGAAGCGGGTTTCCAGGTAATCTGCTTGTTAAGCTCCACCATCTGGTCCTTGACGGCCGATGCCTTGATGAACCAGCTGTCCAGCGGATAATAGAGCACCGGAAGGTCCGTACGCCAGCTGTGCGGGTAATTGTGCACATGCTTCTGCACCTTGAACGCACGGCCATCGGCCTTCATCATTACACAGAGGTCTATATCCAGCGTGCCTTCCTCCTCCACATGCTCGAAATACTGCTTGTAGCCGGCCTTTACATATCGGCCCGAATACTCTTTGTACGAGGGGTCCACCGCAGCGGCATAGGCGGGATCCATGTCTTCCAGGCGCATGAAGCGGCCCTGGCGATCCACCTGGGCCTGCGGATTGCCGTCCCTGTCTATGGGCATGATGGCGCCGATGCCGGCGGCTGCGGCCACGCGCTTATCGTCCGCACCGAAAGTGGGGGCGATGTGCACGATGCCGGTACCGTCGCTGGTGGTTACATAGTCTCCGGGGATTACACGGAAGGCGTCTCCATCCGGCTTGAACCACGGGATGAGCTGATGATAGCGGATGCCCACCAGGTCCTTCCCCTTCCAGCTGCCCTCCAGCACCTTGTAGGGCACAATCTTGTCACCCTTCACATAGCCTTCCAGCGGCTGGTTCTCTCCCTTGGGATTGAACCATTCTCCCAGCAACTCCTTGGCCAGCACATAGACGGCCGGCTCTCCGGAATACGGGTTGAAGGAAAGGACGCGGACATATTCGATCTCCGGGCCCACGCAGAGGGCGGTATTGGAAGGCAGGGTCCACGGCGTGGTGGTCCAGGCCAGGATATACACCGGGAAAGCTTCCGTGCCGAAAAGGGGCTGGGAAGCGCCGTCCTTGATCAGTTCGAACTGCACGGTGGCGGTGGTGTCGCTCACATCCTTGTAGCAGCCCGGCTGGTTTAACTCATGGGAGCTGAGGCCCGTGCCGTCCGTGGGAGAATACGGCTGGATGGTATAGCCCTTATAGAGCAGCCCCTTGTCGTAAATCTTCTTGAGGAGATACCAAAGGGTTTCTATATACCGGTTGTCGTACGTGATGTACGGGTCTTTCATATCCACCCAGTAGCCCACGCGCTCGGTCATGGTTTCCCACTCCCTGGTATATTTCATTACCTCCTTGCGGCAGGTGGCGTTGTACTTTTCTACGCTCACCTTGGTGCCGATATCGGCCTTGGTGATGCCCAGCTTCTTTTCCACGCCCAGTTCCACCGGCAGGCCGTGGGTGTCCCATCCGGCCCGGCGGTTCACCTTGAAACCGGTCTGGGTCTTATAGCGGCAGATGGCGTCCTTGATGGAGCGGGCCATCACGTGATGGATGCCCGGCATGCCGTTGGCCGAAGGAGGACCTTCAAAGAAAATGAATTCCGGAGCCCCCTCGCGTACGCTCAGCGACTTCTCGAAGGCGTGGATCTTTTTCCACCTCTCCAGAACAACATTGCCCGTTTCCGTAAGGTCCAGGCCTTTATATTCTTTGAATGTCATATTTTTTGCCTATTTTTGCATACAGTTTTAAGTCTGCAAAGATAAGAATTATTATTGGGACTATCAATATGAACACATTAGACATTATACTGCTCATCCTGTTCGTTCCGGGAATCATCCGCGGGATATCCAAAGGATTTCTGGAACAGGCCGTTGCGCTGGTAGGCATTGTGTTCAGCATCTGGGCCGCTTCCAAGTTCCTGGGGCCCGTGAGCGAAGTGCTGCAGCAGTATCTCACCATTCCGGAAGCCGTGCTCAAAGTGGTGGCTTTCCTGGTAATCCTGGTGGTGGTGAGCCTGGTGGTGCTAATCCTGGCCAAACTGCTCACCAAGGTACTTGAAATGGCCCTTCTGGGCTGGCTCAACAAGGTTTTGGGCGTAGTGTCGTCCATCCTAGTAACGGCTGTGGTGCTGGGCGTGATCATCATTCTCTTCGAGACGGTGAACACGCAG
The DNA here is from genome assembly GCA_016285175.1 of Bacteroidales bacterium. Lineage (GTDB taxonomy): Bacteria > Bacteroidota > Bacteroidia > Bacteroidales > UBA932 > Cryptobacteroides. Next base: position 14,706 of record JAEEQF010000031.1, read on the forward strand.
TTCGAGCTGGTTAAGAGTGACATCCTTACCAACTCGGTGGTGTATAACCTCCTCAAGGACTTCGGCTATTTCATCTTCCCGTTCCTCAAACAACTGGTCACCTCCACTCCTCCCGCTGCAGCATAGTATGGCCCGGATCCTTTTACTGGAAACTTCCACCGCAACCCTTTCCGTCGCCCTGTCGGCCGATGGGAAGGTGGTAGCGGAACGTATTTGCACAGAGCCCCGCCAGCAGGCCTCCCTGGCCGCTCCCCTGGTGAAGGAGGTGCTGGATGAAGCCGGCCTTTCCATGGCCGGTTGCGACGCCGTCTGCGTGAGCAAGGGCCCGGGCTCCTACACCGGCCTCCGGGTGGGTGTCTCCACCGCCAAAGGCCTGTGCTTCGGAGCGGGACTTCCCCTGCTGAGCGTGGGTACGCTGGAGGTTCTGGCGCATTCCGTCATCCCGGGCCAAGCGAAGGATCCCCAATACATCATTCCCATGATAGACGCCCGGCGGATGGAGGTGTACACGGCCGTATTTTCCCCTGAGGGAAAGCAGCTTACGGAAGTGGAAGCCAAGGTCGTCGGCCCGGATTCCTTTGCGGCGGAGCTCTTGGAAGGCCCGGTCCTTTTCATTGGAGACGGTGCCCTCAAATGCCGGGAGGTACTCACTTCGCCCAACGCCTTTTTCCAGAAGGCCGATCCCCTGGCAGGCGTCATGGCTCCCCTGGCCGAAGCCGCCTGGCAAGAAAAAAGGTTCGAAGACCTTGCGTACTTCGAACCCTTTTACCTGAAAGACTTTATTGCGACCGTCTCGCGTAAGAACCTGTTCTAAAGATTCTTCCGGAGATATGCCCGGAGACCTGCGAGATCCTTCACCTGTGCGTTGGGATCTATTTCCCCGTCCACCAGGAACCACATCACAGGCAGGGTGTCTATTCCGTACAGGCCCAGATACTTGGACTGCTCCGCCTGCGTATCGCATACGTTCACCCAGGGAAGCTTCTGGCCGCGGACCACACTGGCCCAGGCCGTCTTGTCGGCATCCAGCGCAACGGAATAAATCTCGAATCCCTTGCTGTGGAATTCCTCATAAAGCGGCACCAGGGCATCCAGGTTGAACATTTTCTGTTCCGCCGTGGTGGACCAGAAATACACCATGACAAGTTTGTCCGGGACCTCGCTAAGCTTCTTGACCTGACCGTCCAGACCAGGCAGGGCAATGTCTATGAACGACACTTCCTGCGCCTGCTGCAAGCGGCTGTTCACCTCCAGCATGTCCAGGCGGCGCTTGGCCTCCGCTTCCAGGGCCTTCACATAACGGGACTCCGGATACAGGGTCTTGAGGGAATCGCAGACATTCCTCATGAGGATTCCGTCGGTGGGCTGGCCGAAGACCGGCAGGCCGTCGTTGAGCTGCTGGAACAGCACCGGCACCACGGTGAGGGAATGGGAATTGGTCATCACGTACTTCACCCGGTCCCGGTAATAGTTCACATAGGCCCGGTTGATGGACACTTCCGGATTCCTCTCCCGCTCCAGGATCCGGGACATCTCCCGGATAATCTTGTTGTGCGCGTTCTCCACTTCCTGCAGTTTGTTGGATTCCGGAGAGCCTTCCACGCTGTAGGCGCCCAAGGTGTCCGTGCGGACCATCACATGGTCTCCCTTCTGCAGCAGCAGGGATGCGATCTGGCGGTTTCCATAGAACAGGTAGATGAACTCCGGACGACCTTCCTTAAGATTCAGCTGATAGCTGAAAGAGCCGCCGGCATTGGTCTTTACGCTGTCCAGGAGCTGATAGCGGTTCACATCCAGGAGTTTCACGGTGATCTGCTTGTCCGCTCCGTCGGCCACTACGCCGCTGATAACGGTATTCTTGCCCACACAGGAAGCCAGGGCGGCCGCCACCAGGACGGCGGCGAAGATACGGTTAAAGCTTCTCATATTCGGCAAGGATTGCGCTGGCGATGGAAGCCATTTCGGCAGGCTCCAGCTGCAGCTTGGGTTTACGGAAATCCATGTCTCCCTCTGTCTGGAGGGGAACAAGATGGATGTGGGTATGAGGCACTTCCATGCCCAGCACGGCCACACCCACGCGCTTGCAGGGAACAGCGGCCTTGAGGGCGATGGCCACCTTGCGGGCGAACTTCACAAGGCCCTCATAAGTGGCTTCGTCCAGATGGAAGATATAGTCGTCCTCCACGTTTTTGGGAATTACCAGTGTGTGGCCCTTGGCCAGCGGGGAAATGTCCAGGAAGGCGTAAAAATCCTCGCTTTCCGCGCACTTGTAGGACGGAATCTCGCCCTTGGCGATCTTGGTGAAAATGGTAGCCATCTTAAAGAGAGATTTCCAGGATTTCAAACTTCATGACACCACTGGGAACCTGGGCATCAACCACTTCTCCCTTGGCGTGACCCATGAGGGCCTTGCCGATGGGCGTGGTGGCGGCCAGCAGGCCCTTGGTGAAATCGGCCTCGCTTTCCGGTACGATCTGGAAGTTCATCACCATCTTGTTGGTGAGGTTCTTCACCTTAACCTTGGAAAGGAGCTGAACGGAATCGGCCGAAAGCTTGCTTTCGTCAATCACGCGGGCATTGGCCACCTTCTCCTTGAGGCGGGCGATCTTCACCTCCAGGAGTCCCTGGGCGTCGCGCGCGGCATCGTACTCGGCGTTTTCCGAAAGGTCTCCCTTCTCGCGGGCCTCCGCAATGGCTGCGGAAATAATTGGCCGCTGCGCCAAGGCGTCTGCAAGATCTTTCTTGAGCTTGTCCAGACCGGCCTGAGTCATGTATTCAATTGCCATAGTTTTATTTGGTTTTTGTCATTGTCAAAAAAACGAGCCGACGGCCGGGTGATGGCCGTCGAGCTGTATGTCACCGCAAAGATACGAAAAGTTTTTTAATGATGCACCGGTTTTACCGATTTTCATTCCCCTCGAACTCCTTCAGGGCCTTGATGGCCTTGGGACAGAGGATGAGGATGGAGACAACGGTGCCCCAGGCCATGAGGCCCACCCCTATGTCGCCCAGAGTCCAGACCAGGTCGGCCTCCCGGACGGCGCCGAAGACCACCGCGGCGATCATGATGGCCTGGAAGATGCGGATCACCCATTTCTCCTTACGTTGGTCTTTGTCGCGGAAGAGGTAGATAATGCCCGTTTCCGCATAGAAATAATAGGCCATGATGGTGCTGAAGGCAAAGAATACCATGGCGATGGAGATGAACTGGCTGCCGAAGCCCGCAAAGACGGAGTCCACGGCACTTTGGGTGAAACCGGCATAGTTGTTCCCCAGCTCCGGAGCATTGGCTACCAACAGGTCTCCGGTAGCGGAATCGATGATGTTATAGGTGCCGGAAGTGAGGATCATCAGGGCCGTTGCCGTGCACACCAGGAGGGTGTCTACATACACGGAAAACGCCTGTGCAAGGCCCTGCCGGGCCGGATGGTCCACATCGGCCGCGGCCGATACGATGGCGCCGGTACCCTGCCCCGCCTCATTGGAGAAGATGCCGCGCTTGACCCCCATCGCAATGGTGGAGCCGATGATGCCGCCCGCCACAGGATTGATGCCGAAGGCGTTGGTAACGATGCTCCAGAGCACCGCCGGCACGTCCTGGATGTGGAAAGCCACCACCACCAGCGAAAGGATGATATAGCCGAAAGCCATCAGGGGCGTAATGATGGACGCCACCCGGGCAATACGCTTGACCCCGCCGATAACTACCGCGCCCAGGATTACCGCCAGGACGATGCCGGTAGCCAGAGGAGGCACCGGGAAGGCATTGGCCATAGCCATGGAAACGCCGTTGGCTTGCACCGTAGTAAGGAAAAAGCCGCAGCTGAGAATGGTAATGGCCGCAAACACGATGCCCAGCACCCGCTTGCCCAGGCCGACCTCGATGAAGCTGAAAGGTCCGCCCCGGAAACCGCTGGAGTGCTTAAACTTGTACATCTGGGACAGCGTGGACTCCACAAAGGCCGTGGAAGCGCCGAAGAAAGCCACCACCCACATCCAGAACACGGCCCCAGGCCCGCCGAACGCAATGGCCGTGGCCACACCCACGATGTTTCCCGTACCCACACGTCCGGAAAGCGCGATGCAAAATGCCTCGAAGGAAGAAATGCCGCTCTTGTCCCCGGACTTCTTGCCGAAGAGCGAACGGAGCATCAGCTTGAACCTCCGGACCTGCACGAAACGCGTACGGAAAGAGAAGTACAGGCCGGCAGCGAGCAGCAGTACCACCAGTCCCGGGTTCCAGACTATGTCGTTGAGGGTAGATACGAATTTCTCCATATTCAAAGGTACATATTTCTCCCGAAACTACAAAACGTAGCAGGTGAGGGCACAAAGCGTGGCAGGTCTGCAAAAAAACGGCCGACCTGTAACGTCAGAGAGCACAGGAGGCCGATTTGCGTTGCAGGTCAGCTTATTTCTGCAGACCCGCAACAGTTCAGGACTTGACCTGCTACACTTCAGCGTCTGACCAGAAACGCCAGAGGACGGGAAGCGATACAGGAAAGGAAAAAACGTGAGGACGGAATAAAAGGACGGAACAACAGCTGTTAGACGTCTCAATTAAAATCAACCGCTTATCGGCATACGGCGGCATCGGCTATCAGTTGCTCCCTGAGGGCATCCAGGGAGGGGAACCTGCGTTCGTCGCGG
>JAEEQF010000032.1 GCA_016285175.1 Bacteroidales bacterium
AGTACGACGGAATGGCCTACACGCCGCTTATCAACCTTGCAAAGGAAGAGGCCAATAAGGGCGAATTGCCGCCTTACGAGGGCAAGGCGCCGGACCTTTCCAAGTACGACACCGTCTTCATCGGCGGTCCCATCTGGTGGGGCACCTATCCGCAGGTAATGTTCACCCTGTTCCGTGACATCAATCTGGACGGAAAGACAGTCATCCCGTTCACCACCCACGAAGGCAGCGGACTTGCTTCAACCGTCCAAGACGTCAAGAAAGCTTTCCCGAAGGCGAATGTCAAACCGGGCTTCGCAATCTACGGCCACGAAGTACGCTCCGGCAGGGCCAAAGTAGAGAAATGGCTGAAGGGATTAGGCTGGTGAATTTGATTCTATCGGTGTAAAGCCTCAATGAATCGCTGGATCTCCAGCAACCCCTCCAGGAAGCGGAGGTTCGAGATTCGGAGTGTTTGGTCTACTACAATCGCCCTATAGCCTTCCCATAAATCGTAATCTACATGAACAGACTGAAACACCGTCAGGACCTTCCGTGACCGAAGTGCCTGGAATCGCCCCAGCGGCCATAGCCGATAACGATTCCAGCTTCCTTCAGGTCTTCCACGTCACTGGCATTCAAGGTTTTGCGGTCGTACAGATTGTACTTGACCATCTGCTCCCGCGGTGTAATATTGGGCATAATAACATTGGCGCCTGAAAGGAGGCCTTTTTCGCGGCCGTGGGGGTCCAGGACCTCCAAGGCCGTGGCAGCGGCGATGTTGATGTCCGGCATCAGCAGGCGTAGCAGCGCAATCATCTTGAGCCCCAGGGCGAAACGCCTTACGGTGGAAGGATAGGGCGCAGCGGAAAGCGTCAAAGGCGTATCCGGATGAGGATTGTACGGTCCCATGCCGATCATCGGCGCATCGAACCGCTTGTAGAACAGGAGGTCATCGGCCATGTCTTCCGCCGTCTGGAAAGGCAGGCCGATCATAGCGCCCGTACCGGCCTGATAGCCAATTTCCTTAAGGTGATACAGCGCCTGGAGCCGACGGTCGTAAGAGTGATTGTCCGGATGGATCCTACGGTACAAGTCGGGATTGGAGGACTCGATGCGCAGCAGATAGCGGTGCGCTCCGGCATCGAACCATTCCTCATAGACATCGCGGGACTGTTCACCCAAAGAAAGGGTAATCCCAAGCGGCGGATCATCCCCCGTATCGATGGACTTGATGGCCCTCACGAGGCGGGTAATCTTTCGGATAAACGCCTTATCGGAGCGCTCCCCTCCCTGGATGACCACGGAGCCAAAACGGAGGTCGGCGGCAACCTGCGCCGTCGCAAGCACCTCTTCCTGAGACAGTTCATAACGCTGACAGCGGATATCCCGGCGGATCCCGCAATAGAGGCAGTTCTTGGCGCAGATATTTGAGACCTCGATGAGCCCGCGCAGGTAGACTTCCGGGCCGACGGCAGCCAGCTTGACACGATACGCCTCCTCGCGGAGCGCCGCCTCAAAAGCGGCGTCCTCGCAGGCGATGGCAGCGGCCAGGCCCTCCCGGTCCAGCGTAAGTTCCGACAGATCCATGGTGAAGGCAAAGATACGGTTTTTTCTTCAATTCCGCCCGGCTTATTCCAGCATGGCCTCGCACCCTTCCAAGAGATCCTGAAAGGTGGTCTCGAAATCCCCGGTATACCAGGGATCGGCCACATCCCGTCCAACGCCGGTATACGACATCATCAGATGGATTTTTCCCTGCGGGTCCGAGGGAATGATGCGCCTGATAAGCCGCAAGTTGGAAGCGTCCATGCAGATGATGCGGTCGAAGCGGTCATAATCGGACCTGGTCACCTGACGGGCGCGCTTCCCGGGGTCGAACCATACGCCATGCTGGCTGAGGCAACGCTTTGCCGGCGGGTAGATGGGATTGCCGATTTCTTCGGCAGAAACGGCTGCAGACTCTATATAAAACTGACTGTCAATACCTTTCGCCTTTACCATGGCCTTCAGGATAAACTCGGCCATGGCACTGCGGCAGATATTGCCATGGCAGACAAAAAGTACTCTCATCGTCTATTTTACCTCCCGGGCTTAAATTGAAAAAAAGTATCTTATTTATGGAAACGAAATTAGCAATAATCATCTGAAACTGCAAATCCATACCGGTAATCAGAATTTTGACTATCTTTGCTCACGGACACAAGCGATTGTCATTTTTGCGTATGAAAGGGTTCATGTTAGCTTTTATCGTTTCCATCCTTGCGCTCACAGGATATGTCTGCTGGCATCTGTGGCGGATTGCGCCGCCGGGATGGAAACTGGCCGTGGTCCTATTGTTCCTGCTTTGGATGGCCAGTTTCTTCATAGGATTCGCCTATATAGAAGAAATTCCCATGAAAGCGGCCACCCTCCTGTACGAGATTGGCAATACCTGGCTGATTGCCTTCATGTATCTCCTGATTGTATTCTTCCTGGCCGATATCGCCTCCCTTTGCCATTTGTTGCCCAAGGCCTTCCTGAAAGACAGCGCGGCAGGTCTGCTGTGGGTGCTGGGGATCGTAACGCTCATATTGGTATTGGGCGGTATCCATTATCACCACAAATACCGGGAAGAGATGTCCCTCACAAGCACAAAACCGTTGGAGAAGCCACTCACCATCGTAATGGCAAGCGACCTTCATCTCGGCTACCATAACAGGAAGCCGGAATTAGGCCGATGGATAGATATGATCAATGCCGAAAAGCCGGACCTAGTGCTGCTGGGAGGCGATCTGGTGGACAGAAGCCTGCGGCCCCTCCTGGAAGGGAACTACGCGGAAGAGTTCCACCGGCTGGATGCGCCGGTGCTGGCAGTTCCGGGGAATCACGAGTATTTCACGGACTTTGACGGCGTAGAGCGGTTCTACAAGGATGCCGGAATCCAGCTTCTGAAGGATTCCGTGGCACATTTCAAAGGGCTGGACATCATCGGCAGGAATGACCGTTCCTATCCCGGCAGGGCCGCCTTGAGCGATTTGGCCGATGGATGCACCGGTTTCACCATCGTCCTGGACCATCAGCCCAGTCATCTGGAAGAGGCCGCAGGAGCCGGGATAGATTTCCAGTTCAGCGGACACACGCACCACGGACAGGTTTGGCCGATCTCGTGGGTAACCGACTTACTCTATGAGCAAGCCTGGGGACATTACCGCAAGGAGAAGACGGAATACTATGTTTCATCCGGCCTGGGACTCTGGGGCGCCAAGGTTCGCGTAGGATCCCGCTCCGAATACCTAATCCTTTACATCAGAGAATAAAAAACATGGACAACACAATTCTGGCTCTACTCATTCCTTTCCTGGGCACTGCCCTGGGGGCGGCGTTCGTTTTCTTCATGAAGAAGGCCATGCCGGACCTGCTGCAGAAGATTCTCCTGGGTTTCGCCTCAGGTGTGATGGTGGCGGCGTCCGTGTGGTCGCTGCTGATTCCGGGAATGGAACTGGGCGGTGTGTGGCCGGCAACCATCGGCCTGCTGGGCGGTTTTGCTTTCCTGCTGCTGATTGACCAGGTTACGCCGCACCTGCATCCGGTGGGCGGTCCCGAAGGCCCCAGGAGCAAACTGTCAAAGACCACCATGCTGGCCTTGGCCGTCACCATCCACAACTTCCCGGAAGGGATGGCCGTGGGCGTAGCCATTGCCGGAGCGCTGAGCGGTGGGGCCGGAATGACGGCGGCCGGGGCGCTCGCATTATCGCTGGGTATCGCCATCCAGAATGTGCCGGAGGGAGCCATCATCTCCATGCCGCTCCGGGCTGCCGGCAACAGCCGATGGAAAGCTTTCGGGGTTGGCGCCCTGAGCGGAATCGTTGAGCCCATCGGCGGCGCACTGGTTATCCTTCTGGCATCGGCCGTTACGCCGATGATGCCCTACCTGCTGGCCTTCGCCGCAGGGGCCATGCTCTACGTGGTTGTGGAAGAATTGGTTCCGGAAGCTTCACAGGGAGAGCACTCCAACATCGCCACGGTGGGCTTTGCCATCGGTTTTGCCCTGATGATGGTACTGGATGTAGTGATGGGGTGATTACCGCTCAACTTCTTCCAGCCACTTCTCCAGGATAGCGCAGTATTTCTCTGTCTGTTCCACGAAACAAGTGTGACGGGCGCCTTTGAAGACTTCCCAGCGGCTGTTGGGAATGTTTTCGTACAGCGATGCCGCTACCACAGGGGTGCAGATGTCCCGGGTGCCGCTGCATATCAGGCAGGGCTGTTCGATCTGGTGGAGCCGGTTGGTATACTCAAAATCGGCCAGGTCCCCTAAAGGCTGGTATTCATTGGGACCCCAGCCGTAGAGATAGGCTTCGTTGCCGGCCCGTTTGGGACGGCGGAGGCATTCGGGAGAATTCTCGTCAACACTTATTACGAAACGCTCATAATAATGCTCGTTGGCGCGGAGATAGTCCGGATCGTCCCATTTTCCTGTGGCTTCGGCGCGGCGGATGGCCTCCTGATCTTCTTCAGACAAGTATTGGATGAGGCGGTGCTGCTCGCTGGCCCAGAGCGAACTGGAGGCATGGCCGGAGGAAAGGATCAGCGACCTCACACCTTCGGGCTGGAAGTCGATGATATAGGCGATGGCCTGCATGGCCCCCCACGACTGGCCCAGGATGTGCACCTGGTCCAGGTGAAGATACTTGCGCAGGGCGATGAGCTCGTCAATCCAGGTCTCCTGGGTCCAGAGTTCGGGATGCCCGTCCAGGTAAGAATTGCCGCAGCCTATCTGGTCGTAGGAGATTACCTGACGGCCCGTATCGGCGATACGGTCCAGCACTTCGAAATAGTTGTGCGTGCTGCCGGGACCGCCGTGCAACAGCAGCAGAGCCGGTTTTTCTGAAGCCTCGCCCACAATACGATAGTAGGTCTGATACCCCAGGAACGGCATGTATCCTTCGCTGACGGGATGTTGTTTCATAGCAATATCTAGTATTTAAGCATTACAGCGTCGTGGTTCTTTTTGAGCTGCGAAACGTTGTCCAGCACCATCGTAGGGTTCTCATCATCCTTTCATATCGGTTCGTTTTGATGATTAATCCTCCATCGGCCTACAGGCGCTTCCCCACATATAGCAAATATAAGAAAGATTTTGAAAGAAAAAGCATTATCTTTGGGAAACACTAACATCTATAGCCATGAGACACGCTCTTCTCTCCCTTGCCGCCATGTTCCTGCTGTGCGTAACCGCCCACGCCCAGGGGGCCTTTGTCCCTCCCTCCCCCGACGGCTGGCAGCGCACTTCCAGCACGCAGCGCCAGTCCGAATTCCCCAAAGTGAACGCGGACGGTGAGTATTGGTTCCGTTTCAGCGCCCCTGCCACGGCCCGGGACGTCAAGCTGGAATTCGCCTTCCAGGAATTCCCCGCGCAGCAGGATGCCGATGGCCGATGGAATGTGATTGCCAAAGCCCCGAAGGTGGGATACCAGATTGTCCGCTGGATTGTGGACGGCGCCCGCCTGCCGGATCCCGGCCTGGAGTTCACCTTTTCCAACGGCTGGGTGAGCACCATCGAGATTCCCTCCCCGGAGGACGGGTATTACCTGATGCGGGACGTTCCCCACGGAGATGTACGCGAGCACTGGTTCTACTCCCAAATTGAAGGGAACTGGCGCCGGGCCTATGTTTACACCCCCGCCGGCTATGATTCGCAGCCGGACAGGCGCTACCCGGTCCTGTACCTCCAGCACGGCGCCGGAGAGAATGAGACGGAGTGGACGCACACCGGCTTTGCCGCCATCATTGCCGATAATCTCATTGCCGAAGGCAAGATTGAACCGCTTATCATCGTGATGAACAACGACTTCGTCTATCGGCCCGGAGACAATCGCGGAAGGCTGGCCCTGGCGGATAAATGGAACGAGAACTATGAGGAGATGTTTCTCACCGAGGCTCTCCCCGACATAGAGAAGCACTACCGGGTGATTCCGGACGCAGCCCACCGGGCTATGGCCGGACTGTCGCTGGGCGGCATGCTAACCGGCACGGTGGGAGTGAGGCACAGCGACTTGTTCGGCTGGCTGGGCATCTTCAGCGGCGGCGTGGTTTCAGAACCCGCCCTGCTGAACAAGGATACCGTGAAACTGGTCTTCGAGACCTGCGGCTCGCAGGAATACCCGGAGCGTATCCAGCAGAATGTGGCCGAGCTAAAGGAACTGGGCTTCAACGCCGCCACCTACGTCTCCCCCGATACAGCCCACGAATGGCAGACCTGGCGCCGCAGCCTCTACCAGTTCCTGCCTTTGATCTTTAAATAAAAACCATGAAAAAGAGCCTTTTATTCTTGCTGTTACCGGTACTCATGATGGCCTGCAACAATACCACTGATAAAAACGAAAAAGCCCTTCAGCGGCAGGTGGATGCCCTTTACCAGCGCCTTAGTCTGGAAGAAAAAGCCGCCCAGCTCTTTGGAATCTATCCCGGCGAACTGATGGTGGACGGCGAAGTGTCCCGCGAAAAATGCCGTGAGGTAATCCCCTACGGCGTGGGCCATATCTGCCAACCCACCAGCTCGCAGCCCAAGGATGCCGACCAGATCCGCCGTCTGGTCCGCGACATCCAGGCCTATCTGGTAGAGGAGACATCCGCCGGCATTCCCGCCATCTTCCATGAAGAGGCGCTCACCGGGCTCACCGCCAAGGGAGCAACCATTTATCCCCAGGCCATCGGGGCCGCCTGCAGCTGGAATCCGGAACTGATAAAGGCCAAGACCTCCCGCACCGCCGCCGATATGCGCGCCATGGGCCAGCAATATGCCCTCTCCCCCATGATTGACCTCATCCGGACACCGCTCTGGCCCCGTATTGAAGAGTCCTGCGGAGAAGACGGATTCCTCACCGCCGCCATGGCCTGTGCCTTCGTAGGCGGCCTGCAGGAAAAAGGTTTCCGCGAAGGTGTAGCAGGTACAACCAAGCATTTCCTGGGATACGGAGGTGCCAATACCCTGTCCTGGAAGGAGCTTTATGAGGAGGTCCTTCTGCCCCATGAAGCCGTAATCCGTACGCAGGGCAGCGAATCGGTCATGACCTCCTACGACCGTTTCCGGGAGGAATATGCCGTGTGCAGCGATACGCTCATCAACGTAATCCTGCGTGGCTATCTGGGCTATACGGGTGCCATCGTGAGTGACTACGGCGCCGTCCAGACCGGCCGGGACCGCAGCGAGGAAGCGCTCAAGCAATACGCCGTGAATGCCCTCACGGCTGGAAACGACCTGGAACTGGCCTGGAATACCAGCTATAAATACATCCCGGAACTGGTCCGCGAAGGACGGATATCAGAAGAAGTGCTGGAGAAATCCGTCAAGCGCGCCCTCATGCTGAAAGCCCGCGCAGGCCTGCTGGATCCCAACCCGGTTTTCTGTGCCGACGGTCCCCTGGAACTGGACAGCCCGGAAGGCCGGCAGATTGCCTACGAGCTGGCCACCCAGAGCATCGTGCTGCTGAAAAACGAAGGCATCCTGCCGCTGCGGGGCAACGAAAAGATAGCACTTGTAGGCCCCAACGCCAACTCCGTCTGGAGCATGCTGGGAGACTACACCTTCCCCTCCATGCAAATCTTTTTCCATCGTCAGGAGCCGGATCTTTCGGCCGTACGCGTACCCACGCTGCTGGAGGCCTTGAAAGAAGGTTTCTCCGGAGAAATCGGCTATGAGCGGGGCTGCGACTGGAGCACCCTGGCCGACGCCCGGGTGAACCTGGGCGGAGACGCCCGCGTGAGCGGAATGCGGATGCGCCGCATAGAATCGGCCGATTCCACCGACCAAGGCGCAGCCTTACGCCTTGCCTCGCAAAGCGACATAATCATAGCCGCCATGGGCGAGAATGTCTATCTCTGTGGTGAAAACCGCGCACGCAACGGCATCCGCCTGCCGGGAGATCAGGAAGAGTTCGTCCGCGCACTCATTGAAACAGGAAAACCCGTAGTGCTTGTTGTTTTCGGCGGTCATCCGCAGGTGCTCTCCCCCATTGCCGATGGCTGCGCCGCCATTGTCCAGGCCTGGTATCCGGGTGAAGAGGGCGGCCGGGCCGTCACGGACATCCTTACGGGTAGGGTGAACCCTTCCGGTCATCTTTGCGTGAGCTATCCCGCTACCGAAGATCCGGGCCTGCGCTGCTATAACGAACTGCCGGAAGAGAAGTTCATCGCCTGGCCCTTCGGTTACGGTCTGTCCTATACCAGCTTCAGTTATTCAGACCTGCAGGTACAGCCCTCGGCAAAGACCTCCGACAAGTGCATCCACGTAAGCTGCCGCGTTACCAATACCGGTGGAAGAGCCGGTGACGAAGTTGTCCAGCTCTATGTCTCCCCCGCCTCCGGACAGCCGCTCAAGCCCCTGCAGCTCAAGGGTTTCCAGCGGATCAGCCTGGCCGAAGGAGAATCGACCACCGTTCATTTCGAACTGGCCACCGACCAGCTGGCCTGGTGGTTCGAAGTAAACGGCAAGAGTGTTTGGACCGTTTCGCCGGGAGACTATTGCTTCCGCATTGGTCCCAACTCGGCCGAATTACCGCTCGACGGGCTTTGCCACCTGAGCGGCAAGCCCGTCGAAATGGCGCTTCGGGATACGTATTTCCCCGAAATCAGGGTAGATTAGCTACCAGCGCGGATTGGTGACTTCCGGATCTGTGAGCACCTGGGCGTTCATCCACTCGAAGATGTTCGCATGACCCTGGGGAGCCACGGAACCGCCGCCGTCGTTGCTGGGCTTCACATCTCCCTCACTCTGCTCCTGCGAGTGGCTTACGGCGTCGTTGAAGAGATAGCACCAGGAGAAGTGTCCCATGAGCCTCTGGCCGGGATTGTCCATCCCCTGCACATTCTCGAACATGGACATCCATACGTTCTTGGCACCGGCCTTGACCAGGCGCTGGAAAGTGGGGATGCAGTGGGTCTTGGGATCCACGGTGGTGTCGTCATAGGACTGGACGATCCAGATGTTCTCTTCGGAGAGGGCCTTGATCTCGTTGTCGGAGATGTACTGGTCCATGTAGGCCTCGCAGGTGGGATAGGCTGCGGCAAAGTACTTGGGGTTGCGGATGAGCATATGCATGGTCATGTAGCCACCGTTGGAGCAGCCGCCAAGATAAATACGCTTGGGGTCCACATCGGGATGCTCGTTCACATAATTGTCGATGCAGTCTTTGAGCACGTTGGCATAAAGGGAAGGATAGTCTCCATGGCCGAAACCCTTGGAAGTGCCCATCCACATGGTGGGGCACTGGACGGAGAGGACGTATGCGCCACCGGCGCCGCCTTCCGTGGTGAAGTGGGACTGGATCTGCGGGCGGATCAGGGAAACCACCTCATTGCCCAGCAGGGTGATGGACACGTCCAGACCGCCTTCGCCGCCGCCATGCAGCCAGATAATCAGCGGGTTGGCCTTTCCGTCGCCTTTAAGAGACCAGGGCTCATAGGCGGCATAGGTGAGCGTCACCTCGCCGGATTTGCCGGTGTTCTTGCCGGTGAAAGTGCCCTTGTTGAAGTAATCGGCCTCGGAAACGAAGTCCTTCAGGGCCTTGTCCGTCTCACACTCGATGGCGGTGTATTTCTGCTTGCCCACTTTCAGGACCTTGCCCTTCTTCAGACCCACCTTTACGCTGTATTCCTCCCTCCATACTCCCGCATTGATGGAAAGGCCGAGGCCGCGGCCGGCAGCTTTCTCAAGTCCCAGCGCAATATACTCCCCTTCCGGATTGAAAGCGCCCCGGGAATCGCACGGATAAACGGAAAGGACGTTGCGCTCCGTTCCGTTCGTGTTCACGGTGAAGATGGAAGGATCCAGATTGTCCAGCTTGATTTCCGGTTTCACAACCACAAGGTTTACTGCCGTGGAAGCCTCATAGGTGGTAATACCTGCAACCTGGGGCTCCATCTTAAGGGTCTGTGCGCCGGCTGCCACTGCTACACTCATAGCCAGGACAGCGAGAATGGGTTTGATAGTGTTCATAAAGTGTATTTTGTTACAAGACAGTAGAAGAAGTCCTCAGACAGTGCCTACTTGGCCTCCATCCGGGAAAGGAAGCAGTGGATGGTGTTCTGCATGAGCATGGCGATGGTCATGGGGCCCACTCCACCGGGGACGGGCGTGATCCAGGAGGCCACCGGTTCGGCCGATGCAAAGTCCACATCACCGCAGAGCTTGCCTTCGGCATTGCGGTTCATGCCCACGTCGATGACCACGGCGCCGGGTTTCACCATGTCACCGGTCACCAGGCCGGCCTTGCCCACAGCCACAACAAGGACATCGGCCGTACGGCACACGGCGCCTAAATCGGCCGTGCGGGAATGGGCGATGGTAACGGTGGCGTGACGGTCCAGGAGGAGCTTGGCCACGGGTTTTCCCACGATGTTGCTGCGGCCCACCACAACGGCGTTCCTGCCCTTGAGTTCAAAGCCGATACTGTCTATCATCCGCATGATGCCGGCGGGGGTGCAGGGAACGATGCAGTCCTTGCCCAGCCACAGGCCGGCCACATTGCCGGGATGGAAACCGTCCACGTCCTTCTCGCGGGCGATGGTATCGATCACCTTTTCTTCGTCAATATGCTTCGGGAGGGGCAGTTGCACCAGGATGCCGTCCACAAGCGGATCCTCGTTCAGGTCCGTAATCTGCCTCAGGAGGGCTTCCTCGCTGATATCGGCCGGCAGTTCCACCAATTGGGATTCCATGCCCGTGTAGGCGGCCGCCTTCACCTTGTTGCGTACATAAACCTGGCTGGCAGGGTTCTCCCCTACTATGATAACCACCAGGCAGGGCTTGCGGCCGTATTTTGCCTCCAATTCCGGCACCTGTGCCTTCACTTCGTCCTTTACCGCCTGGCTCAATGCTTTTCCGTCAATGATATTTCCCATATTATTCAAATGCTATGTGTGCAATGTCGTTTCTGTAGAAGAGATTTTCGCATTCGATCTTCGCCACCTGGGCGTATACCCGGTCGCGGGCGTCGGAGAGGTCCTTTCCGCCGGAGACCACCATCAGTACGCGGCCTCCGTTGGTGAACACCTTGCCGTCCCGGATGGCGGTTCCCATGTGATATACCTGGGCGTCCACCTCGTCTAAGCCATTGATATCGAATCCCTTCTCGTAATGACCGGGATAGCCTTTGGAGGCCAGCACCACGCCCAGCGTAACGCCGTCGTCCCAAATGGGTTCCTCCACCGGACGGCCCGTGGCCACGCCCTCGAAGATGGTATAGATGTCGCTTTTAAGGAGCGGCAGCACCACCTCCGTCTCCGGGTCTCCGAAGCGGGCGTTGAACTCAATCACCTTGATGCCCTGCGGGGTTTTCATCAGGCCGCCGTAGAGGACGCCGGAAAGCGGCAATCCTTCGGCCGCCATGGCCGATGCAGCTTTGCAGAGAATCTCCTTATAGGCGAATTCCCGGTCTTCCTCCGTAATGAACGGCAGGCCCGTGTAGGCGCCCATACCGCCGGTATTGGGCCCCTTGTCTCCGTCAAAGGCGCGCTTGTGGTCCTGGGAGAGCGGCATCGGGTACACCCGCTCTCCATCCACGAAGCACAGGAAGGAGAATTCCGGCCCGGTGAGGAAATCCTCCACCACCACCCGGCCCTCGCCGAACGAATGGTCCAGGAGCATATCGGCCAGGGCTTTCCGCGCCTCGTCCAGGTCTTGGGCGATGACCACACCCTTGCCGGCGGCCAGGCCGTCGTACTTGAGCACGGCCGGGAAAGGACGGGCCGATACATAGGAGAGGGCCTCCTCAAAAACGGAGAAACTGCGGTAGGAGGCAGTGGGAATGCCGTATTTCTCCATGAGCTTCTTGGCAAACTCCTTGGAGCTCTCGATGGCCGTAGCCGCCTGCGTATGGCCGAAGATCTTGAGTCCGGCCGTCCGGAAAGCGTCCACGATACCGGCGGCCAGGGAAGCTTCGGGGCCCACCACGGTGAGATCCACCTTGTTCTCCAGCGCGAAAGCTTTGAGGCCTTCCACGTCGGTGTCCTTGAGCGCCACGTTGATCGCCTGCCGGCCGATACCCGCGTTACCCGGGGCACAATAGATCTTTTCCACCTGCGGACTGCGGCTGAGGGCATCCACAATGGCATGCTCCCGCCCGCCGCCACCAATTACTAGTACTGTCTTCATCAATTCTGTTTTTAAGTCCCTCCCCCGAGGGGAGGGGTTTCGGGAGGGGGTAACGTTAAAAGTCTTTTAGACCTTCAAGCATGCTAATGCTTGAAGTGTCTTACACCGGTGAAGAGCATGGTGATGCCCAGCTCATCGGCCTTCTTGATGGCGTCCTCGTCCCGGATACTGCCGCCGGGCTGCACGATGGTGGTTACGCCGTACTTGGCGGCCAGGGCCACGGTGTCGTCGAAGGGCAGGAAGCCGTCGGAAGCGAGGACCAGGCCCTCGGTGAAGCCGGCGTTCTTCGCCTCTTCCAGGGCGATGAGGGCGGAGCCCACGCGGTTGGTCTGTCCGGCGCCGATGCCGATGGTGTGGTTGTCGCGCACCACGGCTATGGCATTGGATTTCACGTGTTTAACTATCTTCCAACCAAAGTTGGCGTCGGAGAGCTGGGCCTGGGTGGGCTTCACCTTGGTGACGCACATTTCAGGCGTTACCTTTTCCACCTGGGTATCCAGCTGCTGGGCCAGCAGGCCGCCGTTCACGCTGATGTACTGCGGAACCGGAGCATCGCTGCGGGTCATATCCACCTTCATCACGCGAAGGTTCTTCTTGGCCGACAGGATTTCCAGGGCCTCGGGAGTGAAATCCGGGGCTATCACAATCTCCAGGAAAATAGGTTTCATGCCCAGGGCCACCTCGGCGGTGAGGGTGCGGTTCACGCCCACGATGCCGCCGTAGATGCTCACCTTGTCGGCCTCATAGGCGGCCTGCCAGGCTTCCTCGATGGTCTTGCCCACCGCGGCGCCGCAGGGGTTCATGTGCTTGAGGGCCACGCAGAAGGGCTCCTCGAAGTCCCGCAGCACGTTCAGGGCCGCATTGGCGTCCTGGATGTTGTTGTAGGAGAGTTCCTTGCCCTGGATCTGGGTGGCGAAGGCCAGGGAGAAGGGAGCCGGCTCCAGGGCGGCGTAGAAATTGGCGCTCTGGTGCGGGTTCTCGCCGTAGCGGAGGCCCTGCTTGAGGTCATACTCCAGGAAGAGCTTCTCGTTCAGGCCGGCGGCCTTGCGCATATAAGTGGCGATGCAGGCATCGTATTCGGCCGTGTGGGTATAGGCCTTGGCCGATAGTTTCAGACGAGTCTCGTCGGAAGTCTTGCCGCTGGCCTTCAGTTCCTCCAGCACCTTGTCATAATCGGCCGGATCGCAGACGATGGTGACGTCCTTCCAGTTCTTGGCGGCGCTGCGTACCATGGAAGGACCGCCGATGTCGATATTCTCGATGGCGTCCTCCAGGGTAACACCCTCCTTGGCGATGGTCTGGCGGAAAGGATACAGGTTCACGCAAACCAGCTCGATGGTCTCGATGCCGTTCTCCCTCAGGGTCTCCATATGGGCGGGGACGTCCCGGCGGGCCAGGATGCCGCCGTGCACCTTGGGATGCAGGGTCTTCACCCGGCCGTCGCAAATCTCCGGGAAGCCGGTGACCTCGCTGATGCCGATGGTCTTCACCCCCTCTTTTTCCAGCAGTTTCTGTGTTCCCCCGGTAGCGATGATTTCCCAACCGAGGTCTACGAGGCCTTTCACAAACGGAACCAGGCCATTCTTGTCACTTACACTAACTAACGCGCGCATAATAGTTTGTTTATGGTTTCTACATATAATTCGTGTTCAATCTTCTGGCCGATGCGGTGCACTTCGGCGGGGTCCGACCCTTCATACGGGAAGGCCCGCTGGGCGATGATCTTTCCGCCGTCCAGATCGGCATTTACCCAGTGGATGGTGATGCCGTACACCTTCACGCCATAGGCCACCGCATCCTCCACGGCGTGTGCGCCCTTGAAGGAGGGCAGCAGCGAGGGATGGATGTTGATGATCCTGCCTTCATAGGCCTGCAGCAGGGTCTCCCCCACTATGCGCATATAACCCGCCAGGCACACCAGATCTATCTTCTTATCATCCAGCAGCTTCACTATTTCGGCCTCATAGGCGGCCTTGGAGGCATAGCTCTTGGGCGAAAAGACAAAGGTCTCTATACCGAATTCCTTCGCCCTTTCAATAACCGCCGCACCGGGTTTGTCGCACACCATCACGGCCACCCGGGCGTCCAGCTTTCCGCTGGCGCTGGCCTGGGCGATGGCCACGAAATTGGTCCCGGTCCCGCTGGCAAATACCGCTAGATTATGCATACGCCTTCCTTATCAGTTACCTTTCCTATAATGGAGGCCTTCTCTCCGTGGGATTCCAGGATGGAAATGGCCCTGGGGGCATCGGCAGCGTCCATTACCGCCACCATGCCGATACCCATATTGAAGATGTTGAACATCTCCCGGTGCGGCACGCCGCCCCATTTCTCCAGCATCCGGAACACCGGGAGGATTTCCCAGCTTCCTTCGCGGATTTCCAGGCCCTGGCCTTTCTGCAGCACGCGCGGGATGTTCTCGTCAAAGCCGCCGCCGGTGATGTGGGCCACCCCGTGAACGTCGCACTGCCGGATTACATCCAGCATCTGCTTCACATAGATCCGGGTGGGGGTGAGAAGCACCTCGCCCAGCTTCCTGCCGCCGAATCCGGGGATTTCGTCCGTGTACTTGAGCCCGGCATCGGCCACAATCTTGCGCACCAGGGAGAAGCCGTTGGAATGAACGCCGGAGGAAGCTATGCCCACCAGCACATCCCCCACCTTCACCTTGGAGCCGTCTATGAGTTTGGATTTCTCCACCACGCCGGTAGTATAGCCGGCTATGTCGTATTCACCGTCCTCGTACATGCCGGGCATCTCGGCCGTCTCGCCGCCCACCAGGGCGCAGCCAGCCTGGCGGCAGCCTTCGGCCACACCGGCCACTATGGCTTCCACCTTTTCCGGAATGTTGTGTCCCAGAGCCACATAGTCCAGGAAAATGAGCGGTTCGGCCCCCTGGGCCAGCACGTCGTTCACGCACATGGCCACGGCATCGATGCCGATGGTGTCGTGCTTGTCCATGGCAAAGGCAATCTTGAGTTTGGTGCCCACGCCGTCGGTGCCGCTCACCAGCACGGGTTCCTTGATATTCAGCGCCGAGAGGTCGAACATGCCCCCGAAGGAGCCTATATTACCCATGGAGCCCTTACGGGCCGTGGATGCCACGTGCTGCTTGATGCGGCGGACTACCTCGTATCCCGCCTCCAGGTTCACACCTGCATTCTCATAAGTTTTGGCCATAGTCTAATCGTTTTCTACGGATTCGTCATACAGTAAAGTGGGATATTCGCCGGTAAAGCAGGCCTGGCAGGGATCGGCACAGCCGAAGGCCGATGCCCGGGTAGATTCCGGACTCAGGTAGCCCAGGGAATCGGCTCCGATGGCCTGGCGGGCCTCCTCCAGCGTCCGGTGGGAGCAGAGGAGCTCTTCCGGAGTGGAAGTGTCCACGCCATAGTGGCAGGTAAAGCGCATCATGGGGCTGGCGATGCGTACATGCACCTCGGTGGCGCCGGCTTCCCGCAGCATTTTCACTATCTTGAGGGAGGTGGTGCCGCGGACGATGGAGTCGTCCACCAGAACAACCCGCTTGCCTTCCACGATGCTGCGCACCGGGGAAAGTTTCATCTTGACGCCCAGTTCCCGGATGGACTGGACCGGCTGGATAAAGGTCCGGCCCACATATTTGTGCTTCACCAGGCCCATCTCATAAGGGATGCCGCTCTCCTCGGCATAACCCATGGCGGCGCTCAGGCTGGATTCCGGTACACCCACTACGATATCGGCCTCCACCGGATTCTCCCGGTAAAGGCGGCGTCCGGCTTCCTTGCGGTAGGCGTGCACGTTGCAGCCGTCAATATCGCTGTCCGGACGGGCAAAGTAGATGTACTCCATGGCACACATCTGGTGGCGGGAGAACTGGGAATAGCGGGTGCTCCGGATGCCGTGGTGGTCCAGCGTCACAATCTCGCCGGGTTCCACGTCGCGGATGAAGCGGGCGCCCATGATCTCGAAGGCGCAGGATTCGCTGCTCACTACGTAACCGTCGCCGATCTTGCCGATACACAGGGGCTTGATGCCGTATTTGTCCCGGCAGGCATAGATGCGGTTCCTGGTCATGATTACAAAGGTGAAACCGCCTTCCAGCATGTTCAGGGCCTTCACAATCATCACGATACGGTCCACGTTTCCGCCCTTCTTGATCAGGTGGGCCAGCAGTTCGCTGTCCGTGCGGGTCTGGAAGATGGAACCCCGCCGTTCCAGGTATTCGGTCACCTGGCGCGCATTCACCAGGTTGCCTTCCCCGGCAATGGCAAAGTCTCCCGAATGATGGTGGAAGAAAAGCGGTTCCACGTTGTCCAGGCCGCCTTTGGAGGCATTGGCATATTTCACGCTGCCGATACCCAGCCGTCCGGGAAGGTGGTCCAGTTCCCCGTTGGTGAAGATCTCACTCAGCAGGCCCTGTCCCCTGTAACGGTGGCTTTCCCCCTGAGGATCAAACGTAACTATACCGCCGCCTTCCTGCCCCCGGTGCTGGAGGTTGTGCAGTCCGTAATAAATAAAGGTTGAGGCGTTTTCTACGCCATATACAGCCAAGACACCCATATTATGAATTGATCACTTTTTTCAAACGGTCCAAAACAGCCCTGTAGCTTTCCACCACGCGGCTCAGGTCCAGGCGGAAGCGGTCTTTGTCCAGGCGCTCGCCGGTGGCCTCGTCCCAGAGCCGGCAGGTATCCGGAGAGATTTCGTCGGAAATGATGATGCTTCCCGTGTCGGAAGCCCGCCCGAACTCAATCTTCATGTCCACCAGTTCAATACCGGCCTCGTGGAAGAGCGGCTTCAGGAGGTCATTCACGCGGCGGGCTATATTGTACATCCCGTCCAGTTCCTGATAGGTGGCCAGTCCCAGGGCCACGGCGTGGTCCCGGTTGATGAAGGGATCCTCCAGCTCGTCGTTGTTATACCGCAGGTCCACGATGGTGTTGGGATGGCGGAAGCCTTCCTCCACGCCCAGGCGGGCGGCCAGCGAACCGGCTATCCGGTTGTGCACCACCACCTGCAGGGGGATGATCTCAATCTTCCGGCAAAGCTGCTCCTTCTCTCCCAGGGTTTCTATATAGTGGGTCTCTACCCCATTCTGGTTCAAGTAGTTGAGCAGGATGGCCGAAATCTGGTTGTCCAAGGCGCCCTTGCCGATGAAGCGGGCCCGCTTGACGTTATTATAGGCAACGGTCACGTCCTTGTAACGGAAAATCACCTGGTCCGGATGGTCCGTGGCGAAGACCTGCTTCTCGTTACCTTCGAATATCAATTCTCCTTTTATCATATTATTGGCAGATTTTCTTGAAATAGTTTACAGCGTTGCGGAACAGCGGCTGGCAGCAATTGCCGCCGATATTCTTGTAAAGGTTCTCCTCATAGCGCTCCGTATGGCCCATCTTGCCCAGGATGTGCCCGTCCGGGCTCAGGATGCCCTCAATGTCGTAATGGGAGCCATTGGGATTGTCCACATAGCGGAAGGCCACCTGTCCGCGGGCAAACAGTTCCCGGGCCAGGGATTCATCCACCACGAATTTGCCCTCTCCGTGGCTGAAGGCGATGGAATGCTTTTCACCGAGGGACAGGCCCGCAAGCCAGGGGCTGTTCACGGAAGCCACTTCTGTAGTGGCAATGAGCGAGATATGGCGGTTGATATCGTTTCGGAAAAGGGTAGGCGATTCCGGCGTAACGCTGCCGGTCTTCCCGTACGGAAGCAGGCCGCTCTTGACCAGTGCCTGGAAACCGTTGCAGATGCCCAGGATGAGGCCTCCGCGCTTCTGAAGGGCCCCGATGGCTGCACTCACCTTGGCATTGCCGATAACGCTGGCGATGAACTTGCCGCTGCCGTCCGGTTCGTCACCGGAGGAGAAACCGCCGCAGAAGGCCAGGATATGGCACTCCCCTATCCGGCGGGAAAGTTCCTCGATGGAGCTGAGCACATCCTCACCGGTGAGGTTGCGGAACACGAAAGGACGGACCTCGGCCCCGGCTTTGCGGAAGGCCTTGGCGGTATCGTAATCGCAGTTGGTGCCCGGGAATACGGGCAGGCATACCACCGGATGCTCCACCGGAGCGCCCGGATAAATAAGGTTGGCAGGGTTGAAGGACACAGGTTCCACCTCAGGGACCGCTTCATGGAAAGCGGGTTTCACCCGCGGCGGATAGAGCTTGAAGTATCGGCCTTCATAGGCCTTCTCCAGGGCCTCCAGGGAGAGGGTGGTGCCGTTGATACAGATGCCTTCCGGCGTCACTTCTCCCAGCAGCTGCGCGCCTTCCAGCTCGCAGGGAGCTTCCAGCAGGATGGAGCCGTAGCCCAGGGAGAAAAGTTCGCTTTCCGGCAGCTTGACTTTCACGCCCAGACCGTTGCCCAGGGCCATTTTCACCAGGCCTTCGGCCACGCCGCCGTAACTGAGCGACCAGGCCGATACCACCTTCCCGGCTACCGCCTGCGAGCGGAGCCAGCTCCAGTGGGCCTTCAGTTGGTCCGTATCCGGCATATAGTCCGGAAGCGGAGTATGCTTAAGCAGATATATCTTGTTTCCGGCCTTCTTGAATTCCGGGGAAATGACCTCCCGGGCATCCACGGTGGTAATGCCGAAAGCCACCAGGGTGGGCGGCACGTGGATGTGTTCGAAGGTTCCGCTCATGGAATCCTTTCCGCCGATGGACGGCAAGCCCAGCTCCTTCTGCATCCTGAGGGTCCCCAGGAGGGCGCTGAGCGGCTTGCCCCAGCTGTGGGGATCGGCCGTCATCCGCTCGAAGTATTCCTGGTAGGAGAAGCGCATGCCGGACCAGTCGGCACCGGCGGCGGCCACCTTGGTGCAGGCCTCCACCACGGCATAGGCGGCGCTGTGGTACGGACTCCAGAGGGCCAGGTCCGGGTTGTAGCCGAAGGCCATCACGCTGGCGGTGTTGGTAAATCCGTCGGAGGGGAGTTTCTGGACGGACACCTGCGTTTCCGTGGCCTGGCGCTTTCCGCCGTAAGGCATGAGCACCGTGGAACGGCCGATGGTGGAGTCGAACATCTCCACCAGCCCCTTCTGGGAAGCCACGTTGGGGGAAGCCATCACAGAGAGCATCTTCTCCTCCAGGGAGGCTCCTGCAGGCTTCTGTACAAAGGGATTGCGTTTTTCCACCGCGCCGATGGTTGCCTTGGCATAATGCCGGGCACCGGCACTGTCAATGAATTCCCTGGTGAGGTCGCAGACCTTCTCCCCATGGAAGAACATCCGCATCCG
>JAEEQF010000033.1 GCA_016285175.1 Bacteroidales bacterium
GGAACCAAGGCGCTGCCGGTATTCAGCATCGTGTTTGGCATCCTGCTTTCCATCTCCAAGGACGCCCGGGAGAACATGGCCCGGCGGGAGGCCGAAGCGGCTCCCATCATCGAACACGAAGATAATTGGACCCAAGATACTACTGCGTAATGGATTATAAACCTATCAGAGCCATCATCAGCGGAGGCGGAACGGGAGGCCACATCTTCCCGGCCGTATCCATCGGCCACAAACTCATGGAGCTGAATCCGGAGACGGAGATCCTGTTCGTGGGGGCCGAAGGTAAAATGGAAATGGAGAAAGTTCCCTCCGAAGGCTTCCGCATCGTGGGCCTTCCCATCGTGGGCATGCAGCGCAAGCTCACGTTCAAGAACATCGTGAACGACATCCAGGTTCCCTTCAAGGTGCTGGGAAGCGTCCGGCGGGCCAGGAAAATCATCAAGGAGTTCAAGCCCGATGTGGTGGTGGGCGTAGGCGGTTATGCCAGCGCTCCCCTGCTGTGGGCCGCTACGGGCATGAAGATTCCCGCCGTAATCCAGGAGCAGAATGGTTTTGCCGGCCTCACCAACAAGCTCCTGGCCAAGCGGGTGCAGAGCATCTGCGTGGCCTACGAGGGCATGGAACGCTTCTTCCCCAAGGAGAAGATAGTGATGAGCGGCAATCCCATCCGGAAGGCCGTCTCCACCCCGCCTACGGCACAGATGAAAGCCGAAGCCATGGAGTTCTACGGCCTGGACGCTGCCAAGAAGCACCTCTTTGTGGTGGGCGGCAGCCTGGGCAGCGGTACATTGAACCGCGCCATGCAGCACTGGATCCAGGACGGATGCCCCCGCGGGGAGAACCTGGAAGTGATCTGGCAGTGCGGAAAATACTATAAGAAAGAGATAGATGCGTTTATGGAGGCCCATCCGGATGTGAAGGGCATCCGCCATTACGACTTCATCGGCCGGATGGACCTGGCATACGCCGCGGCCGATGTGGTCATCTCCCGGAGCGGCGCCAGCACCGTGAGTGAGCTGTGCGCCATGGGGAAGGCTACCGTGTTCGTTCCCTCGCCCAACGTGGCCGAAGACCACCAGACCCACAATGCCATGGCCCTGGTGCGCAAAGAAGCCGCCATGCTGGTGAAAGACGCCGATGCGGTGGACGACTTGCTGCCCACCGCCATAGACTTGGCCAACACCCCCCAGCGCATCGCCACCCTGGAAAAGAATGCCGAAGCCATGGCTTTAAGGGATGCGGCACAAGTAATTGCAGACGAAGTCTATAAACTGGTATGAAAAACGTATATTTCATAGGCATTGGCGGGATTGGCATGAGTGCCCTTGCCAGATATTATAAGTTCAAGGGCTATGAGGTGGCCGGCTATGACCGGACACCCAGCGACCTTACCGCCCAGCTGGAGCAGGAGGGTATCTCCGTGCACTACGAGGATCGGCCGGACCTCATTCCCGAGGACAAGGACGAGACGCTGGTGGTCTATACCCCGGCCATCCCCCACGACCTGGGCGAACTCCGGAAAGTGATGGATGGCGGCTATGCCGTACTCAAGCGCTCCCGGACGCTGGGTGAGATTACCAAGGGACAGCGCTGCCTGGCAGTGGCCGGCACCCACGGGAAAACCACCACCTCCACCCTCACCGCCCACATTTTCACCCAGTGCGGTGAAGGCTGCAGCGCCTTCCTGGGCGGCATTTCCCGCAACTACGGCACCAATTTCCTGGTGAGCCGCAACGAAACCGTTGTGGTGGAGGCCGATGAATTCGACCGCTCCTTCCTCCAACTGTTCCCGGAAATTGCCGTCATTACCGCCGTGGATCCGGACCACCTGGACATCTACGGCGACTACGCCCACGTGGTGGAAGCCTTCAAGGCCTTCGCCAGCCAGGTGAGCGGTACTGTGATTGCCAAGAAAGGCACGCCCATCGGCCCCAGTGATACAAAGGCCCAAGTTCTAACCTACCATTATACCAACCCGGAGGCCGATTTTTACGCCGAGAATCCCCGTCCGGACGCTATGGGCTGCTTTCACTATAATCTCCACTTCCCCGGCGGCGTGCTGGAAGACGTCCGCGTGGGCGCTCCCGGCTGGGTGAATGCGGAGAACAGCGTGGCTGCGGCGGCCATCGCCCTCACCTATGGGCTGGACCCGGCTGCCGTGAAGGCGGCTATAGGCACCTTCGAGGGCGTGAAACGCCGCCTGGAAGTGCATGTGAATGCGCCTGGGCTGGCCTATGTGGACGACTACGCCCACCACCCGGCCGAGCTCTCCAGCGCCATTTCCTCGCTGCGGGACATCTTCCCCGGAAGGAAACTCACCGCCATCTTCCAGCCGCACCTGTACACCCGTACGCGAGACTTTGCGCCGGAGTTCGCCCAGGCCCTTTCGGCCGTGGACAAGCTCATCCTCCTGGACATCTATCCCGCCCGCGAGGAACCTATCCCCGGCGTCACTTCCGAGATGATCTTCAAGGACGTGACCGCCCCGGAAAAAGTGCTCCTGAAGAAGGAAGAGCTCATGGACTACCTTGCCGACGAACCACTGGACGTGCTGGTTACCTTCGGGGCCGGCAACATTGACCGCTTTATTGAACCCATCACCATGCTTTGCAAAAAGCGTTTAAGTATTTAATGTTCATATAATGAAACCTATAGTCCGCCGGGGCCTGGAAGTCCTCACCGTTCTCGCCTGCGCCGCCATCTGGGTATTCACCACCCGGATGGGACAGCGGGAAAGGCGTACCCGCACCTGCCAGAGCGGCATTCAGGTAACGGTGCTGGACAGCGCTGTGAGGCACTTTGTGGCCAAGGAGGACCTGGAAAAGTGGCTGGACCTGGATTATCACGCCTACGTGGGCCTGCCGCTGGACAGCGTGAACCTGGACCGGATAGAGCAACTGGTCATGAGCCGGAGCTCCGTGCGGAGCTGCGAGGCCTGGCTCACGGACGACGGCACCCTGCACCTGGATATCTCCCAGCGGGAACCGGTAGTGCGCTTTGACGACGGCCACAACGGCTATTATGCCGATGCCACCGGCTTCATCTTCCCGCTCCAGGCCCGCGGCTCCGCAGAGGTTCCCGTGGTGGACGGCAAGCTGCCGCTCAAGGTGGAGCGGGGCTTCAAAGGGATGCCGGAGGACCCGGCCCAGCTGGAGTGGCTCCGGCAGGTAATCGGCCTGGTGGATTTTATAAAAGACTCCGTGTGGGAGAACAACATAAAGCAGATTACCGTAGATGCCAAAGGAGATTTGGTCCTTACGCCCTGGGAAGGCCGGGAACGATTCATCTTCGGGGAACCTGTCCGCATAAAGGAAAAGCTTCTCCTTATGCGCAGCTATTATGAAGCCGTTGCGCCTTCGCAGGATCCCGGATACTACTCAACGGTAGACCTCCGTTTCCGGAACCAATTGGTTTGCAGAAAATAAAACTAACTATATATGGAAGACAAATACATAGCGTCAATCGACCTGGGAACCTCCAAATTCGGGCTCTGCGTGGCCCGGGTGAACGGAGAGGATGTCCAGATTGTTTACTACCGGGAAACGCCCTCGGAGGGCATTCGCGCCAGCCTTATCTCCAACCCCATGAAGGCAGCGCAAAGGCTCAAGGAAGCCATCAAACAGGCAGAGGATGAACTCATGATCCGCATCCTGCAGGTGGTGGTGGGCATGCCGCGCAGCGAGGTGGAGCAGGTAACGGCCAGCGCCCGCATCGAGCGCACCAACTCCGACGATTACATCACCGACGAGGAAGTCCAGAGCCTTAAATCCATCGCCCTGGAAACCTATCCCCTGCCCAATCCGGAAAAGCAGATCATGTACGGAGCCGTGGCCCAGTCCTTCTCCATCGACGACGAGATCCAGCTGGTGGAAAGCGAAGTGGTGGGCACCCTGAGCAACGCCCTGGAAGGCAATTTCAAGGTGTTCATCGGCAGCCGTCGCGCCACCACCGCCCTGGACAAGATCTTCAACAGCCTGGACATCGCCGTGGCCAAGAAATACTTCCTGCCGGATGTGGTGGCAAGGACCGTGCTCACCGGTGAGGAAATGAACAGCGGCGTGGCCCTGGTGGACTTCGGCGCGGGTGTCACTTCCCTCTCCGTCTATCACGGCGGCATCATGCGCTATTACGCGGCCATTCCCTTCGGCGGCAAAGCCATCACGGGCGATATCCGCACGGAATGCTCCATCTCCGAGGACCTGGCCGAAAAGATCAAGAAGCGCTTTGGCGCCTGCCTGCCCGGCAAACTGGCCACCCTGAGCGAGAAAGTGCTGCAGATCCGCCTTACCGAACCCTTCAAGGAGGTGCCGGTTCGCTATATTTCGGAAATTATCGACTGCCGATGCCGGGAGATTGTGGAAGCCATCCTGTACTACCTGCAGGAAAGCGGTCTCCAGAACGCCATCCGGGGCGGCGTGGTGGTCACCGGCGGCAGCGCCGAACTCACCAACTTCATCACCCTGTTCAAGGAGATGTCGGGTTACGATGTACGCAAGGGCTATCCCCGCTACATGTTCTCCGCCTCCGTGGGCAGCGGAGTCTACAGCACAAGCGCCACATCGGCCATCGGCATGGTGCTGGCCGCCAAGGACGACCATCTGCCGGACTGCGTGAACGTGCCGGAGAAGGTGGAAACACCCGAGGAAGAGATGATGGAAGTGGAAGTAACGGACGAGACGCCCGTACCGGAAGCCCTTTTCACCCCCGAAGAGATGGGCGAAATCCCCAT
The DNA here is from genome assembly GCA_016285175.1 of Bacteroidales bacterium. GTDB lineage: Bacteria > Bacteroidota > Bacteroidia > Bacteroidales > UBA932 > Cryptobacteroides. The sequence goes on from JAEEQF010000033.1 coordinate 4,730, forward strand.
GGAAGAGCAAAAGAAGAAAGAGAAGGAAAAGAAGACCAAGAAGGTGAAGGTGCCCAAGCCCAAGAAGGAAAGCACCGGATTCCTGAACATCGTGTGGAAGACCGTCAAGGGCGCAGCTCTGGATATGTACGACAAAGCAAACGAGGAATAAGCCATGAAATTCGACCTGAACAACAACATTACGCCTTCCGACTGGACGGAAGAGAAATCCATCATCAAAGTGATCGGCGTGGGTGGCGGCGGCTGTAATGCCGTAAACTACATGTACAAGCAGAATATCCAAGGCTGCAGCTTCATCGTTTGCAATACGGACGCCCAGGCCCTGCAGACCAGCGAGGTGCCCACCAAGATCCAGATGGGCCAGAACGGACTGGGCGCGGGGACAGACCCCACCGCCGGCCGCAACGCCGCCCTGGAAAGCCAGGACGAGATTGCCCGGAAGGTCCTGGACAGCGGCACGCAGATGCTCTTTATCACCGCCGGAATGGGCGGAGGTACCGGCACCGGCGCATCTCCCGTGATTGCCAAGATGGCTAAGGACCGCGGCATCCTTACCGTGGCCGTCGTGACCATCCCCTTTAAGAATGAGGGCAACGAGAGCCAGTCCAAGGCCGTAGACGGCATCCACGAGCTGGAAAAGAACGTGGACTCGCTCCTGATCATCAACAACGAGAAACTGTACCAGTTCTTTGGCGATACCCTCATCCAGGAAGCCTTCCCCAAGGCCGATGAGGTGCTGGCAACCGCCGTCCGGGGTATTATCGAGGTAATCAGCTGCCCCGGCTACATCAACGTGGACTTCCAGGATGTGTGCAAGATGATGCGCAACTCCGGCATGGCCCTCATGGGCAGCGGCGAAGGCACCGGCAACGACCGCCTGCAGGAAGCCGTCAAGGGCGCTTTCGAGAGTCCGCTCCTGAATGACTTCGACCTCAAGACCGCCAAGAACGTGCTCATCAACATTACTACGGGCAACAACGAGCGCGGTGCCAAGATGAGCGACCTGGAGAAGATTGACGACATGATTTCCGAATACACCGGCAGCGCCAACCACTTCAAGAAAGGCATCATCTGGGACGACGATCCGGAATTCGGCGACAAAGTGCGCATCACCGCCATCGTAACGGGCTTTGAGATGGATCTGGGCGGTCTGGGCCTGAACAAGGACCTGGGCAACCTGGTAATCATTGACGAAGGCTTCCAGTGGGATCTTTCCGACCACGGTTCGGAAGTGTCCCTCCCCACCATGGCCGAACCCATCAAGATTGGCTACAACAATTCCGACAACGCCCGTCACTACAACTTCGCCCAGGACCGCAAACCGGTTCTGTGCATAGATCCCGGCCAGAACCTGGGAGACCTGGAGAACATTCCCGCCCTTAGAAGAGCCCACACAGAAAAAAAATAACTGCTTATGAAAATAGGTATTTGCAACGACCACGCTGGCGTGGAGTATAAGTTCAAGCTCATTGGAATGCTGCAGAAACGCGGCATCGAAGTGGTGAATTACGGCACCGACACCCCCGTAAGCGTAGATTATCCGGATTATGCCCATCGGCTGGCCAACGCCGTGGAAAGCGGCGAAGTGGACCTGGGTATTGCCCTCTGCGGCACGGGTAACGGCATGGCCATTACCCTGAACAAGCACCAGGGCATCCGCGCCGGCCTGGCCTGGTGCTCCGAGGTGGGCCGTCTGGTGGCCGCCCACAACAACGCCAACGTGCTGGTGCTCCCGGCCCGTTTCGTGAGCTACCGCGTAGCCTCCTCCATCGTGCGCATGTGGCTGGACACGGACTTTGAAGGCGGCCGTCACCAGCGCCGCATCGACAAGATGCCCTGCCGATGATAGGGGAACTCTCCCACGATATCGCCGATTACCCGGAAGGCATCGTCCTTCCGGTAAATAAACCTTACCGCTGGACTTCGGCCGATGTAATACGGAAGCTGAAGTTCGCGGCTTTCCGGCACTTCCGGAAAAAGAACCTGAAGGTGGGTCACGCCGGCACCCTGGATCCCCTGGCGACGGGCGTGCTCCTGGTATGCCTGGGTCCCGCCTGCAAACGCGCGCAAACCCTCCAGGACCACGACAAGGAATATATAGCCGGCATCCGCTTCGGCGCCACAACGCCTTCCTACGACCTGGAAAAGGACGTGGACAGGCGTTTCCCTTTTGAACACATCACGGCCGATGCCGTCCGGGAAGCCCTGAAAGGCTTCCTGGGGGAACAGGAGCAGATTGCTCCGCTGTTCAGCGCCAAGTCCATAGACGGCGTACGCGCCTACGAAATGGCCCGCAAACTCTACCGAAGCGGCCGGTCGGCCGAACTGGACGCCACCGCCCTGGAAACCCTCCATCGCAGCCGGATCACAATCTCCGAATTGGAACTGATAGAGTATATTCCTGCAGGAGATGTGTTTTCCTACGCTAAAAAAAAGGCCGATGCTACGGAAAACACATCTCCCGCAGGGAACGATGCATTTATTAGGGAGGAACAGGGGATTTCTGTAGCATCGGCCTCCTTATCAGCGGAAGAAATCCCCTGTTCCTCCATAAAAAACACTGCTTCCAATCGTATAAATGTAGCGGACACATCGGCCCTGGGGCTGCCGGAGGCCATTATCCGGATTGCTTGCTCCAAAGGCACCTATATCCGCGCCTTTGCCCGGGATCTGGGCGAAGCACTGGGCTCCGGGGCGCACCTGGGCAGCCTGGTCCGTTCCCGCAGCGGAGATTATTCCCTGGAAGACTGCCTCTCCATGGAACAGGCCCTGGACTTGCTCAAAGAGGGATAATTGATTATCTTTGCACTTCCAAATAACAGCATTTACATGGAAAGAAGAACCCGCGTCAGATTCGCACCCTCCCCCACCGGACCGCTCCACATGGGCGGCGTCCGTACCGCTTTGTATAACTACCTGTATGCCAAGCAGAAAGGCGGCGACTTCATTCTCCGCATAGAAGATACGGACTCCCACCGTTTTGTCCCCGGAGCGGAACAGTACATCATCGAGGCCCTGGCCTGGTGCGGTATTATTCCCGACGAGGGTGTTCAAGACGGGAAAGTGGTGGAAGAAGCCAGTGAGCGGCATCCGCACGCACCCTATCGGCAAAGCCAGCGCCGGCCCATCTATCGGCATTATGCCGAACAACTTGTCGCCGCCGGCTGGGCATACTATGCCTTTGACAGCGCCGAGGAGCTGAATGAGCGCCGTGCATCGGCAGAAGCACAGGGGGAAACCTTCATGTACAACGCTGCAACGCGGGGCAGCCTGCGCAATTCCCTTACCCTTTCCGCCGAAGAAGTGAAGCGCCTGCTGGAAAGCACTACGGACTGGACTGTCCGCTTCAAGATGCCGGAAAACCGCGTGGTGAAGATGGACGATTTAATCCGCGGTCACGTGGAAGTGAACACCAACACCCTGGACGACAAAGTGCTGTGGAAACGGGCCGATGAGCTCCCCACCTATCACCTGGCCAACATTGTGGACGACCACCTGATGGAGATTACGGAGGTCATCAGGGGCGAGGAATGGCTTCCTTCCCTTCCCCTGCATTATCTGCTGTACGAAGCCTTTGGCTGGACGGACAGCATGCCCCGCTTTGCCCATCTGTCCCTGCTTCTGAAGCCGGTGGGCAATGGCAAGCTTTCCAAGCGGGACGGCGATAAGTTGGGCTTCCCGGTGTTCCCGCTGCGCTGGCAGAACCCGGAAAGCGGCGAAATCTCCCGCGGATACCGGGAAGACGGCTATTTCCCGGAGGCTTTTGTGAACATGCTCGCCATGCTGGGCTGGAACCCCGGAGACGAGCGGGAACTCTTCACCCTGGAAGAGCTTGTCCAGGCCTTCTCGCTGGACAAAGTACAGAAAGCCGGCGCCAAGTTCAATCCGGAAAAGGCCAAGTGGTTCAACAAGGAATACCTCAGGAAGAAGACCCTGGGAGAACTCAGCAATCTGTTCATACCCATCCTGGAGAGCCACGGCATGCAGGTTGTGGACTGCCCGGTATGCGCCCTCACGGCCGGCGCCTGTTTCGAAGGCCTTGGAGCCGATTTTCAGAACCATATCTTTACACGGGAATATGTAGAAAAAGCCGTAGACCTGGTGCGCGAGCGTGCCACCTTCACGGCCGATCTGTGGGACAGTTCCGCCTGCCTGTTTACGGCACCGGAGGAATATGCCCAGAAAGATGTGGACAAGTTCTGGAAAGCGGAACACTACGAGAATTGCTTCGAGGTTTGCCAGTATATCACGGGCGTGAACTTCGGCTTCGACGATCTGGAGACTTATCGCGGTCCCATGACGCAGGAGGCCCTGGAACCGGCTGTAGTGGATTATATCAAAATGCGGGAGTATCCCATGGGCAAAGTGATGAACAGCCTGCGTCTGGCCCTCACAGGTGCCGCCAGCGGCCTTGGCATCGCCGCCATCCTTTCCTTTATTGGCCGCCGAGAATTCGCCCGCCGCATGACCGCCGTAGCAGAAAAATTGGGACGGATCTAGCCGTCCCAATCATCATTTCTTCTTAGATTCCTTTACTTTACCCTTCAGTACTATTGCTGCGGGGTTGGGTATACCGTTACTATATACGTAGAAAACAAGGCTGAGGTTATCTACGGGGCCATTGGCCTGATATGTTACCGTCACCTCTCCGGTGGCGCCGGGCTCCAGCTCGTCCTTGGTCCAGGAAACAGTAGTGCAGGTGCAGGGTGTTGAAACAAACTGCAACTGGAGCGGCAGCAAGCCGGTGTTCTTGAAGGGAAAAACAACTGTATAGACCTTCTCCGAAACCACGATGGAGCCCAAATCATGGGTATTCTTCTCAAAGACAATGGTCTGCTTGGGCTGGGCTAGAAGTGTAGCAGCCGAAACCAGCACAAATACCAGAGAAAGGAGGAAACGTTTCATCATACTCATTTTTGTGTGGCAAAGATACAACAAATTCAAGGCCAAACAAAAAAAAGAGGGTATGCCACTAGGACATACCCTCCTTTCGTATTTAGGTATCAAGATTAGATCGTGGTGTCAACGTCGATGGTAACCTTGGTGGTGAGTTTACCCCACTTGTAGAAGACTACCATAGGAACGGTGATCTTGAAGGCACCAACAGCAGTACCGTTGTTGTTGTAGGTGAGCCAGCCGTAGTTGGACTGCTTGTTGGCAGCGATGTCAGCGGCGGTCAGTACATACTGCAGAGCGGTATTGGTGGTACGGTTGTAGGAGTAAACAGTGGTGTTCACACCAGCAAGATCGGTGTACCAGTCAGTATTGTTGGCCGGGTTGAGAGCAATAGGAGCAGTCCAGCTAGCGAGAGCATAGGTAGGATTGTTATTGATCTCATTAGCCTGGAGAACGATGGTGGCAGGGATCGGGCTGCCGGAACCACCGAGGGTGCAGGTTGCACCAGCCAGGTCGGCGTGGATAATGAAGTTGGACGGAGCCGGAGTAGCACCCAGGATACCGTAGAAGTTCCAGTAGTTCACGTGGCTCGGGTTGAAGTGGCTGTCATAGCCATTCCAAGTGAGACGCCAGTCGTAAGGACGAACGATATCTTCGTAACGGATGTAGGAACCATTGGCACCGAAGTCAACAGCGTCGATGAAGTGAGCAGGAGTGGTGGTCTCGATGCTGACCGGACGCAGGAAGTCTGCCTTGAAGTAAGGCTGGCCGTGGAAGGTGATGTTGGCCTGATGTACGGTAGCAGGAGCAACGCAGATCTCACCGGTAGCGCCGATGTAGGCATAGAAGCCGTCGGTGTTCAGGAGTTCCTTGGCCAGATCGTTCTGCTGATAGGTGCAGATGTTGTACGGAGCAGCAGCGTTGTTGGCGATAACGGCAACCGGCTGATAGAAGCCAGGAGTTGCAGTATTGGCAGCCAGCGGAGTGAGAGCGGCCTGAGCAGCGGTCATAACACCCTTGTGAGCGTAGAGGATGAGGCCAGCGTTGGCACCTTCATCGGCAGCAGCAACACGGATGTAGATATGATCTACCTTGTTCAGTTCGTCACCGGGCTTTACGAAGGTGTGATCATCAACCTTGTTCTTGGTGGCGTGGAAGAAGTACTTGATATTGCTCAGGGCAACGCCGTCGCGGACCACCTTGAGGGTACCGGCAGGATAACCGGCCACAGTGCCGTCGTTGGTGATGAAGGAAGCGTTGATGTCGTTCACGAAGGTGCACTTGGACTCATCGGTGGAACCGAGTTCAGGAGTAGCTACGTGGTAAGCGGTAGCATCCCACTGGGCCATAGCGGCATCGTGGTTGTGAGCAATCCAGTACTGGGCGATGTAGTCGCTCTGAGCAGGATTGTCGTTCCAGTCGAGGTTGAAGGTGCTGCTGAACGGAGCAATCTTGACCTTGAGCTCGATGGTGATCACACTGCCTGCATAGGTGTAGGTGCAGTGACGCTTAACCTCACGAGGTTCAGTGATTCTGCTGGCAACGCCCCAGACCTCATCCGGAGTGAGAACCCAGTTGATTACGTGGGTAGCACCGGTAGCAGGGTTCGGGATGATGATCTCGGTAACGGTACCAAGTTCACCGGTGTTGGCGGCATAGTTGTAAGCAACATAACCAGGATCACCAGGGTTCATAGCATTGAACACATAGTTGGTGTGGAAGGTGATCTTGTCGCCATAGGTGTGGTAGATGGTCTCGTTGGTCCACTGTACGGTGGTGGTACCATTGAAGCCGTTGGCGCAGTTGAAGCCGATCGGGTTAGGATAAGCGGTCGGAGGAACAGCCTGGGTGAATACACCACCTACGAGAACACCCTCACTGCCAAGCACGTGGAAGTCGTAAGGGATACCGGAGGTAACAGGAGCGACATTCTCGGGAACGATGAGAACCTTCACATAAGCAGCCTCAACAACGTTCGGGTTGCCGGCAGCATCCTTGTGGTTCGGGTCGATGAGGGAAACACGGATAACCGGGTGACGGCCGATGGAGGCCACGGAAGGAGTGTCATCACCCACAGTGAAGGCATGGGTGAGGAACTTCACGGAACCGCCGACGGCAGGATCCACGGTAGCTACATGCTTACCGGACTCATTGAGCCATACGAAGTTCTCCTGATAGGTAAGAGGATCACCAGCGGCATAGTTCATGACCGTCTCGAGTTTCCACTGGAGACCGAGGTCGGCAAGAGCCTCATTGGTGAGCTCTTCCAGGGTGCAGGCGCCGGTACCGGCGGCAGCGGGAAGAACATACGGGAAGTTGGCACCAGCCCAGTTGTGAGCGGCAATGATGCTCATCAGGTCGAAGTCACGGTTGCTGTAAACAACAACGGTATCAGAGCTGAAGTGAACCCTTTCGCGGTCGGCGTCACGGTAGTTAGGCTTACGCATGTCGTCACGCTGTGCAGCAGTGGGAACGGGAACGATCAGGTTACCGGGATCGGTATTCTTCACAATCCAGGCATCAGGATCCTGAAGGGCGGCACCCGGGAAGAAGTTCATACCATAGATGGTACGACGATAGTGCTCATCGTTGAGGAGAGTACCGGCGACGCTGAGCGGATCCGGACGGAAGACGTGCTGACCAGTGGCAGCGCCCTGACGGAACTTAGCCTTGGTAACAGCCTTGGGATCCACGATGCGGAGATCGTTCAGCTCCTGCTTGTAGATGGCGGCGAAGTCGGAAGTGACCTTGTTGCCTTCGGTGGTAACCTCGAGGGCCAGCACGGAAATGTTGCTGACAGCCGGAGCACCGGGAGCGGAAACGGCATCTACGAGAGCGGCATCACCCTGTACACGATACCAGACATCCAGGGTACGACGGCCATTGAGCTGGCCAACGTCGAAGTGGTCGATCTGGACGTCGAAACCGGCGGAAGCGGCGGTACGGGTCTGATAGTAAGGAGTATTGGCGTTAAGAACGCGGCTGAGGGTGATGTTGCTGATATCGGCATTCTCCGGGTTCACATAGTACTGAACCTTCATCAGAGGATAGATGTCAACGATCACGGGACCGGCAGGAGTTACGCGGCCAACCTGATACTCATCAGATACGTTGGCGGTGTGGTGGTCCTTACCGAAACCAGCGGCCCAGTCGAGGGGCTGATAACGCATGTGACGGTAGATAACGGCCTCGGCGCCTTCGTAGTAGGCCTGAGGAACGGTTACCAGGGACTTGAGTTCACCAAGGAGATTCATGGTGTAGGACACAGGGTTACCATCGGCATCCTTGAAGTTGAGAATGAGCTGGGTAGCGGTCTTAACGGCGGATACACCGGCATCGGCAAGGTAGGAAATAGTGGTGGTCTCTACCTTGGAGCCATTCTTGTACAGATCGAAGAAACCGTTTCCGTTAGGAACATAGTAAACGGAGTCACCGGAAGTACCGGTACCATCCTTACCGTCCTTACCATCCTTACCGATGGCCTTGTAGTCGGTCTTGGTACCGTTCTTGTACCAGTAACCGTCATCACCGATGGTCCATGCATCACCGGGAGCACCGGCGGCACCGGCGGCACCGGCGGCGCCGTCCTTACCATTGGTAATCTTGTAAGTAGCCTTGCCAGTGACGACCTCGATACCGTCGGCGACCGAACGGACGTCCTTTACGAGCTCACCTGCATTGATAGCGCTCTCAAGGGCGGAAACCTTACCTTCCAGGTTGGTAACCTTGGAGGACAGATTTTCAAGCTCTCCCTTGAGGTCCTGGCAGGACACAGCACCTGCAAGGCCGGCTACGATAGCGGCACCTGCGAGGATCAATTTGAAATGCTTGTTCATAATGATTTAATTAGTTGATAAAATTAGATTGTTGTTAATTTCTTTTTTATGATAGAGTTAAGAGGTTAGAGAGTTCTATTTGTTGAGCAAGCTGATCACGCAACGGTTCAAGTCGTTCTGGGCAAACGGCTGAACATTGTCTCCCTTGAAGTCCACGGCGATGCGCTCTGCGGCAATTCCCTTGCCCACCAGGTAATTCTTAACCTTGTTGGCGCGACGCTTGGACAGGTCCATATTGATATTCTCGTTACCGGTCTGTACGTCGGCATAACCGGTGACGGTGATGTTCACATCCTTGTGGTTACCGAGCCACTTGGCATAGTCGTCAAGCTTGGCGGCTTCTTCCGGAAGGATGACATCCTGGTTGAGTTCGAAGAAGGTAACGATCTTACTCATGTCCGGTTCCGGTGCAGGGGCCGGTGCGGGTGCAGGGGCGGGTGCCGGTGCAGGAGCGGGCTTGGGTGCGGGAGCCGGGGCCGGTGCAGGGGCGGGAGCCGGTGCAGGGGCGGGAGCAGCCTTTTCCTTACGGTTGTAAGGCTTGCCGAAGGTGAGTTTGAGACCGGCCAGGGCATTGAACTGATAGTCCGGATTGCCGGCCTTCTTGGAATTGAAACGGTCACTGGTGATATTGTCGTTCACCTCCACGGTAAGGGCCAGGTTATCCGACAGGCGGATGTCTGCGCCCAGGCCGACACGGCCGACGGGGGCGATCATGCCCCGGTGCCAGAGGTTGCCGAAATAGTTGGAAGGATTGACGGACTTCACATTGAGTGCGCCATTGTTGAAAGCTCCGATGGCGCCGCCACCCAGGAAGAAGAACGGTTTGAAAACCCTGTCGTGCTTATAACCGCCAAAAAGGTCTGCCAGGCTGATGGTGAGATCCAAGCCACCCTCCAGGTAATTGAAGGTGTAACGCTCGATTCCATTTTCAATGGCATGACCTACGCCCTGGAAACCGCTGGCCACCAGACGTGCACCGAATACCGGGCTGAACTGGTAGCCCAGGGAGAGGGCTGCGGCCGGGGAGAAGAGTGTCAGGTAGTCGACTTCACCGATGGTGTAGCCGGCACCGGCCTGGATTTGTCCGTACAGATGGGGACGGAACGTTACATCCGGATCCGATTTACTTTCCTGAGCCATGAGAACTTGCGGAAGCACTGCCACCGCAAGAGCCAGAATCACATGTTTAAGTTTCATATCCAATCTTTTTGATACCTCTTATATATATAATAGACCGCCATCAAAAATCCCAAATCCGGGGGTCCCGACTTGAGCCTACGATATATGATAGCGCAAATTTAAGTAGAAAAATCCACCTTTCCAAAAATTTTTGGAAATTTTCTTACTATATTTTTAACAATAATATGGCTTGTTTTGCGCTGCAAGAGGGGTGGGATGAAAGGAAAACAGAAATATTTGGATTTTCGAGAGATAATTACTACATTTGCAGACTTTTTGTGGGATGGTCCCACAAGATAACTTTTAAAAACTCATTGCATCATGGCAGAATACTTACAGCCAGAGAAGAAGCAAGAGATTTTCGCGAAGTACGGGAAGTCCAATAAGGACACCGGCTCCCCTGAGAGTCAGGTTGCTTTATTTTCCTACCGTATCGCTCACCTTACGGAGCATGTGAAGAAGAACAAGAAGGACGTTGTAACGCGTCGCAGCCTTCTTCGCCTGGTCAGCAAGCGCCGTCAGCTTCTGAATTACCTTCAGAACGTGGACATCGAGAGATACAGGGCTATCGTGAAGGAGCTGGGTCTCCGCCGATAAGCACAAGGATAGGAAAAAACGGGGGCAGAGAAATGTGCAGGGCACATTCTCTCCCCTTTTTTAATGAAAAAGAGCCGGATGGTCCGGCACGAGACGATAAAGACGTAATAGAAGAAAAATGAACATTATCCAGAAGAGAATCGAACTGCCCGACGGTCGGGTGATCGAGATTGAGACCGGAAAACTGGCCAAACAGGCTGCCGGTTCTGCCGTTGTGAAAATGGGTGGCACCATGCTGCTTGCCACCGTTACCTGCGCCACTGAAGTGAAAGAGGGTACGGACTTCATGCCCCTCACCGTGGATTATCGCGAAAAGTATTATGCCGCCGGCCGTTTCCCCGGCGGATTCCTGAAGAGGGAAAGCCGTCCCAGTGACTACGAGGTGCTCATCGCCCGCCTGGTAGACCGCCCCATCCGCCCCCTGTGGCCGTCCGATTTCCATCTGGAAGTATTTGTGAACGTGATGCTTATATCGGCCGAAAAGGACATTCAGCCGGATGCCCTGGCAGGCCTTGCCGCATCGGCCGCCCTGGCCACCAGCGACCTCCCCTTCGGCGGTCCTGTGAGCGAGGTCCGCGTATCCCGCATTGACGGCAAATTCGTGATCAACCCCGGTTTCGAGGACAACAAGCGGGCCGACCTGGACCTGATGGTGGCCGCCACCGAGGAGAACATCATGATGGTGGAAGGCGAAATGAACGAGGTTTCCGAGCACGATATGCTGGAAGCCATCAAGTTCGCCCACGAAGAGATCAAGAAGCACTGCCGCGTGCAGAAGGAGCTCATGCACGAGCTGGGCACCGACCTCCAAAAGCGCGACTACCCGCACGACGAAGAGGACGAGGCCCTCAAGACCGCCGTCCACGAGGCCTGCTACAACAAGTGCTACGAACTGGCCAAGAGCGCAAAGCCCAAGCACGAGCGTGAAGACGGCTTCAACGCCATCTGCGATGAATTCAAGGCCCAGTTCTCCGAAGAGGACCTGGAGCTGAAGGGCGCCATGATCGACCGCTACTACCACGACGTGGAGAAAGAGGCCATGCGCAACCTGGTCCTGGACGAGGGCAAGCGCCTGGACGGCCGCGCCACTTCCGAGGTGCGTCCCATCTGGTGCGAGGTGGATTACCTCCCCTGCGCCCACGGCAGCGCCATCTTCACCCGCGGAGAAACCCAGTCCCTGGCTTCCGTAACCCTGGGCACCAAGATGGACATGAAGGAGATGGACGAGGTCCTGATCCAGGACGACCAGCAGTTTGTCCTGCACTACAACTTCCCTCCTTTCGCCACCGGCGAGGCCAAGCCGCAGCGCAGCACCGGCCGTCGTGAGATCGGCCATGGCAACCTGGCCATGCGCGCCCTCAAGCCCGTGATCCCCACGGCTCCCGAATTCCCCTACGCCGTCCGCGTAGTTTCCGATATCCTGGAATCCAACGGTTCCTCCTCCATGGCTTCCGTCTGCGGCGGCTGCCTGGCCCTGATGGACGCCGGCGTGAAGATCAAGAAGCCGGTGGCCGGTGTGGCCATGGGCCTGATCACCGATGCCGAGCGCCCCAACGACCGCTACGCCATCCTCACCGACATCCTGGGTGACGAGGATCACCTGGGCGACATGGACTTCAAGGTAACCGGTACCAAGGACGGTATCACCGCCACCCAGATGGACATCAAGGTGGACGGCCTGTCCTACGAAGTGCTGGAGAAGGCCCTGGAGCAGGCCCGTCAGGGACGCCTCCACATCATGGGCGAGATGCTCAAGACCATCCCCGAGCCGCGCGAAGACTACAAGCCGTTCGTGCCCCGCATGGTCCAGATCGAGATTCCGGCCGAGTTCATCGGCGCCGTTATCGGCAAGGGCGGAGAGACCATCCAGGGTATGCAGAAGGAGTTCGGCACCACCATTACCATTGACGAAGTGGACAACGGCGACGGCACCACCAAGGGCGTGGTGGATATCTTTGGCACCGACAAGGCTGCCATGGACGCCACGCTGGAGAAGATCAAGGGTATCTGCGCCGTGCCCGAGGCCGGCCAGGTATACCACGGCAAGGTGGTGAGCATCCTGGAGTTCGGCGCCTTCATCGAGATCCTGCCCGGTAAGGAAGGCCTCCTGCATGTGAGCGAGATTGCCTGGACCAAGACCGACAAGGTGGAAGACGTACTGAAGGTGGGCGACGAGGTAGATGTGAAGCTGCTGGAGATTGACGCCAAGACCGGCAAGATGCGCCTTTCCATGCGTGCCCTTACGGAAAAGCCGGAAGGCTACGTGGAACCTGCCAAGCGTGAACGCGGACCTCGTCGCGAAGGCGGCGACCGCGGACCCCGCCGGGACGGTGAGCGCAAGGAAGGCCGCGGACCTCGCCGCGAAGGTGGCGACCGTGGACCCCGCCGGGAGGAGCGCCATGGCGACAAGCCCCGCAAACCGCGCTTCGAGAACGAAGAACCCAAAGCCAACGAGCCCGACGTGTTCTAGTTTTTTCGATTAATTAGTATATTTGCCGCATGGAACGATTTGCATCTTTTCTTGCGGCATTTTTTTTATGCCTTTCCGCCGCGGCGCAGCAGTACGGCGTGGTGAACATTTCGGTGTGTAACCTCCGCCGTACGGCCGATTTCGATGCCGAAATGGTATCCCAAGCCCTGCTGGGCACGCCTGTGCATATTTTGGAAGTGGCCGAAAAGAACAACTGGCCCCAGGTACAGACTCCGGACACCTATACCGGCTGGGTGCACTACGAGGGCATCACGCTGATGGACCGGGAGAGTTACAGCGCCTGGAACGCCGCCCCCAAGGTGGTGGTCACCTCCCTTTTCGGCGTGGTTTACGACCGTCCCTCCAGGAAAGGCGCCACCATTTCCGACGTAGTGGGCGGAGACCGTCTGCGCTTGCTGGGCCGGAAGGGCAGCTTCTGGAAAGTAGGTTTCCCGGATGGCCGCACCGGCTATCTTCCCAAGAAGGATGGAGAGGAGCTAACTGCCTGGCGCAGAGGTCTTGACAACAGCCCCGAAGCCATCCTCAATACCGCGAAAAGTATGCTGGGGTTCCCCTACATCTGGGCCGGCATGTCCCCCAAGGGAACGGACTGCAGCGGCTTTGTGCGCACGGTCCTCTTCATGCACGACATCATAGCCCCGCGCGATTCGGGTCCGCAGTCCCGGGTGGGTGTCCGCCTGGACAGGAAAGAATTGCTGGTGCCCGGAGACCTGGTCTTTTTCGGCCGATGGGACGGGGACAACCCCAGGGTTTCCCACGTAGGGTTCTACCTGGGCGAGGGCCGGTTCATCCACTCCCTGGGGCGGGTGAAAATCGGCAGTCTGGACCCTTCTGCGCCCGATTACGATGCCTATAACGCAGGGCGTTACCTCTTTGGGACCAGCCTGCTCCCCTTCATCGACGTTCACGAAGGCCTGAACACCACGCTTACCAACCCCTACTATGCAGAATAGAAGAGATTTCCTCAAGAACACGGCACTGGCGGCTGCCGGCGTAGCTCTGGTGGGCTGCACCTCCGGCCCGCAGCGCTTCAACATCGGCCACGGAGACGGGAAGATGCACCTGAAGTTCTTCCCTTACGAGTTGCAGCTTACGCATACTTTCACCGTTGCTTCCTATAGCAGAACAACCACACCGGACGTACAGGTGGAAATTGAATATGAAGGAGTTACAGGTTATGGAGAGGCCTCCATGCCTCCCTATCTGGGGCAGTCGGTGGACACGGTGACCGCCTTCCTTCAGAAAGTGGACCTGTCGCAGTTCCAGGACCCGTTCCAGCTGGAAGATATCCTGGCCTACATAGACAGCCTTTCCCCGGGCGACAGCGCCGCTAAAGCCGCAGTGGACATTGCCCTGCACGATTTGGTGGGCAAACTCATCGGCCAGCCCTGGTACCGCATCTGGGGCCTGAACCCGGAAAAGGCGCCCTCCACCACCTACACCATCGGCATCGATACGCCGGACGTGGTGCGCGAAAAGACGCTCGAAGCCGCCGG
>JAEEQF010000152.1 GCA_016285175.1 Bacteroidales bacterium
ATGCCGTGATGCTGCTCGCTCCACCAGCGGTTGTAGATGCTGTTGTCGTGGTTGCCGGCGCAGGAAACGGCCGCCTTGAAGAAGTCCGGATACGTGAGGATGGCCGCGGTGGACATAAAGCCGCCGCCGGAATGGCCGTGGATGCCCACCCGGTCTATGTCTATGAACTTGTGCCGGGCGGCCAGCTGCTGGATGGCGTATTTCTGGTCTTCCAGGCCATAGTCCCGGAGGTTCCCGTAGCCGTAGTTGTGGTACCACTTGGAGCGGTTGGGATGGCCGCCGCGGTTACCCACGGTGATCACAATCATGCCGATCTGGGCCAGCCGGTCCGTGCGGGTGAAGCCGGAGCTCCAGGAGATGTTGTTGGCCTCCACCTGCGGGCCGGGATACACATAATCGGCCAGCGGATATACCTTGGTGGAGTCAAAGTCGAAAGGCTTGTACATGGCCCCGTACAGATCCGTGATGCCGTCGGCCGCCTTTACCTTGAAGCGTTCCGGGAATTTGTACCCGGCAGCCAGGAGCTGGGAGAAATCGGCCTCCTCCAGGGCGGTGCGCTTGCCTCCAGCTGTGCCGATCAGGCAGACGGCCGGCTTGCAGTCTACGCGGGAATAATTGGCTACCAGGTACTTGCCGTTATCCGAGCAGGTGGCCAGCACGTCCATGTCGTCCATATCCAGCTGCACCATGGGACCGCCGGAAAGCGGTACGCGGTAGTTGTGCATCTGGTAGGGGTTCTCCTCCGGGTTCACGCCGCAGGCGCTCACCACGAAGTAACCGTTGCCCACACCCAGCACGTCCTCCACATGGAAGGAGCCTTCGGTGAGGTTCTTCTTGCAGGTGCCGTCGGCCCCGTACAGATAGATGTTGGCCCAGCCGTTACGCTCGCTCCACCAGAGGAAGTCCCCGTTGGGGAGGAAACGCGGGTTGCGGGTCTCCACATAGGTGTTCATGCGCTCTGCCACCACGGTCTTGGTGCTGTCGGCGTTGATGTCCACCCGGCACAGGTCCTGCCGCTTGAGGTCACGGCTCAGGCGCATGAGGTAGAAGTGCTCGTTGTCGCCCATCCATCGGCCTCCGGAGTAATCCTTATAGCGGTCGGCCACCTTGGGAAGCTCCCTCAGCAGTTCGCCGTCCTGGTCCTTGAAGGCGTTCCAGGCAATCTTTTTGGCGTTGCCGTCCAGGTCGAAGACATACAGGAAGCCCTTGGCGCCCGGCTCTCCCGGCATCTGGTAATGGTAGCTTTCCAGCTCCGGACGCGGCTTGGCCAGGGAGTTGATCACCCACAGCTCCTTGATGTTGGACATGTCCCAACGGATGATGGCGAAGTGTTTGCCGTCCGGGGCCCACATCACCTCCGCCATCCGGCGGGCGGTGGTGTCCTTCTCCGTGTCTCCGCTGTAGTTGCCTCCGCCCCAGGAGAACTCCTTGGTGCCGTCTTTGGTAAGCTTGCGCTCCACCAGCGTGGAGTCCTTGGGATCCTTGGCGGCCTTCTTGAGGTTCTCCTTGTCCATCACGTACAGGTTGAAGTTCTTGATGAAGATACCCAGCTCGCCGTCCGGAGACACGTTGGCCCAACGGGGGTATTCGGGCTTGTGCTCCTCCGTATCCCAGGTGAGTTCCCGGGTGTCGATATCGTAGTAGAACCTATATTTTACAAAGTCTTTGGTATCGTTCCCAAGGGAGTCCTTCTTCACGGTCTTGGACGTCACGTCCCACTGGAAGCGCTTGTCTTCCTTGAGTTCCAGGCCCTGGATGGGGAGATGCTGGGCATCGTACGGGTCCCGGGTAATCTCCGTGAGCTGGCGGGCCAGTTTCTCCAGGTCAAAGACTTCCTTCTTGGCGCCGGTGGCGGCATCCACAATGTAATAGTTGGTGCCTTCGGCCGTTCTCCAGCCGTACCAGAAGCGGTCGCTGCCGGCAAACCAGTTGGGGCGGATCTGGGTGGAATACACCATCTGGCCCACTTTCTTGGCCGAAAACCTTTCGGCCAGGTTGTAATTGGCCTTGGTAACCTTCCTGCCCTGGCCAAACGCGGCCACGCTCAGAAGCACCAGGGCCGCAACAGTTAAGAAACGTTTCATAAAATGCTAATTATAGATTACCACTTGTCGTAGTGGATGTTCTCGGGCTTCCACTTGTCCTTGGGCTTGTCGTCACCGGCGGGGTAGCCCATGGGCACCACGCAGTACGGGCTCACGTTCTCCGGGAGACCCAGCACCTCACGGGCGGGATTCATCCGGTCTTCGTACGGGTAGCAGGCGGTCCAGCAGGCACCCAGGCCCAGGGCTTCCACCGCCAGCAGGAGGTTCTCCGTGGCGGCGGCGCAGTCGGCCGTCCAGTTGCCGTTGGGGACGGTGACGCTCTGTCCGTCCTGTCCGTTTCGGGTGAGGGTGGTTTCACCGCACACCACAATCACTACCGGAGCCTGGGCGATCATCCCGCCGCGGGGGCCGGCCAGCACGTCTTTCACGGCCTGGTCCCGCACTACCACAAAGCGCCAGGGCTGCATATTCATACCGGTGGGGGCGGCCATGGCGGCCTTCAGGATGGTTTCCACCTGGGCTTCGGTAACGGCCTGGTCCGTATAGGAACGTACGCTCTTGCGGTTCATAATTACATCCAGGGCCGAGGGCTCGCTGGAGGCGGGCGCCTGTCCGCAGGCTGCCGCACATACCAGCGCGGCAAGCATTGCAAATTTGGCAATCGATTTCATAATCATGTATTTTTGCAAAATTACACAATCTTATCGCCAAATCCAAAATCGTTTTTTTACTATCTTTGCAGGTATGAAAAGAGTTATTCTTGTTTTGGGGATAATGACGGCCGCCCTGGTAGCCGCCGCCCAGCCCGCCGGGCGGGAAAGTTGGAATAAGGACTGGACTTTTACCAAGGACGGAGCAGCCCGCACGCTGGATCTGCCGCACGACTGGGGCGTGGAGGCGCCTTTTGCCCAAGAGCATCCCGGAGAGACGGGGAAGCTTCCCTGGTGGGGACAGGCCAGCTACGGCAAAACGCTGGAGGTATCGGCCGATGACTTGAAAAAGGACCTCCGCCTGGAGGTGGACGGCGCCTTCTCCAATGCCAAAGTATATGTGAACGGGGCCGATGCCGGCGGCTGGCCGTACGGCTATGCCTCCTGGGCGGTGGAGCTGAACCAATATCTCCACGAAGGCGCCAATCAAATAGAGATCAAGCTGGACAACAAGCCGGAGAGCTCCCGCTGGTATCCTGGCGGCGGGCTGTACCGCAACGTATGGCTCACCCGCACGGAAAAGACCTCCGTGGCCCATTGGGGCACCTATGTCACCAGCCGGGTAAGCGGCAGTCACGCCACCGTGCTGCAGCAGGTGACGGTAAAGACCGACAAGCCGCAGATAGCCCTCATCACTACCCGCATCCTTTATAAGGAGGAGCAGCCCGGCCGGATCATAGAGCACGTGGTGGCCGAAACCCGCTCCGTGGCCGAAATCTACGACGGGCGCACCGTGGTGCAGGATTTCCTCGTGGAGGAGCCGCGCCTTTGGAGCCCGGAGGAGCCACAGCTGTACCTGGCCCGCACCGTAGTCCAGGCCGAAGACGGAACGGAAGACGTTTATGAAACCCCCTTCGGCATCCGCGAGGCAGAATGGCGGGCCGATGGCTTCTTCCTCAACGGAAAAAAGACTTTCCTGAAGGGCGTATGCCTGCACCACGATGCCGGCGCCTTGGGCGCGGCCTGGAACCAGGATGCCTGGGTGCGCCGCCTCACCATGCTCAAAAATATGGGCTGCAATGCCATCC
>JAEEQF010000153.1 GCA_016285175.1 Bacteroidales bacterium
TATCTTTGCTGAATCACCTAAAGATAAGTTTCAAGCATGTGACGGACAATCTGGGTCCGCACGGACTGCCGCTCATCGGCCGGGCCGACTGGAACGACTGCCTTAACCTGAACTGCTTCTCGGACAATCCCGACGAGTCCTTCCAGACCACGGAGAACAAGTCTGAAGGCTCCAAGGCCGAATCCCTGATGATTGCGGGCCTGTTCGTGGCCGAGGGTAGGGATTTCGCCGAACTCCTGGAGCGGATAGGAGACAGCGGCGCCGCTCCCGTGAAGGAGGCCGTGGCCAATATGGAAACGGCCGTGAAAAAGCACGGCTGGGACGGGGAATGGTTCCTCCGGGCGTACGACTATTACGGCAACAAGATCGGCTCCCGCGAATGCGAAGAGGGAAAGATCTTCATCGAGAGCCAGGGCTGGTGCACGATGGCCCGCATCGGGGCCGATGAAGGCCTCTGCGACAAGGCCCTGGATTCGGCCTGCAAGCTGCTGGAATGCGAGCATGGCCTGGTGCTCAATACACCGGCATATACTTCATACATAAAGGATTACGGAGAAATTAGCTCGTATCCGGGCGGCTACAAGGAGAACGCCGGCATCTTCTGTCACAACAATCCCTGGGTCATCATTGGCGAGGCCATGGCCGGCAGGGCCGATGATGCCTGGCGGCACTACTGCAAGATTACCCCGGCCTTCTGCAAGGACCAGAACCTGAGGAAGGTGGAACCCTATGCCTTCTGTCAGATGGTGGCGGGAAAGGATGCCGCCAAACCCGGCGAAGGAAAGAACAGCTGGCTCACCGGAACGGCCGCCTGGACCTGGAAAGCCGTAAGTGAAGCCATCCTGGGCATCAAGCCGCAGTTCGACGGCCTGCTCATAGAACCCTGCATTCCTGCCAGGTACGGAAACTATAAGATCCACAGGCGTTTCCGTGATGCGGAATACGACATTACCATCCGCTTCAGCGGAAAAGCCGGTTCCGTCTTCATCCCCTACAAACCCGGGAAGCAGGAGCTGGAAATCAATCTTTAAACGAAGAGGGACTTAATGAGGAACCACAGGACGGGCACCAGCAGGGAAGGGATGTAATTGAGGGTTTTGCAGTCCTTGACCTTGAGGATGGAGAGGCCGGAAGAGATGATGAGCACGCCACCCACGATGGCCAGCTCATTTACCAGCGTGCCCTGCAGCAGGGGACTGGTGGAGGCCAGCTTGGCGATGAGCCAGATGGAGCCCTGCCAGAGGAAGAGGATGGGAGCGGCCAGGATCATGCCGATGCCGAAGGTGGTGGCAAAGACCGTGGAGGTGACCAGGTCCAGCGTGGAGTTGGTGAAAAGGAAGGTGTTGTCTCCCTGCAGGGCGCTCAGGACAGGCCCCACGATGGAAAAAGTGCCGATGCAGTAAAGCAGGCAGGCCGAAATGAGTCCGGTGGCCAGGCTCTCTCCGCCCCGTTTGGAGATGGCCCGTTTAACCCGGCCGTCCAGGTCCAGCGCCGTGCCGGCGATTCCGCCGATGGCCAGGCTCAGGATGAACAGCACCGGGAATTCGCTCTTGGGCATATTCTGCACAAACGAACTGGCGCCCAGCGCCAGGGAAGCCAGGCCCATGGCATTGAAGAGCGCCGTGGTATACTTCTCTCCCAGCCCTTTCTTGAAAAGGGTGCCCACCAGGGTGCCTACAATGATGCAGCCGGTATTTACAAGTGTTCCAACCATAGTACTCTGCAAAGATAGCAAGAATTCCTTAACGTAAAAGTCAGGGCACACCCTCCGGTGCACCCTGACTTGTAGTTTGGAGGAGATAACCGCTTATTCCTGGGGAGCCAGCACGTTGTGGGCGGGCCAGGACTTGGCGGCGGCCATATCGGCCGTGGTGCTCACGCGGATGTCACGGGAAGAGGCGCCGAACAGGAAACTGTAGGTGCCCGCATCCATCACCCAGGCCGACTGGCTCTCGTCGAAGGAAGCCAGCTCGTAGAGCGGAATGCTGAAGCTGAGGGTCTGGGCCTCGCCGGGAGAGAGTTCCTTGGACTTGGCATAGGCCTTGAGTTCCTTCACGGGCTTGTCCAGGGTGAGGGCGGGGGCGCTCACGTACAGCTGGACGGCTTCCTTGCCGGGCACGGAACCGGTGTTGGTCACGTTCACGAAGGCCACCACGCGGTCTCCGTCAACGGTGACGATGGGCAGGCTGTACTCGAATGTGGTATAGCTGAGGCCGTAGCCGAACGGATAGGAAACCGGGAGATCCTGCTTGTCAAACCAGCGATAACCCACATAAATTCCTTCTTCATAACGGGTTACATCCACATCCTTCTGGCCGGAATCCTCGCGGCGATTGGTGAAATACACCTCGTTGGTGGCGTCGATGGGGAAGTTGGCCGACGAGGCGGCGTCCATCAGGTTCACGGGGAAGGTCATGGGCAGTTTGCCGGACGGGCTCTGCTTGCCGGTGAGGATGTCGGTGACCGAGTTGCCGCCTTCCTGTCCGGCCTGCCAGGCCAGGAGGATGGCATCCGGGACATTCTTCCAGGAAGCGGTCTCAATGACACCGCCCACGTTCAGGACCACGATCACTTTCTTGCCCACGTTGTGGAAGGCGCGGGTAACATCGTCCAGCAGTTTGCGCTCTCCGGCATTGAGGGAGAAGTCGGCGCTGGTGCGGTCGAAGAATTCACCGCTGTTGCGGCCGAAGGTGATGATGGCTACGTCGTTGGTCTTGGCCGATACGATGAGGTCCGCGGCGGAAGGGATGAGCTCCGAAGGGCGGGGAACCGGGTAGAAGGCGGCCAGGGAGTTGTCTCCCAGGGTGGCCTTGAAGGCGGCTTCCTCATCGGCGATGTGCTTGAGGTAGAGTTCCTTCTTGCTGTCGTCCACGTTGAATCCGGCGTTCTTGAGGCCGTCCAGCAGGGACACGGTGTAGGCGCGGTTCACGTTGCCGGAACCGGTACCGCCGGCGATGAAGGCATAGGAGGTGCAGCCGAAGACGGCTACGTCCTTCACGTCCTTCAGGGGCAGGATGCCGTTATTCTCCAGCAGTACCATGCCTTCCAGGGCGCTCTGGCGGGTGACGGCGGCGTGACCCTCCAGGTCCGGCTTGTTGGAGTACCGGTAGGCCTTGGCCTTGGGGCTGCGGGCCACCAGTTCCAGGCAGCGCCTTACGCAGACGTCCAGTTCGGCCTCCGTGAGGGAACCGTCCTTGAGGGCGTCCATGATCTGCTCATACTGCAGGGCGGTCCCGGGCTGGAGCATGTCGTTGCCGGCGGCAATCTGCTCGGCGCCGTTGTCTCCACCGTACCAGTCTGTCATAACCAGGCCCTTGAAACCCCATTCGTCCCGCAGGACGGTGGTAATGAGGTCCCGGCTCTGGGAAGTGTAGGTGCCGTTGATCTTGTTGTAGGAGCTCATCACGGTCCAGGGCTCGCTCTCTTTTACGGTGATTTCAAAACCTTTCAGGTAAATCTCCCGCTGGGCCCGCTGGGAGATGATGGCATTGTTGCCGGTGCGGTTGGTCTCCTGGTTGTTGTACGCAAAGTGCTTGATGGAGGTGCCCACATCGTTCTTCTGGACGCCGCGCACATAGGCCGCGGCGGTTTTTCCGGCCACTACCGGATCCTCGGAGTAGTACTCGAAGTTACGGCCGTTCAGCGGGTGGCGGTGGATATTGAGGGCGGGAGCCAGGTATACATCGGCCCCGTACTCATGCACTTCCTCACCCATGGATTCACCCACGCTTTCCACCAGTTCCTGGTTCCAGGTGCTGGCCAGAAGGGTGCCGATG
>JAEEQF010000154.1 GCA_016285175.1 Bacteroidales bacterium
GAGGAGGCGGTGCAGTGGTAGTCCCAGCTGCCGGAGAGGGGCCAAAGTTCATCGGCCGGAATCATCCTCCGGAGGGACTCCAGCTGCGGCAGGTTGGCGCCGATGCCGGTCTCCGTATTGAAGCCGAAAGCGCCGCCGTGGTCCTTGTCCAGGTACCAGTAGTCCGGCCCCACGTACTCGTACGGCCCTTCCATCTTGGTGCCGGACAAGCCGGAGACGTTGCTCTCCAGGTGCTTGGCGGAGCAGCTATAGGGCCTATAGTCCTCCTGCCGGTAGATTTGCATGTAGCGTTCTTCCAGGCCGGGGTTGGGGGTGCGGTCGCTGCCCGTCATCCAGCCGATGACGGACGGATGGTTGTGGAGGCGCACCACCTGGTCACGGAAGTATCTCACAGCCAGGTCTTCCACCTCTTTTCCGTTGATGCAGCCGTAGCCGTCCACCTCCGGCAGGCCGCAATAGTCTTCCCATTCCCACTGGCAGCTCCAGCCCACCAGGGCCAGGATGCCCATGCGGTCGCAGAGGTCATACACGGTATCGTCCTTGCCCCAGATATTTTCGAAACGGATGGTGTTCAGGTTCATGTCTTTTACGTAAGACACCTGACGCTCTATGGTTTCCGGGGTGTCGCGGAGGAAAATGTCATCCGTCCAGCCGGCTCCTTTGATGAGGATGTCCCTGCCGTTGAGGGTGAACTGGCGCCAACCCTCCTCCGTGAGGCGGCTGGTGATACTCCTCACGCCGAATACCACTTCTTTTTTGTCGCTAACCCCCGCTTTTACCTCCACACTGGCTGTAAGATTATACAGTTCCGGAGAACCCAGATCATGGCTCCACCAGACGCGGGGGTGGTCCAGGTGGAGGAGCGGGGCATCGGCCGGGGTAAGGGTGAGGGTTTTGACCTCATTGGCTGCTAATGTTACGGGTATGCTGCAGCTTCCGCAGCCCTCCAGATCCAGCTTCAAAAGGCCTTCAACGGGCCTGTCTTCCAGATTCCGAAGGGCCACGCGGACCTTTAAATCGGCCTTGTCCAGCGTCTCCACGTCCAGCTCCGGGACAACAAAGACATCGCCGATGGCAATGGCGCCGGTGGCACGGAAGGTGACAGGGCGCACGATGCCCATGCTCTCGTCCAGCGGGCGGGGATTCCAGTCTACAAAGCCGATGTTGAGGTCTCCTTTCTGCGCGCGTCTCAGGCGCACCTCAATGTCATCCTTTCCCGTCAAAAGCGGCGTTACGTCGAATTCACGCCGGATGAAAACGCCGAAAGTGGTATCGGCCGATGCAAGCTGCTCCCCGTTGAAGAAGATATCGGCATAATAGTTAAGGCCGTCGAAGGCAAGCAGATAATGCCGGCCCTTTTGCGGCTGCACCGCCAGAGTGGTACTATAGGTCCAGGAGGTGTCGAAGCGGGATCTGTCGGCCTGGGCGTAACGGGTTCCCTCCAGGAGGTTCTCCCCCAGCAAGCCGGCTTCCTCCAGCGCGCCCGCCACGGTGCCGGGCAGCGAAACCGTTAGGGATTCGGAGCCGCCGTCATGGTTTAAAACCCAAGGTGTTGCCAGTTCAAAGCTCTGGCCGCACTCCATCTTATATCCCTGCCGGCAGCCGCAAACCGCCGCCACCGCCAGCAGAATAACAAAGGTCTTTCTCATACAACAAAAATAGGCAATTTTGCGCCGAAATGCAATTTCCGCCCCATCTGGCCGTTATTTGACTATTTCTCATAATAGTTACAAAAATGAGAACAGGATTCCGGTCCATGAGACAAATGGTCCGGAGGGTTTTGGATATCTTTGGTTCCAAAGAAAATTCAAACAACCACATATCTCTATGGAAACAAAGAACAAAGAATTGTATGAGCGCCCCACGACGGATGCCGTGGAGGTGAAAATTGAAGGTGTAATTTGTCAAAGCCCTAACTATACGGGGTTCGGCGATGAAGAAACATTGTAATGGAGGGCATGATTATGAAAAAAATTATTTCTGCGGCCCTTGCCGCTCTGGTGCTTTTTACTGCCTGCAACAAGCAACCTGTTGACGTATCCTCTCCCGAGGAAACCACACCCGTTCAGATTACCTTTCACCTTACTGCAACCCATCCCGACGGAACGACAACCAAAGCTGTAAAGAATGGTTGGGAAAGCGGAGATGTTATTTTTGTATTCTTCAACAATGTTGCCGCCCCCAAATATTTGAAGATGAGTTATGACGGAACGGTTTGGACCATGACCGAAATGAATGGAGCCACCACCGGTTCCTTGGGCCTGGTTGAAGACGCCACAGGCACCATGCGGGCAATTTATCTGCCTTTTGGAAATGACGCAACGGTATCGGCCGATGGTGATACGTTTAAGTTTAGCACTACATACTATAGTTATTATTTAACAGCCACCCTTGATTATACCGTCACAGGCGGCACTGTCTCCGGCAACTTTGACATGCAGATTCCGGAAGGGTATGTGCAGTTCTTCATTGATAAAGCGGATGCGGACCCCAGTGATGTCATTGAACTGAGAAACAAGAATCTTACTCCTCAGGGCATTGCATCCATTGCAGCCGACGGTACTATCACGCACACCACCAGCGCTACCGGCGCCCCACTTCCGGGCTATGTTTACGACAAAGAGATAAAAGCGACAGGTGAGTCCAAGGGATACTTGTTTAGCGGAATTCTGGCGGCTGCAGTTAGAAATGTTAGCACCGACTACCACTTCACGCTGGTAGCAGACGGTTGGGATGGCAATTATTACAAGAAATCCTATTCCGGAAAGACTTTCTATAGAGGCGTTTCCGAAGGACGGGCCTTGAAACTTCCCGCCATTGGAAGCTGGACGCCCATCACAGAGTATAAGCCTATTGATTTGGGAATCGATGTCCGCGGTAAAAGGGTTTATTGGGCCGAAAAGAACCTGGGTGCTGCAACGGAAAAGAATGCGGGGGATTATTATGCGTGGGGAGAGATTGAGCCCTATTATACCGGTAACCCCCAGGCCGAAACGCCAGCCTGGAAGACCGGAAAAGAGAGCGGCTACAGCTGGGCTTCCTATACCAGATACACAGACGACAACGGCAGCACCTTCAAAAAGTATCTTGGCTATATAGACTCTTATACAGATGCCATTACGCTTGAACTCATGGACGATGCCGCCAACGTACTATTGGGCGGAGACTGGCGGATCCCCAATATGTATGAAGCTATGGAAGGCTTGAAATCCCAAGGAAACTGGGGCTTGGAAGGAGAGAATTATGTCGATCTCGGTCATCGTATCTCCAGCAGGCATGCCGGATATGCCGCAAGCATCTTTCTCCCCTGGCAAGGCTATAGGACGGGAACGACTCTCAATCATCCCTTTGAACATCAAGGAGGATCCTTCTGGTGCTCTACCCGGAGCAATCAAGTATCTATGGCCCACAGCTTTGGTTTCAGCCTGGGTGGCGTGGACTGGTCGTCCTATACCTACCGCAACACTGGGTTACCCATCCGCCCTGTCACAGATTAATAAGCAGAATTACTTATCTTTGTGGGAATGATGCGGCCGATAATCATATTACTAGCCGTTCTCTTCGCCGCCTGCGCACAAGGTGGCTGCGGGATTCCCGGTCAAGCCGGGAATGACGCAGGATGGGCCGGGAATGAGGCAGGGAGGGCCGATGAAGTCCTCCCGATGACCGTGGAGCGGCTGCCGGACCTGAATGTTCCCCGGAATGCACATACGGCTGCGTTTGTGAACGGGGAACTTACGGT
>JAEEQF010000155.1 GCA_016285175.1 Bacteroidales bacterium
GACGGAGCCGTCCTCCAGTCCTGCGTGGCTTCCCCGCCGGGCCGCGACGCCGGTATTGCCGGTGAGCAGGACCACCTTGACGCCGGTGGGCGCCAGGTATTTGGATACATTTGCAAAGTGTTGCTGGGCAAGCACTTCCGTAGGTGCCATCACGCAGGCCTGGTAGCCGTTTCCCACCGCGATGAGGGCACTCAGCACAGCCACCATGGTTTTACCGGAACCCACGTCTCCCTGCAGCAACCGGTTCATCTGATGTCCGCTGCGCATATCTTCCCGTATTTCCCGGATCACCCGCTTCTGGGCTCCCGTAAGCTGATAAGGCAGCGCATTGTAGCAAGCATTGAAAGCATCTCCCACAGCCGGCATCTTAAGCCCAACCGCATTCCGGCTGCGGATGAACTTTTGTTTGAGCAGGGACAGCTGCAGCAGGAAAAGTTCTTCGAATTTAAGCCGGTAAGTGGCTTTGGCCAGGGCATCCTGGTCCACAGGGAAATGGATCTGCCTTAAGGCATACGTAAGCGGGACCAAGCCCTTCTCCCTTAAAATATAATCCGGAAGCGTCTCCTGCAAAGCGGGCAGAACACCATCCAGCGCCGTGCCGATGAGTTTCAGCATCACCTTCCCGGTGATGCCGGCGTTCTTGAGTTTTTCCGTGGAAGGATATACGCCCGTGAGTACGCCGAAGGTGCCGGTATCCGGCGCATCCACCTCCGGATGCACCATGTTCAGCCGGTTGCCAAAGACGGCCGGCTTACCGAAGAAAATGAAGGTGGAACCGGGCTGCAGCCGGCTGTGCATCCATTTTACGCCCTTGAAGAACACCATCTCCATTTCCCCGCTTTCATCGGCCACGATGGCCGATAAACGGGAAACCGCATTGTATTTGAGCTTTTCCGGTGGCAGTTCGGCCCCGTTCTTGGCAAAGAGACGGACTTTCATCACGGTTGCCCGCACCTGCACTTGTGCCAGATCCGGATGCACATCGGCAATCCTTACAATCCGGCTTCGGTCTATGTGGCGGAACGGATACAGCCGTAACAGATCGCCCACCGTAGCTATCTCCAGCTCGGTGCCCAGGAGCGCCGCCCGCTTGGGCCCCACTCCCGGCAAATACTGTATGGCAGTATCCATGGTCATCTCCCTGCAAATATACGGAATTTGAAGGTGTTTTCATAACGGCTTATCCTTCCAGCCCACCATCAGGACCAAATACGCAACAATCCGGTCCTGTGGGCGGGCGATAGCCCGTGCTCAGGACCGGAATCATGTGAAAATGGTCTTGCAGACGGGCGGTATTGTTATTTTCGCCGAAGTCCGTAGTCTTTGGACCTCAAGGTCTGGCAAATAACGTGTTCCGAAAGTTTGAGGACCCGGGACAGCAGCTTGGGGGGAAGATGGTATCGGCTGTCGGCCTGTACGGCAATCCTACATTTTTCATCGGCCGTTAGGGTATAGATTTCCTTTTGCGGAAACAATTGATTACAAAGCTGATTAACGATGTCTTTCACCTCTTCTTCCGACCACTGTATGGTTTCTCCCAGAGAGTCGGCAATGCGGACAATGGATTCGTAATCTTTTACTAGGCAGGTCATGAAATCCTTCACTGATGGAAAAAGACCCTGCACTTTGCCGATATTGACAAAGTTCTTGGGCAAAACGCCCAGGACAGGATGGATTTCCCATTCTGGCGGTAAGGGAGTCCGACTTCCAATCAATCGTTCGACTACTCTTACAGGCAAGTCCTTTACCTTTATCCCAACTAGAAACTGTGCCAATTGATTATAAAGGAGATAACCGGTTCCCCACATATGGCCGCAAGGAGTACAGACACCTTTTTCGTACTGGTTTCGGGCCAGATAAATAAGGAGACTCCGCATGGATTCTTTGTCTTCTATGGGAACCAGTTTGAACCAATAGTCATCCGGGAGGCAGGGTAATCCGGCCTCCTTCAGTTTTTTATTGATACGCTTACAAAGGAAATAGAAACATGTCAGACATTGTTTACCCGTTGCGCTTAGAACGATGTGAATGTGATTGGGCATGACCTCGAACGCATAAATCTGCACCCCGTATTTAAGGGTAAGGAGGGCTATTCCAGCTATGCAGAATGCGAATTGGCCGATGGTATGAAACAGTTTTCCCCCTTGCCATCCGTCTGTGCAAAGATGATAGTAGCCGTGAGGAAGGGAACGATAATCTTTTCTAAGTCTTTGAATCCTATCCATAAAACGACATTTTAAAAAACAAAAGTCGTCTTATGGCGCTGCTGCGCCAGCAAATATGCAAAAACTTATCCGTTTAAAAAATAGAACACGGCTCTTTATTTTTACACTACCCATAACCAGCCCGTCGTCAGGACCGTTTTTCCGCGCTTTTGGTCTTATCCAGGGGCTATCGCCCGTCCACAGGACCGAATCAATGTAATTCCGGTCCTGCAGGCAGGCCAAGGGAAAAAATGATTATCTTTGTCCCTATGAAACGAATCATTCCCATACTCCTTGTGCTGATAGTTGCCTGTTCCCGGCCGGATACCACACTCTTTGTCGGCACCTATTCCGACGGCTTTTATGCCCTGGACTTCACCAGCGGCGAGGTAATAGCCAAGGCCCCCATGCCCAATCCGTCTTTCCTGGCCATTGACGGGGACAAGGTCTATGCCGTGAGCGAGATGCCGGACGAATCGGCTTCCGTGTGGGCCTGGCGCTATGGCGGCAATGGGTTCGAACCAATGGGAAGCCAGCCTACCGGCCTGCCGGAACGGGGAGAAGATCCCTGTTATGTGGCCACCGACGGCCGTCTGTTGGCCGTGGCCAATTACAGCGGCGGCACCCTGGCGCTCTATAAACTAAAGGAAGATGGGAATATCGGCCCGCTGGACTCGCTTGTCGTTTCCGGGACAGGCGGTCCCGACATGAGCCGGCAGGAGACGCCGCACGTGCATTGCGCCACCTTCACACCCGATGGGAAGCACCTGTTTTTCAGCGAGTTCAGTGCTGATGCCATTGGTGCTCTGGATATTGCTGGCCGTAGCGTTTCCAATTATCGGATCGCTGCAAGGCTTCCGGCCGATTTCGGCCCCCGGCATCTCCTGTTCGATGCATCCGGAGAACACTTCTATGTGATTGGAGAACTCTCCGGAGACATTGCTGTTTTCGATTATAAAAGCGGCTCCCTCACGCTCAGGCAGGTGATAAAGGCCGATAAGGTGGACGCCCGTGGTGCGGCCGATATCCACTTGAGCCCGGACGGAAAATTCCTCTATGCAAGCCTCCGCCTGCAGAATGACGGCATAGCCATTTTCGGGGTGGAAGCGGACGGAACGCTGAAAGAAGTGGGTTATCAGCACACCGGCCCTCATCCCCGTAACTTTACCATTACTAAGGATCTGGCCATCGTTGCCTGCCGGGACAGCGACGAGATAGAAATCTATAAACGGGATCCTTCAACAGGTCTTCTCACAGACACGGGCCGACGAATCAGTCTCCCCAAGCCTGTCTTTGTATCATTACAAGAGGACTAATCTCGCCTGCCTTCAGGACCAAAATAGCAGAAATCCGGTCCTGTGGGTGGGCGATAGCCCGTGGACAGGACCGGAAGATAAGAAAAACCGTCCTGGCGGTGGGCCGGGACGGTAAATGCCGAAAACAGCGTTGAGCCTATTCCAACTTGCCTTCCTGCAGGGTGTCGTACTGCAGGCGGTGGCGGAAGATATCGATGGCGGTG
>JAEEQF010000156.1 GCA_016285175.1 Bacteroidales bacterium
AAGGAGGTTCCCGCGCTGGGGGCCGATGCCTCCTGGAAACTGGTCAGCAGCCTGGACCAGCCCTATCCCATGGTGTATGAGCGCGAATGGAAGGGCGAACGCTGCCGGGTGGTGCTGAACCCCTCCGGCAAACAGGTGAGCGTAACGCTCCCGGCCGAAGCCTCCCAGCCGGAGCTCATCGGCGGAAGTTATAAGAAATGCACTTATAAACAGACCAGGAAAGGTGATGTAATCACGCTCTCAGCCACCTCTGCGGCCATTTTCAAATTCAACGGAAGGAGTATGCCGCCATTCGGGCAGGTGGAGATCCATTCCAAAGCCGACAGGTCCACCGTGGAGTTCGTAGTCCGCGAAGGAAAGCCCATCCTGATGGATATCTATCAGTTCAGGAATCAAGAGGATGTAAAGCGCCCTGCGTTCATTTATGCTTTCGGCGGCGCCTGGATGATGGGCTCAAGGGTAGATGCCCTTTGCAACCCCTTGTACGACCATCTCTGCGAAAAAGGCTGGGTGTGCGTAGCCATCGACTATCGGCTGGGATCGGCCCGTGGCAGGGACGGAAAACCGCTCATTACGCCTCCGGAGGGATACAACCCTTTCCAGTACTCGATCGATATTGGCGTGGAGGATATCTATGCGGCCACCTCCTGGCTTATCGAGCATGCCGATGAGTATAATATCGACCCGGAGAAGATCGTTATCAGCGGCAGCAGCGCCGGTGCCATCAACAGCATGAACGCCGAGTATTACATCTGCTCCGGCCACAGGTTGGCCAAGGAGAACCTTCCCGCCGACTTCAATTATGCCGGTGTAATCCCCATGGCCGGTGCGGTCTATCTTACCGGTGAGAATGATACAGAGCTCCGCTGGGACAAAAAACCTTGCCCGATGTGCTTTTTCCACGGTTCGGAGGACCCTACCGTCACCTATGACGTGGAGACCGGCCGGGGCCGATATGGTTTCGGACCGAAATACATCAGCCGACAGCTGGATGCCTTGGATGTTCCCTACATGCTCAACGAGTATGTGGGCGGCGACCACGTAATGGCCCTCCTCCCGCTCAAATGGTTCTGGAATGAGATGGATTCCTTCCTGGACAGGATTGTAATCGAAGGCCAGAACGTAAAAGTCCACACGGCTGAAGTATCGCCCAAACCCCGTACAAACGAAAACTGGCTGGGCACCGTCCGCCCTCAAATCCGATAATATGGAATCCAAACAATCCAAGCTGCCCAAGCTGGTGCCGGTGATGTTCGCGTTCTTCGTGATGGGGTTCGTGGACATGGTGGGCACCGCAACCAATTATGTAAAGGCCGATTTCGCCCTTTCCGACACCATGGCCAATTTCCTGCCGTCCATGGTATTCCTGTGGTTCTTCTTCCTGTCCGTGCCCACGGGGCTGCTGATGAACCGGATCGGCAAGCGGAAGACCGTTCTGCTTAGCCTGGCGGTCACGGCCCTGGCGCTGATCCTGCCCATGTTTGCGTACAACTATCCCGTGCTGCTGGCGTCCTTCTGTCTGCTGGGTATCGGCAATACGCTCATGCAGGTGTCGCTGAACCCGCTGGCCTCCTGCATCGTGAGCGGCGAGAAGTTCGCCAGCACGCTCACCTTCGGCCAGTTCATCAAGGCCATCGCGTCCTTTATCGCACCCATTATCGCCAGTTGGGCCTCTCTCCATTTTGGCAACTGGCGCCTGCTGTATCCCGTTTTCCTGGCGTTCGCGGTCATCGCCACGGCCTATCTGTGGTACACCCGGATTGAGGAGGAGATTCCCAAGGACAGGTCCTCCGGTTTCATCCAGTGCCTCAAACTCTTGGGCGACAGTTCTGTGCTGCTGCTTTTCCTGGGCATCGTGGCGCATGTGGGCATAGACGTGGGCGTGAATACCTGCGCCCCCAAGATTATCATGGAACGGCTGGCCCTTCCGCTGGAGAAGGCCGGTATCGCCACCAGCATCTATTTCCTTTTCCGTACGCTGGGCTGCCTGTCCGGCTCCTTTATCCTGGCCAAGTTCCCCCTGAAGAGGTTTTTCGCGGTGAGTGTCGCCTGCATGGTACTGGCCATGATCGGCCTGTTTGTGTGCAAGAGCCTCATCGGCATTTACGTGGCCATCGCGCTGGTGGGATTCGGTAATTCCAACATCTTCTCCATGGTTTTCTCCCGTGCGCTTTACTACCTGCCGGAGCGGGGCAACGAGATGTCCGGCCTCATGATTATGGGCCTTATCGGCGGAACCGTTTTCCCGCTGCTTATGGGTGTGCTGTCGGACGCCATGGGCACCCAGGCGGGTTCTGTCATCATTATCAGCGTGGGCGTAGCGTATCTTGTGTACCTGGCCGCAAAATTCCTTAAAAAGGCATGAGTAAGAAAGTTATAGTGGGGATTGGTGAAATCCTCTGGGACATGCTCCCTTCCGGAAAGGCCCTGGGCGGCGCTCCGGCCAATTTCGCATACCACGCCAGGCGGCTGGGAATGGAGGCCCTGGCGGTGAGCGCCATCGGCCATGACGCCCTGGGCGAAGAAATCGTAGACACCCTGGAGGCCCATGCCCTGCCCTATCACCTGGACCGGGTGGACCATCCCACCGGCACCGTACAGGTTACGCTGGACGCAAAAGGGGTTCCGCAGTACGAAATCAAAAAGGGCGTGGCCTGGGACAACATTCCTTATTCAAAGGAACTGGCCGCCATCGCCGCCGAGTGCCGGGCCGTCTGTTTCGGCTCCCTGGCCCAGCGCAGCATGGTTTCCCGGAAGACCATCGCCTGGTTCCTGGATGCCGTTCCGGCCGATTGCCTGAAGGTGTTTGACATCAACCTGCGCCAGAACTACTATGGGAAAACGGTCCTGCAGGCGTCCCTGCGCCGCTGCGACATCCTCAAGATCAACGATGAGGAAATCCGCATCGTGGCCGATCTGTTCGGCCTGGAAGGGGACGATACGGCCGTCTGCCGTGCACTCATTAAGCGTTACAGGCTGCAACTGGTCATTCTCACCAAAGGCGCTGCCGGCAGCGAAGTGATTACTGCCACCGAGGTGATTTCGCAGGCTGCCGGTAAGTGTAAAGTGGTGGATACCGTGGGTGCCGGCGATGCCTTCACCGCCGCTTTCGTGGTGGCCTACCTGCGCGGCGATTCTTTGGCCGATGCCCAGCGCCTGGCCAGTGACACCGCCGCTTACGTCTGCTCCCGCAAAGGGGCCATGCCGCTTTGATTATAAAACACTATTGCCGCTACGCACTAAGGGCGTAGAATAGAAGGGACTGATACAGAACGTTTTAACATAAAATGCCTGGGTAGAATGCCCAGGCAAAATTTGTTAAATGCTTGACAGAGCGGCGTTTACATTCAACGCCTTCCATTTTCCATTCAAAACTCTTCAAAAGCGAGTCGCTAGTTCACTAAGAAGATCTTCTGCAGGCCGTTCCAGGTGCATTTCACCGTGGCGCGGCCTTCCACGATGGGACTTACCTCAATCTTTACGGCCGGGTTGGAAGCCTTCACTTCCAGCTTGGAATTGTCCTTTAGCGGGCCGTAGACCTGGTAGCGGATCTGGTCCGAAAGGCCGTTCAGGTTGGTGAAGCGGATGGGCGTAGTGGGCGTTACCAGCTTCTTGCCGTCGGCATAGAACTCCAGCTGGGGGACATCCGGCTTTACGCAGGGCGTTCCGGGCTTGGAGAAGCCGATACCGTTCAGGTCGAACAGGCCCTCCGGGCGCAGCT
>JAEEQF010000034.1 GCA_016285175.1 Bacteroidales bacterium
TCCTCGTACTCCAGATAGGGCTCACCGCTGGAACGGAACCGGAGCGTGAGCTTGGTGTTCATGTGGTATTCCGAACTGTGGAACCAGCCTATTTCTATATCTTCGTGAACAACTTTCATACGCATCAGAGTTATTGTGTCTCAAATATAGGAATTTTCACGGAATAGACGGCCACATCTTCCTTATTCACGGAGAGCGCTATCCACAGCGTGTCTCCCACAACGCAGGCCTTGGGGTAGTTGTAGCCCAGGGTCTTGTAGCGCCCGTCCTTCCTGCGGGCCGATAAATCTTCGGGGCCGGCCAGCAGATACGCCCGGTCAAACAGGTAACCGTCCTCTGAGAAGGAGAGGGCCAGCGCCCGGCGGGACTTGCCGACGGTGGGATTGCCCACCCAGAAGGCAGTACCGTCCGGGAGGTTTCCCGCACACTGTTTGGAACGGGAATCGGGGATGTTGGTCCGCTGCGGCGCGCTCCAGCTCTCTCCCCCGTCGGCCGATATGGAAAAGAGCTTGACGAAAGAAGACTGCTGGTCCCGCATAAGCATCACCAGTTTCCCGTCCCGGGCCACATACTGGCTGGGTTCGATGGGAAGGCCCTCCCCTTCCAGGAAATCGGCCTTCCGCCATCCCCTTACGCCGGAGGGGTCCTCCGTATAGACGGGACAGAGCGTATTTCCGGGCCGGAAATGCACGGCGCCAACGATCCTTCCCCCGGAAAGCGCCAGCGGGTCCTGCTCAAAGATGCCTTCCACAGGGGTTCCGTCCGCCATCCTCACCGGTCTGGGAACGCTCCAGGAACTGCCGTCGGCCGATGAGACATAAAAAGCCTGCCCGCCCTGCGAACGGTCAGGGGCATAGATGTAGTTCACCAGGGCCGTAAGTGTGTCCCCGCAAGGGAGCCATCCGCCGGGAGAGGCAAAATACTCCTCCGCGGGCGGCACCAGGACGGAAGGGGTTCCCCAATCCTTCCCGTCGGAACTCACCGAGTACAGGATGCCGGTATCGGGCGTATCCTCGTCCTTCTCCGACTGCTGCCACATACAGTAATACCGGCCCCGGAAATGGGTCAATACAACATTGTTCACATACCCTTCCGAGTGAAAAACGATGTTCCGCTGCAGATCGGCATACCGCGGGAGCCCCAGCGAAAGGGTATCCGCCGTGTCAATGACGCCCTCCGCCATCCGGGGGGCCTGGGAGCAGGATACGGCCGCCGCCGACAGGATGGCAATCAGGGATAATAAACGGATCCTCATAACGGTAGGGGCGATTTTTACAAAGATACGATTTTGGTTTCTTCCTACAAACTGTTTTGCCATTTTCCGCCAGCGGACCGGACAGATTGTCAGTCGGAACGGCAAGGACCGATTTTTGATAAGCTACACAAAAACCAACGGATATGGGTGTAGGAAAATGGATCGGCGGATTTCTCGGATGGGTTGCCCTGGGGCCCATCGGAGCGCTTCTCGGCTTCTGGTTGGGATCGGCCGTGGACGGCTATATCGACCGGGCCAGCCAGCTCTCAGGTGAAGAGACATACCGGACGCAGACACGCACCCGGACCACTTACAGCGCATCGGAGCAGCGGAACAGCTTCCTGGTGAGCCTGCTGGTGCTGTCGGCCGCTGTCATCAAGGCCGATGGGAAAACCCTGCAGGCCGAGCTGGACTATGTGAAGGACTTCATCCGCAGGAACTTCGGTGATGCCGCAGTCCCCGAGGCCACGCGTATGCTGGAGCAACTGCTCCGCCAGGATGTGAACATCTACTCAGTGGGGCCGCAGATAGCGCATTATATGAATTACTCCCAGCGCCTGCAGCTGTTCCACTACCTGGTCCAGATCGCCATGGCCGACGGCCATTTTGACAAGAAGGAAAAAGGCGTCCTGGAAGCCATCGGCGCCACCATCGGGCTGGGGCAGACCGACTACGCCTCCGTAATCTCCATGTTCTATAAAGAGACCCATGCCGCCTATACCGTCCTGGGCATCTCCCCTTCCGCCACCGATGACGAAGTGCGAACCGCCTACAGGAAGATGGCCATGAAGAACCATCCCGACAAGGTGGCCACGCTGGGCCCCGATGTCCAGAAGGCCGCGGCCGAAAAGTTCCGTCAGGTGCAGGAAGCCTACGAGAGCATCAAGAAAGAACGGGGGATGAACTGATAATCCCTATCGTCACTCTTTCGAAGATAAGCCTTTCCTTACTTATTCCTTCACCGCTTGTATCGGCCTTCACGGTTCCCAGGCGGGCAGGAGCAGACTTTTCAACAGCGGCCTGTTGATGAAATCCGTGAAAATATTTGGCGGAATTCTGAAATTAACCTTATATTTGCACGAAATAAAGACAGCTATGAGCCAATCCTTCATATCCAAAGTCTTCTGCGTGTGCGGAACCGGGGCAAAGGACTCCTCATTTGTTTTTGTTATTTAATAATATAGGCAGCCATTTATGGTTGTCTTTTTTTTGGTTATATGGTAGTTGACTTGCCCGCTTTCTGTGACATCCACGTCCACTTCCGCGAGCCTGGCCAAACCTGGAAGGAAACCATCCGGACAGGGTCCCTGGCTGCGGCCCGGGGCGGTTATACGCTGGTATGCGCCATGCCCAACCTGGATCCCGTGCCCGACAGCCCGGAGAACCTGGCCCTGGAACAGGCCGCCATCGACCGGGATGCCGTCATCACCGTGCTTCCCTACTGCTCCATCACCAAGGGGCGGAAAGGACGTGAGCTGGTGGACTTTAACGCGCTGAAAGGCCATTGTGTGGCCTTCTCGGACGACGGTTCCGGTGTCCAGGACCGGGAAATGATGCGCGCAGCCATGGAAGCCGCCGCCCGGGAGACGGTTATCCTGGCCGCCCACTGCGAAGACAATGCCCTTTTGAAGGGCGGATACATCCACGACGGAAAGTACTGCGCAGCCCACGGCCACAAGGGCATCTGTTCGGAGAGCGAGTGGGGCCAGATTGAACGGGACCTGGCGCTTTGCGAAGAAACCGGCTGCCGCTATCACGTATGCCACATCTCCACCCGGGAGAGCGTGGAACTCATCCGGCAGGCCAAGGCCCGCGGGGTGCGCGTCACCTGCGAAACCGCCCCCCATTACCTCATCCTCTGCGAGGACGACCTCCAGGAAGACGGACGTTTCAAGATGAATCCGCCCCTGAGGAGCGCCGATGACCGGGAAGCCCTCATCGAGGGCCTGCTGGACGGCACCATAGACGCCATCGCCACGGACCACGCCCCCCATTCGGCCGATGAGAAATCCCGCGGCCTGGCAGGCAGCGCCATGGGCATCGTAGGGTTGGAAACGGCCTTTCCGGTGCTCTACACCAAGCTGGTAAAAACCGGCCGGGTGCCGCTGGCGAGGCTGGTGGAAGCCCTCTCGGAAGCCCCCAGGCGCATTTTCGGCCTCCCGGATACCCCGGAAGGAGACCGCGTACTCATAGACCTTGACACTCCTTTCACCATAGACAGCACCCGCTTCGCCTCCATGGGGCACGCCACGCCCTTCGACGGCTGGCAGGTATACGGCAAGGTGCTGGAGACCAGGAAAAACGGAAAAACAGTATATAAAGCAATATGATCAGGCCTTCTAAAAAACTTGTTCTGGAGACCGGCCAGGAATTCTACGGAGTGGGCTTCGGCGCATCCTGCAACCGGGTTTCGGAGATTGTGTTCAACACTTCGGTGGTAGGCTACCAGGAGATCCTCTCGGACCCCTCCTATGCCGACCAGATTGTGGTGATGACCTACCCCCTCATCGGCAATTACGGCATCACGGACGAAGATTTCGAATCCAGGAGTTCCTGCCTGGGCGGACTGATAGTGCGCGAATGCTGCGACACGCCCAGCAACTTCCGCTTCACCAAAACCCTGGAAGAGGAACTGGAAGAGCATGGCATCCCCTGCCTGAGCGGGGTGGACACCAGGATGCTCACCAAGATTATCCGCGAAGCCGGCCGGCCGATGGGCGCCATAGTGGACGCCGACATGCCCCGGGAAGAGGCCCTGCAACTGATTGCCGATACCCCCCGCCCTACCGAGCAACTCAAACGCGTGAGCTGCCGCAAGCGCTGGGTCACCCGTACGCCCCAGCACCGCTTCCATGTGGTGGCCGTGGACTGCGGCATCAAGAACAGCATCCTTCGCTGCCTGAAGGAGCGGGGCTGCAACGTAACCATCGTCCCGTTCAATTCCTCCCCGGAGGCTATCCTGGCCTTCAATCCGGACGGAGTCCTTTTCTCCAACGGTCCGGTGGCCGGGACGGATGCGCCTGAGGTGAGGGCCCTGTTCAGTGCCCTGAAAGGCAAGCTCCCCATCCTGGGCATCGGCCTGGGCATGGAAGTGATGGGCCTGGAATACGGCGCCTCCCTGGTGCCCATGGGCTGCGGCATGCACGGAGACCATCCGGTGCGGGACTGCGCCACGGGACGCATCAACATCGCCGTCCTCAACCAGACCTACCGCTTCGGTTCGGTGGAAGGGACTTCCCTCACCCCCACCCATGTGCTGGTACCGGAAGGCTATGTGGCGGGCTTCGAGAACAAGGCCGACAAGGTATTCGGCGTGCAGTTCCACCTGGAAAGCGCACCCGGCCCGCAGGACAACATAAACCTCTTTGACAAATTCATAAAGATGATGGAGGACCAGCAGCATGCCTAGAAGAAACGATATCAAGAAAGTGATGGTGATCGGCTCCGGCCCCATCGTCATCGGCCAGGCCGCAGAGTTCGACTATGCCGGCACCCAGGCCTGCCTGGCGCTCAAGGAGGAAGGCTATCAGGTGATCCTGGTGAATTCCAACCCCGCCACCATCATGACGGACCCCAATATGGCCGACAAGGTGTATATGGAGCCGCTTACGCTGGAATACGTGGCCAAGATCATCCGCTACGAGCGTCCGGACGCCCTGGTGCCCGGCCTGGGCGGCCAGACCGGCCTGAACCTGGCCGTGCAGCTGGCCAAGAAGGGTGTGCTGGAAGAGTGCGGTGTGGAAATCCTGGGCACCTCCTTCCAGAACATCGAGAAGGCCGAAGACCGGGAACTGTTCAAGGAGCTGTGCCTTTCCATCGGCGAGCCGGTCATTCCCTCCGAAATCTGCTACAGCATTGAAGAAGGTCTGGCAGCAGCCGAAAAGATAGGCTATCCTGTGATCCTGCGTCCGGCGTTTACCCTGGGCGGCACGGGCGGCGGCTTCGCCTACAGCCCGGAGGAGATGGAGGACATGATGCGCAATGCCCTTTACCTCTCACCTGTGCACGAAGTGCTGGTGGAAAAGAGCATCAAGGGCTACAAGGAGATTGAATTCGAGGTGATGCGGGACGCGAACGACACCGCCATCGCCATCTGCTCCATGGAGAATATCGACCCTGTGGGCATCCACACCGGCGATTCCATGGTGGTAGCCCCGGCCCTTACCCTCACGGACAAGGAGTATCAGATGCTCCGGGACAGCGCCCTGCGCCTGATCCGGGCCCTGAACATCGCCGGCGGCTGCAACATCCAGTTCGCCCTGGACCCGCTGTCATTCAAGTATTATATCATCGAGGTGAATCCGCGCGTGTCGCGTTCATCGGCCCTGGCATCCAAGGCCAGCGGCTTCCCCATCGCCCGCGTTACGGCCAAGATCGCCGTGGGACTCACCCTGGACGAGATTATGGTGGCCGGAGCACCGGCCTGCACGGAACCCGCCATCGACTACGTGGTGGCCAAGGTGGCCCGCTTCCCCTTCGACAAGTTCAGCGAGGCGTCCAATGAGCTGGGCACCCAGATGAAAGCCACCGGCGAAGTCATGTCCATCGGCCGCACCCTGGAGGAGAGCATCCTCAAGGCCATGCGCTCCCTGGAGAGCGGCTGCTGCCACATCCACAAGAAAAAGTTTGACGACTGGACCCAGGAGCAGCTCCTGGAATACATCTGCAAGCCCACGGACGACCGCATCCATGCCATCGCCCAGCTGCTGCGCCTGAGGATCGACCTCTCCCGCATCTACGACCGCACCAAGATAGACATGCTCTTCCTGGAGAAGATCTATAACATCGTGCGCATGGAGCGGCGGGTGAAGGCGGCGCCCGGAGACGTGGAAATCCTCAGGGAAGCCAAGCGCATGGGCTTCGGCGACAAGTTTATCGGAGAGCTCTGGGGCTGGAAAGAGGCCGATGTCATCCGCCTCCGCTTCCAGGAGAACATCGTCCCGGTATACAAGATGATCGATTCCTGCTGCGCCGAGCATGAGACTTACGTCCCCTACTTCTACTCCACCTACGAACAGGAGAACGAATCCATCCCCAGCCATCGCAAGAAGATCCTGGTGCTGGGTTCCGGTCCCATCCGCATCGGCCAGGGCGTGGAATTCGACTATTCCACCGTCCACGCCATCTGGGCCATCCGGGAGGCGGGTTACGAAGCCATCATCATCAACAACAATCCGGAAACCGTCTCCACGGACTATACCATCTCCGACAAGCTCTACTTTGAGCCGCTCACCACGGAAGACGTGATGAACGTGATACATCTGGAGAAACCGGACGGCATCATCGTAACCCTGGGCGGCCAGACGGCCATCAACCTGGCGGGACCGCTGGAGGAATTCGACGTTCCGCTCATCGGCACCGGCCTGGAGGCCATCGACAATGCCGAGGACCGCAAGCTCTTCGAAGCCATCATGCGCCGGACCGGCATCCGCCAGCCCAAGGCCCACGCAGTGACCACCGTGGAAGAGGGCGTGAAGGCGGCCGAGGATATCGGCTATCCGGTACTGGTGCGCCCCAGCTTCGTGCTGGGCGGCCGCGCCATGATGATTGTGGGTAACGAGGCCACCCTGCGCCACTACCTGCAGAACGCCGTGGAAATCAACGAGAATTCCCCCGTACTGGTGGACAAATACATCATGGGCAAGGAAACCGAGGTGGACGCCATCTGCGACGGCACGGATGTCTTCATCCCCGCCATCATGGAACACGTGGAGCGCACCGGCATCCATTCCGGCGACTCCATCAGCGTGTACCCCAGCTTCAGCCTCAGTCCCAAGGTGAAGCAGGAGATTATCGACGACACGGTGAAGTTGGGCAAGGAAATCGGCATCGTGGGCCTGTTCAACATCCAGTTCATAGTGGATGCCGATGAGAACGTATATGTGATTGAAGTGAACCCCAGAAGTTCCCGCACCGTACCGTTCATCTCCAAGAGCACGGGCATCCCCATGGCCAAGATCGCCACACGCGTGATGCTGGGAGAGTCCCTGAAGGACCAGGGCATCACGGAGGTTTACTTCCCCGAGCGGAAGAAGCACTTCGTGAAGACGCCGGCCTTCTCCTTCGGCAAGATCAAGGGCATAGACATCTACCTTTCCCCTGAGATGAAGTCTACCGGAGAGGCCATCGGCTACGACAAATCGCTGAACAGGGCGCTGTACAAGTCCCTGCAGGCCTCCGGCATGGACATCAAGGCCTACGGCACCGTCTTCGCCACCATCGCCGATAAGGACAAGGAGGAGGCGCTGCCGCTTATCCGCCGCTTCTACAACCTGGGCTTCAACATAGAGGCCACCAAGGGCACAGCGGCCTTCCTCAAGGAGCACGGCATCCGCACCAAGACGCTCAAGAAACTGAACGAAGGCAGTGACGAAATCTACCAGGCGCTCCGCAAAGGCCATGTGAAGTATGTGATCAACACCATCGACCTGAACCAAAAGAGCAGCCATCTGGACGGCTATGAGATCCGCCGCACCGCCGTGGAAAACAACGTGACCATCTTCACGGCCCTGGAAACCGTAAGGGTGCTCCTGGACGTCCTGGAAGAGATCACCTTGGGCATTTCCACCATTGATGAAGAATATAAGTAAATGAAACAATCAGCCATTACCTCCAAAACCTTCGCTTCGCTCATCCCTCCCATCTGCGATGGGCCCCTCCCGTTCACAAAGCCACGGGCGGCTATGGGTTTTCGGAGGTAATGACTGATTGTAAAAGTATTATGAAAAAGCAGATCTATACAATAGCGGAGAACAGGCTGATAGCCGCCGATACCTATAAGCTGGTATTGGCGGGGGAAGGGCAAGTGGACGGTGAGTTTGTGCACATCGACATCCCGGGCTATTACCTGCGGCGGCCGTTTTCGGTATGCGATACCGATGCAAACGGCCTTACGCTGTTGTATAAGACGGTGGGAGAAGGCACCAGGAAGCTGGCGGCCCTGCCGGAAGGGACGGAACTCAGCGTCCTTACCGGACTGGGCAGAGGATTTGATGAGCATGCTTGCCGGAAGAAGGCGCTGCTGGTGGGAGGAGGCCTGGGAGCCGCGCCGCTCTATCCGCTGGCCAAGCGGTTGAAAGCGCAGGGAAAGGATGTTACCGTGGTGCTGGGATTCAACCGGGAAGAAGAGATAGTGCTGGAGCGGGAATTCAAGGCCCTCTGTAACACTGTTTCGCTCTCTACCCTGGACGGAAGCGCAGGAATCAAGGGTTTTGTAACAGATGCCATCAAGGCCCTGCAACCGGAATATGACTGTTTTTACACCTGCGGGCCCATGGTCATGATGAAGGCCGTGTGCCAGCTGCTGAAAGGCCCCGGGGAGGCTTCCCTGGAAGAGCGGATGGGCTGCGGAGCCGGCTTCTGCTATGGCTGCAGCATCCGCACGGCCGGCGGTCCGCGCCGGGTATGCAAGGACGGGCCTGTATTTAAAAAGGAGGATATACTATGGTAAAGGACCTTTCGGTGAATCTTTGCGTACTGCAGCTGCAGAATCCGGTGATTCCGGCCAGCGGGACCTTCGGTTTCGGCCTGGAACTGGCCGATACCCTGGATCTGGACGTGCTGGGGGCCATTTCCCTCAAAGGCACCACCCGGGAGGCCCGTTACGGGAATCCCGTCCCGCGCATTGCGGAGGCCTCCGGCGGCATGCTCAACGCCGTGGGCCTGCAGAATCCCGGTATTGATGTCCTTATCCGTGAAAAGATTCCCGCCCTCCGGAAGGTTTTCCATCAGGGGGTCATTGCCAACATCAGCGGTTTCTCCGTGGAAGAATACCGGGAATGCTGCGCCAA
Organism: Bacteroidales bacterium; assembly: GCA_016285175.1. Taxonomy (GTDB): domain Bacteria; phylum Bacteroidota; class Bacteroidia; order Bacteroidales; family UBA932; genus Cryptobacteroides. The sequence goes on from JAEEQF010000034.1 coordinate 9,046, forward strand.
GGCCGATGCCTGCGATGGCATCGACATCATTGAAGTGAACGTTTCCTGCCCCAATGTGCACGGCGGTGGCATCGCCTTCGGCACATCGGCCAGGGCGGTAGCGGAGGTTACATCGGCCGTAAAGGCGGTTTGCCGCAACAAGCCCGTCTTCATCAAGCTGAGTCCCAATGTGACGGATATTGTGGAAATGGCCCGCGCCTGCGAAGACGCCGGTGCCGACGGACTCACCCTGGTGAACACCTTCCTGGGCATGCGGATAGATATAGTCCGGCGAAAGACCGTCCTGGCCAACACCACGGGCGGATTCTCCGGCGCCGCCATCTTCCCCATAGCCCTCAGGATGGTCTATCAGGTGGCCCACGCCTGCAAGATTCCCGTCATGGGCTGCGGTGGCGTTGCCAGCGCCCGCGACGTAATTGAAATGATGATGGCCGGCGCCACGGCCGTACAGGTGGGGGCCGAAAACCTCCGGAACCCCTTCGCCTGCCCGGAAATCATCGAAGAGCTCCCCAGCGTTATGGAGGAGCTGCATATCGACGCATTGAAAGACATTATCGGAACCGTATGAATAGAGACGTAATCATAGCCTGCGACTTTCCCGACCGGGAAACCACCCTGGCCTTCCTGGACCGCTTTGAAGGCGTCAGGAAGCCGTTTGTCAAGATTGGTATGGAACTGTTCTACGGGGCGGGTCCGGAGATAGTGCGGGAAATCAAGGCCCGCGGACACCGGATCTTCCTGGACCTCAAGCTTCACGACATCCCCAATACCGTAAAAAAGGCCATGCGGGTGCTGTCGGCCCTGGACGTGGATATGGTGAATGTGCACGCCTCCGGCACCGTTGCCATGATGCGCGCCGCCCTGGAAGGCCTCACAAGGGCCGATGGGACAAGGCCGCTGCTCATAGCCGTGACACAGCTCACCTCCACCTCGGAGGAGGTGCTCCAGCGGGAGCTCTTGGTATCGGCCTCCATGGACGATACCATAAGCCGATATGCCCAAAACGCCAGGGAAGCCGGTCTGGACGGGGTTGTCTGCTCCCCGCTTGAAGCCGCCGGGGTGAAGGAAGCCTGCGGAAAGGATTTCCTTACCGTCACCCCCGGCATCCGCTTCCCCGACGCCGCGGCCGACGACCAGGTGCGCATCACCACTCCCGCCCGGGCCCGGGAGATCGGCTCGGATTTCATCGTCGTGGGCCGTCCCATCACGGCCGCTGCGGATCCCGTGGCCGCCTATCAGCGTTGTATAGAAGAATTCGTATAAGATAATGGAACGTAACATTGCCAAACAACTCCTGTCCATCGGCGCAGTTTTCCTGCGTCCGGAAGAACCGTTTACCTGGGCCAGCGGCATCAAGAGCCCCATCTACTGTGACAACCGTCTCACCCTGTCGGCACCGGACGTGCGCAAGCAGGTGGAAGCGGGCCTGGCCGATCTGGTCCGCCGCTATTATCCCGACTGTGAGATGCTTATGGGCACCTCCACGGCAGGCATAGCCCATGCCGCCATCACGGCCACCCTGCTGGGCCTGCCGATGGGTTATGTGCGGGGCGAGGCCAAGACGCACGGCCGCACCAACCGGATTGAAGGCAGGCTGGACCCCGGCACCAAGGTGGTGGTGGTGGAAGACCTCATTTCCACCGGCGGCAGCGCCATCGAGTGCGTGGAAGCCCTCCGGGAGGCAGGAGCCCGGGTGCTGGGCATAGTGAGCATCTTTACCTACGGCATGCAGAAGGGCCTGGACCGCATAGCGGCGGCCGGAACGGAGAACCATTCCCTTTGCAACCTGGACGTGCTGGTGGACGTGGCGGTGAAGGAAGGCCGGATTGCCCCGGAGTGGAAAAACCGCATCCTGGCTTTTCGGGACAACCCTTCCGACGAATCTTGGATAAATAAATAGCTAAGCCATATGAAGCACTTAATTGACCCCATGGACCTCACGAAAGAGGAACTGGACCAGATCATCGCTCTGGCCGAAGACATCATCGCCAACCGCGAAAAGTACCAGGAATCGCAGGCTCACAGGAAGCTGGCGACGCTCTTCTATGAGCCCAGCACCCGCACCCGGCTCAGTTTCACATCGGCCATGATGGAACTGGGCGGCAACGTCCTGGGCTTCTCCGATGCCAAGAACACCTCCGTGAGCAAGGGTGAGACCGTCCAGGACACTGTACGCGTGGTGGGCTGTTTCGCCGATGTGATTGCCATGCGCCACCATATCGAAGGTGCCCAGCTATATGCTTCCGAGGTATCCCGCGTCCCCATCATCAACGCCGGCGACGGATCCCACAGCCATCCCACCCAGACGCTCACGGACCTGCTCACCATCAAACGGGAGCTGGGGCATATCGACGGGATCACCATCGGCTTCTGCGGAGACCTCAAATTCGGCCGGACCGTGCATTCGCTTATCAAGGCGCTGTCCCGTTTCAAGGACATCCAAGTAGTCCTCATCGCCCCGGACGAGCTCAAGCTGCCGGATTACATCAAGCAGGATGTGTGCGACCGCCTGGGTATCCGCTATAAGGAAGTGCCTACCATGGAGGAGGTTATGCCGGAACTGGACGTGCTTTACATGACCCGCGTGCAGCAGGAACGCTTCCTGGACCAGGACGAATTCGACCGCGTAAAGGACAGCTTCGTGCTGGACGCCAAACGCCTGGCAAGCGCCAAGGAGAAAATGGCCATCCTGCACCCGCTGCCGCGGGTCAACGAGATCCTCACCGAAGTGGATGCCGATCCCCGCGCCGCCTACTTCCGCCAGGTAGAAAACGGAAAGTTCGTCCGTATGGCCCTTATTTCCAAGTTGCTGGAATGGAAGGACGACCCTGCCCACGGGATGCCGCCGGTGGAAGACCCCATCTATGACCCGGAGCTCCGCTGCACCAACCGGAAATGCATCTGCAACAACGAGCATGCGCCGCACAAGTTCCGCCGCACGGAAAGCGGCACCCTGCGCTGCTGGTACTGTGATTCAAAAATCAAATAAAATATTCCCAATGAAGAATCGTGTGAGAAAAGTGGGGACCGTGTCCCGCGGCATCCGCTGCCCCATTATCCGGCAGGGCGACGACCTGGCCGAAATCGTGACCGCCAGCGTGCTGGAAGCCGCCCAGGAGGAAGGATTCCAGCTCCGTGACCGTGACGTCGTGTGCGTCACCGAATCCATTGTTGCCCGCGCAGGCGGCAACTACGCTACCGTAGATGCCATAGCACAGGATGTACGTTCCAAGACCGGCGGCGAGACCGTGGGTGTCATCTTCCCCATCCTCAGCCGCAACCGCTTCGCCATCTGCTTACGCGGCATAGCGAAAGGGTGCAAAAAGATTGTCCTCATGCTCTCCTACCCTTCCGACGAGGTGGGTAACGAACTGGTGAGCATAGACAAACTGGACGAAGCCGGCGTCAATCCCTATTCCGACGTCCTCACCCTGGAGCGCTACCGGGAACTGTTTGGGGTGAACAAACATGAATTCACCGGCGTGGACTATGTGGACTATTATGCCGGACTCATCAAGGATTGCGGCGCGGAAGTGGAGGTGGTCTTCGCCAACCGTCCCCGCACCATCCTGAACTATACGGATACGGTTATCACCTGCGACATCCATACCCGCGTCCGTACCAAGCGGATCCTCCGCGAAGCCGGCGCCCGGGTGGTCCTGGGCCTGGACGACATCCTCACCGCCCCGGTGAACGGCAGCGGCTTCAACGAGCGCTTCGGCCTGCTGGGTTCCAACAAGGCCACGGAAGAGCTGGTGAAACTGTTCCCCCGCGACTGCCAGGGTCTGGTGGAAGAGATCCAGCAGCGCTTCCTGAAAGCCACCGGCAAGCATGTGGAAGTGATGGTCTACGGCGACGGTGCCTTCAAGGACCCCAAAGGCAAGATTTGGGAGCTGGCCGATCCGGTGGTTTCCCCGGCCTTTACGGACGGCCTCATAGGAACGCCCAACGAGCTCAAGATCAAGTATTTGGCCGATAACGACTTTGCCGGCCTAAGCGGCGCCGAACTGCGCGATGCGATATCGGCCAGTATCCGGACGAAGGATGCCAATCTCAAGGGTCAGATGGCGTCAGAGGGCACGACGCCCCGCCAGTTAACGGACCTGATTGGTTCGCTGTGCGACCTCACATCCGGCTCCGGCGACAAGGGCACTCCGGTTGTCCTGGTCCAGGGTTACTTCGATAACTATTCCACTGAATAGTACTAATTTCCTATTAGTATTTAGTAAAGTTTATAGGTTTCTGCGGGCGAAAAAAAGGCCGATGCCCGCAGAAACCTATAAACTTTACTATATCAACAGACAAATTGCCGATGCCTGCAGAAACCTAAAAACTTTACGACTTGATCAATCTATTTCCTAGAAGCTGGGAAGGGAGATGTTGGAAACGGGTTCCAGGGTGATTTCGTCGAAGGTGCCGCCAGGGGATTCCACCCGGAAGGTGGTTTTCTCCATACCCATCCGGACGGGGAACTTCCAGATTACGCCGGTGGGTTCTCCGGTGACGGCGGCGCCACGTATTTTCTGGCCGTTGCAGATTACCGACAGGGAGGGAGCGTTGGAATAGACCGTGAGCTGGAGGTCCTGTGAAGGCGGACAGTATTTGAGCCGCTTGTTGGCAATATGCACGGTTTCCTCCTCTTTGTTCCACCAGGCCTTGTACAGGTAGAAGACATCCTTCTTTACCTTACGGTCGCGGGTTACCAGGCCCTTGTCGTTGGTGTACTTGCGCTTGTCGTTGAAGATGAAGGTGAAGCCGTTGTCGCTGTCCAGGAAGCCTTCTTCACGATTGGCCACGGCAAAGTCGAACATCACCCAGATGGAAGTGAAGTTCAGGTACGGAGCCTGGGCAATCTGCTGGGCGAATGCTTCGTGGGCCAGGTTGCCGTATTCCTCTATGTGGAGGGAGTCGGTGGGATCCCGGTACACTTCTCCGGGGTTCCAGGTATGGCAATAGGGGTTGATGCCCACGCCGTATTCCGACAGGTTGGTAACGCCCATATTCTGCTGGATCCATTCCATATCGTCTGCCAGGCCCCAGAATTCACCGTAGTTGTAATACCAGCCGTGGTAGCGGTTCTCGGAATAATAATCGGCCTTGAGCTCCGTGTAATAGTCCCGCTGGAACATGGAGTCGTCGGTAAGGCCCACGAAACGGTACGGGTCCAGCTGTTTGGTGAAGTCGTACAATTTGGCGGTTTCGTCCACTACCCGGCGGGCGTCCAGCGCGCCCTGGAGTACGCCGGGACGGTTGCCCCAGCTGTCCAGCTCGTTCCACATGCCCCAGAAGCAGATGGACGGGTGGTTGTAAAGGGAAGTGACCATCTCCTGCATCTGCTGGTAGATGTTCTGGAAATAGGCCTCGGGGGCATCTACGCCGCAGTTGTTCACCCACGGGATCTCTGTCTGGACAATGATGCCCATCCGGTCGCAGAGACGGAAGGCGTAGTCGTTGTGCGGGTAATGGGCCAGGCGCAGGAAATTGGCACCCAGCTCCCGGACCATCTCATAATCGGCATCATAGTCTTCCTGCCACAGGGCCGTTGCCTTGCCATCCTTGTCCTGGTGCATGCTCACGCCGCGAAGCGGGTAAGACTTTCCGTTGAGCTGGAAGCCCTTCACGCGGTCCATGGCAAAATAGCGGAAGCCCACTTCCGTCCGGGCCTTGTCCTTGCCGGCCTTCACGGAAACGGTATAAAGATACGGATCCGGGATGCCGTTCCAAAGGTGGGGGTTCTCCAGCGTGAAGTCCCATACCACATCGGCCGATGAAGCGGCGGCCACGGAAACCGTTTCGCTGTGGGAAAGCACCGCCTCACCCTCGGCATTGGAGAGCGTCCATTCCACCTTCACGGAAGCATCGGCCCCGGAAGCGTTGCAAATGCGGGTTTCGGCCTTGCCCAAGGCTTTCTCATCGGACACCTCCACCGGTGAGACATGCAGGCGGTAAAGGCCGAAGGCATCCGGGGAAAGATACACCGGAGGGCACTCCAGCAGCCATACGGGATTGTGCAGGCCACCGTTCTTGTTGAAGTCCGAAGTCAGCGGAATGCGGTCCAGCCGCTCCGTATTCTCACAAATCACCTCCACTTCGTTCTGCCCCTTGGTAAGCTTGCCGGTAAGGTCCACCCAGAAAGGCGTATAAGCGCCGCTGTGTTCCTTCAGCAGTTCACCGTTCAGGTACACCTGGGCGCCCTGGGCGGCACCCTCGAACAGCAGATAGCGGGGTTCCTTTGCCTTGGGGATGCGGGTTTTATAATGGGCCGTTCCACGGTAATAGGACTTGGAATGGCCGTCAATGGCATTATACGAATGGGGTATGCTAACCTTCTCCCAGGATTCACCGTCCAGGCTGAAAGACCATTCCACCAGGGCCTTCCCGGGCACCTCGCGGTCTGTCCAGGCAGCCTTCCTGGACCCGCAGGAAGTCACAAGAAGAAGCACGGAAAGCAGCAGGGGAAACAGATATCTCTTCATCTTCTCGCTTATTGCTTAGTTGTCTCCTTAGCCGGGACCGTTCCTGTAATCTTCTCAAACTCAGCCTCTTCCAGCATGTGGCAGTTGCCGTTGAAACGGGCGCCCAACTCCACCTGGAGACGCTTGATGTGAAGGTCTCCGTCCACAATGCACCCGGCCTTGAGATTGAGGGTATCCTTTACATAGAAATTGCCCTTCATGGTTCCGCAGAAATCCATGTTCTGGCAGATAACATCACCGGTGAGGGCGGCTTTCTCCCCAACTACCACGCGGCCTTTGGAGATGAGCTTTCCGTCAAAGGTGCCGTCTATCCGGATATCGCCCGGAGCCTGGATCTCTCCCTTGACCAGGGTGCCCGCGGAAATGCGGCTCACATCGTTCACATTAACAGTATTATCCATTTTCGTAGCCATATAATACTTGGTTATGAATATCTCTTATACCAGGCCCTTGCCATGGCAGTTCTTGTACTTGAGTCCGCTGCCGCAAGGACACGGGTCGTTCCGGCCCACCCGTTTGTCCACGCGGACAGGGGTACGGGCCTGCTGCTCTCCGTTGGTGGAGAGCTGGGAAGGATCCGTCCTGCGAAGCTGCTGCATATTCCGGTTGGGCTGCTGGGCCGGACGGGCTTCACGGGCATCGGCCGCATCCCGGAGCGGGATGAAGGCACGCAGGAGGAAGGTGAGGACAGCTTCGTTCAGCTGTTCCAGCATATCACTGAACAGGTTGTAGCTCTCCAGCTTGTACACCACCAACGGGTCCTTCTGTTCATAGGCGGCGTTCTGGACGCTCTGACGGAGGTCGTCCATATCCCTGAGGTGCTGCTTCCAGTACTCGTCAATATGGTAGAGGATGATGTTGCGGCTGAGGGCCTTGGCAATCTCCCGGCTTTCCGTCTCATAGGCCTTCTTCAGGTTCACGCTAAGGGAAAGCTGCCGTTTGCCGTCCGAAATGGGGATGGCGATGTTCTCGTACATGCTCCCCTGCTTCTCGTACACGGTCTTGATGATGGGGTTCACCTTCTGGATCATGGTCTCCATACGGCGGTCGTATACCTCCTGCATGTGGGCGGAAAGCTTTTCGGCAATTTCCGGTTTCTTGGCATCGGCATAGAAGGCCTCGTCAAAACCCAGGTCTATGGAAAGCTTTCCAATCACGTATTCCTCGAAGGCTTCGTAGCTCATGCCCTCGGACTGCTCCGCCAGGATGTTGGCAGTGTCCTGCATCATGTTCTGGACGTCAATCTCTATCCGTTCACCCGAGAGGGCGTTACGGCGGCGGGCATAGATGGCCTCTCTCTGGTAGTTCATCACGTCGTCGTACTCCAGGGTGCGCTTACGGTAGCCGAAGTGGTTCTCCTCCACTTTCTTCTGCGCGCCTTCGATGCTCTTGGAAAGCATGCCGCTCACCAGGGCCTCGTTGTCGTCCATGCCCAGCTTGTCCACCACGCCGGCGATACGCTCACTGCCGAACTTACGCATGAGGTCGTCTTCCAGGGAAATGTAGAAGCAGGAGCTTCCCGGGTCTCCCTGTCGTCCGGCACGGCCACGGAGCTGACGGTCCACACGGCGGGAGTCGTGACGGGACGTGCCGATGATGGCCAGGCCGCCGGCGGCCTTCACCTCCGGAGTAAGCTTGATATCCGTACCACGGCCGGCCATGTTGGTAGCGATGGTCACCTTGCCGCTCTGGCCCGCCTGGGCCACGATTTCGGCCTCCCGGGCATGCTCCTTGGCGTTGAGCACATTGGGATGCAGGCCTCTCATGCGCATCATGCGCGCCAGCAATTCACTGGTTTCCACGTCCGTGGTACCCACCAGCACCGGCCTTCCGGCCTCCGAGAGTTCCACCACGCGGTCTATGACAGCGGCATATTTGGCTTTCTTGGTCTTGTAGATTATGTCGTCCTGGTCGTCGCGGATCACGGGGCGGTTGGTGGGAATCACCACCACATCCAACTTGTAGATGTCCCAGAACTCACCGGCTTCCGTTTCTGCCGTACCGGTCATGCCGGCCAGCTTGTGGTACATACGGAAGTAGTTCTGCAGGGTAACAGTGGCGAAGGTTTGCGTGGCGGCTTCCACCTTCACGTTCTCCTTGGCCTCCACGGCCTGGTGCAGACCGTCGCTCCAGCGTCGGCCCTCCATGATACGGCCGGTGCTCTCGTCTACGATCTTCACCTTGTTGTCCACGATTACGTAGTCGATGTCCTTGGTGAACATGGCATAGGCCTTCAGGAGCTGGATTACCGTGTGCACACGCTCACTCTTAAGGGAGAAGTCCTCCATGAGGGCGTCCTTCTTCTCGGCCTTTTCCGCGGGGGTGAGGGTTTCGTCGTGGGTGATTTCCGCAATGGCGGAGCCCATGTCCGGGAGCACGAAGAAGTTGGGGTCGCTCACGCTGCCGGCCAGGGCATCGTGGCCCTTATCCGTCATGTCCACGGAGTTAAGCACCTCATTGATAACGAAATAGAGTTCGTCCGTGACCTGCGGCATCTCCCGCTCGTTATCCTGCATGAAGTAAGCTTCGGTCTTTTGCATGAGCTGCTTCATACCCGGCTCGCTGAGGAACTTGATCAGGGGCTGATATTTGGGAAGGCCCTTGTGGCAGCGGTACAGGAGTTTGCCGCCCTCCTTCTCGTCGCCGGCGGCGATAAGGCGCTTGGACTCATTGAGGGTTTGGTTGATCAGGGAGCGCTGCTTGTTGTACAGGCTTTCCACATAGGGACGGTATTCCATGAACTGCTCGTCTCCGGAGGCCTTGGTCATGGGACCGGAAATGATGAGCGGGGTACGGGCGTCGTCAATGAGCACGGAGTCCACCTCGTCCACGATGGCGAAGTGGTGCTTGCGCTGCACCAGGTCTGTCTGGCGCACGGCCATATTGTCTCTCAGATAGTCGAAGCCGAACTCGTTGTTGGTGCCGAAGGTGATGTCGCACTCGTAGGCCTTCTTGCGGGCATCCGAATTGGGCTGGTGCTTGTCGATACAGTCTACGGACAGGCCATGGAACTGGTACAGCGGGCCCATCCACTCGGAGTCACGCTTGGACAGATAGTCGTTCACGGTAACCACATGCACGCCCTTGCCGGCCAGCGCATTCAGGAAGACGGGAAGGGTTGCCACCAGGGTTTTACCTTCACCGGTAGCCATTTCCGCAATCTTTCCCTGGTGCAGGACGATACCGCCGATAAGCTGCACGTCGTAGTGCACCATGTCCCAAGTGATCTCATTGCCGCCGGCCACCCAGTGGTTCTTCCAGATGGCTTTCTCCCCCTGGATTTCCACGAAATCACGGCCCTGGGCAGCCCGGTCCTTGTCAGATTCCGAAGCGGTAACCTCTATG
>JAEEQF010000035.1 GCA_016285175.1 Bacteroidales bacterium
GGGCAGCCTGGTAAGGATTGGAGAAGAGATCTTCGTATTCCTTCTTCTTCTCGTCGAAAATGGCCTGGGCGTTCTCCGGATTAGCCTTTATATCCTTGGCATAGAGCACGTTAACGGCTCCGTCGGCCCCCATCACCGCAATCTGGGCGCTGGGCCAGGCGTAGTTGATGTCTCCGCGAAGCTGCTTGCAGCTCATCACGATATGGGCGCCGCCGTAGCCCTTGCGGAGGGTTACCGTAACCTTGGGAACCGTAGCCTCGCCGTACGCGTACAGGAGCTTGGCACCGTTGGTGATGATGGCGCCGTATTCCTGCTGCGTGCCGGGAAGGAAGCCCGGAACGTCCACCAGCGTGACCAGCGGGATGTTGAAGGCGTCGCAGAAACGCACAAAACGGGCGGCCTTGCGGCTGGCGTTGATGTCCAGCACCCCCGCCAGGACGGCAGGCTGGTTGGCCACCACGCCCACGCTCCGGCCGTTCATGTGCGCGAAGCCCACTATGATATTCTTGGCAAAGTCCTTGTGCACCTCAAAGAAAGCGCCGTCGTCCACAATGCTCCCGATTACGGCGTACATGTCGTAGGCCTTGTTGGGATTGTCCGGGACAATGCCGTTGAGAGCGTCGTCTACGCGGCTCACCGGATCGGCCGTTTCCTTGAAGGGCGCGGTTTCCATGTTGTTCTGCGGCAGATAGCTGAGCAGTTCCTTGATGGTGGCGATGGCCGCTTCCTCGCTGTCGGCCGCAAAATGGGCTACGCCGCTCTTGGTGGCGTGCACGGTGGCACCGCCCAGCTCCTCCTGGCTCACTTCCTCTCCGGTGACGCTCTTGACTACGGCCGGGCCCGTGAGGAACATGTAGGAGGTGTTTTTGACCATGAGGGTGAAGTCCGTGAGGGCGGGGGAATACACCGCACCGCCGGCGCAGGGACCCATGATTACGCTTATCTGGGGAACCACGCCGCTGGCCAGGATGTTGCGCTCGAAGATTTCCCCGAAGCCGGCCAGGGCATCGATGCCTTCCTGGATGCGGGCTCCGCCGGAATCGTTAAGGCCGATGAAGGGCGCCCCGCTGCGTACGGCCAGGTCCATGACCTTGCAGATCTTCTCGCTCATGGTCTTGGACAGGGAGCCGCCGCTTACGGTGAAATCCTGGGCGAACACATATACCAGGCGGCCGCCGATGGTACCGCAGCCGGTTACAACGCCGTCCCCGTCCGGATGGCTCTTGTCCATGTCGAAGTTGGTGCAGCGGTGCTGGACGAACATGTCGTATTCCTCGAAACTGCCCGGATCCAGCAGCAGCCCCAGACGCTCGCGCGCGGTGAGCTTGCCCTTGGCATGCTGGGCTTCAATGCGCTTCTCACCGCCTCCCAGGCGGGCTTTCTGGCGCCTTTCCACCAGTTTCTGAATGTTTTCAGATTGAATACTCATATGGCTTATTTAAACATTTTGTCTACATCTTTCACCGCATCCGGCAGGGCGAATACGGCCACCCGGTCGTACGCCTCGATGCGGGTATGGCCCACGGCGATGAAACTGTCTCCTCCCCGGATGATGCCGCCGATGATGGCGTCGCGGGGAAAGTCTATATCCTTGAGGGGGGCCTTGGTAATCTTGGAGTCCGGCGCCGCGGTGTATTCCAGCACCTCCGCATCCGTACCGCTCATGTAGCGCACGGAACGGACCTTGTCACTGAGGGTGAACTTGAAGATGCGGCTGGCGGTGATGAGCTTCTTGTTGATGGTGGAGTCCACGCCCATCTCTTCCGCCAGGCGGATGTATTCCAGATTCTCCACCTGGGCTATCACGCGCGGGACGCCCATCTTCTTGGCAACCACGCAGGCCAGGATGTTGACCTCGTCGTTGCCGGTGCAGGAAAGCACGGCCTGGAAACTCTTGATGTCCTCTTCCAGCAGGAAGTCCGAATTCCGGACATCGCCGCAGGCTACGCTCACCAGGTCCGGCAGGTCTTCCGACAGCTGGCGGCAGCGGGCAGGGTCTATGTCTATGATCTTGATGTCTTCCAGCTTCTGGGCGGCCAGGCGTCCGGCCACCATCTCGCCAATCTCGCTGCCTCCCAGGATGAGCACGCGGTGCACCTCTATCTTGTCCTTGCCCAGGTACTTCATAAGGGCGGGGACGCCTTCCCGGCGGGCAATCACATAGAGGTAGTCCATGTATTTGAAGGGCGTGTCGTAGCGGGGGATGATGGTTACCCCGCCGCGGGAGATGGCCACAATGCGGAAATCGGCCTCCGGTTCGGCCGTCTTTACGGTTTTGGCGAATTCCGCCACGGACATTTCCAGCAGGGGTGAATCGTCGTCCAGCTTGAACACCGCCAGCTGCAGCTTGCCGCGGGCGAAGTCCATGGATTCCGTGGAGGCGCTGTGCTGGAGCATCTCCACAATTTCGTCGCTGGCGCTCTTTTCCGGGAAGAAGAGCATGTCTATGCCCAAATCCTTGAACAGCAGTTTGTTCTCCGGGGAAAGGTAGCTTTCGTCGTCTATACGGGCCAGAACCCGCTTGGCTCCTATCTTCTTGGCCAGCAGGGCGCTCACTATGTTCACGCTTTGCGACTGGAAGGGATTGACGGCAATGAAGAGGTCCGCCTTGGCGCAGCCGGCCTCGCGCAGCAGGGCAATGTTGGAAAGAGGGCCCTGGACCGTGGATACATCGGCCGATGAGGTGAGTTTGCGGATACGCTCCCCATCCTCGTCTATGACGGTGATTTCATTGGAAGCGTGGCTGAGCATCTTGGCAAGATGCGAGCCAACCTGTCCGGCGCCTTCTATTACTATTTTCATAATTACCTGTTTCCGCTATTCTGCAAATATAATAATTATTTTCCAAATAGTCCTTTAGGGACTATCCAACCGTCGTACAGGCCTTCCGGTTTTGCAGGATGGGGCGGAATGGCGGCGGGTTTGCGCAGTTTACGGTATTCCCGGTGGGCTTCCAGCACGGCCTTATAGAAACTCCGCTTGCCCTGCAGCAGGAACATCAGGGCCGAGCAGCCGTCCAGGCATTTCCGCACGAAGATGCGCCGGCGCGCCTTTCCAAGGCTTCCCAGCGTGGCCGGGAGGTTGTTCTCCAGGAGGAGGAGGTTGTTGCGGAAATTAAGGCGGAGCTTGAAGGGGGACTCGTTGGGAAGCGTGCCTCCGCCAATGTGGTATACATAGGATTCCGGCACCAGGGTCACTTTCCAGCCCTGAAGCTGCATCCGCCAGCAGAGGTCGATCTCCTCCATGTGGGCAAAGAAACGCTCGTCCAGTCCGCCCAGTTCTCTCCAGAGGGAGGCGCGGACCATGAGGCAGGCGCCGCTGCACCAGAGAACATTGGCCGGGGTATCGTACTGGCCGTGGTCCTTTTCCACCTTCTGCATCACGCGGCCCCGGCAGAAGGGATAGCCGTAACGGTCCAGCAGGCCGCCCGCCGCTCCGGCATATTCAAAAGTGTCCCGCTCCCGGTAGGAGAGGAGCTTGGGGCCGCAGGCGCCGCACTCCGGATGGCTTTCCATCCATTGGACAAGCGGCTGTAACCAGCCCCGGGGCACTTCTATATCGGAATTGATAAGGACAAAGCAATCCGCATCCACCTGGGCCAAAGCGCGGTTGTAGCCGCCTGTGAAGCCGAAATTCTCTTCCAGGCGGATAAGGGGCACCTGGGGGAATGCTTCCTGCATCAGCTCCACGGAACCGTCGGTGGAGGCATTATCGGCCACCACCACTTCCGCGTCCAGGCCTTCGCAGGAGGCGATGAGGCCCGGCAGGAACCGCCTCAGGTATTCCCGGGTGTTGTAATTCAATATGACAACGGCCGTTTTCATTTTTTCAAAAATAAAAAAACATACTCAGGCGCTGAAATCTACGTTGGTGAAGGCCAGGGTGGGGATGAGTTTGGAAAGGCAGGGGCGGGCGTCTTCGGCCGCGGCCAGCAGATTCCCCCACAGGGAGAGGAAATTGCCGGTAATGAGCATCTCCCGTACGGGATGGACAATCTTTCCCTCTTTCACCAGGAAACCCTCTATGCCATAGGAGAAGTTCCCCGTGGCCGAATTGGAATTGCCGCCGTTGAAACCGGTGACAAGGATGCCGTCGCCGGCTTTCCGGAGCACGTCCTCCCGGGTTTTGCAGCCGCCCACCGGCAGCACTTTTACGCGGGTGGCGTCTTCCACCGTGGGCTCCATGCCCATTTTGTTGGAAATGTAAGTATTTAGGAAATAGGTATTTACAACACCTTTATCTATAATGGCCCGCTCCCGGGTGGCTACGCCCTCGCTGTCGAAAAGCCGGCAGCCTGTATCTCCCTGGGTGAGGGGCAGGTCCATGACCGTGAGACACTCCGGGAAGAGCTTTTTGCCCAGCGAATCCGTGAGGAAGGAGTTCTTCTGCTGCAGGCTGCTTCCGCCCAGGGCGTTGAGTACCGGCGTAAGGAGCTTGGAGGCGCATTCGCTGTCCACTATAAGGGTGTATTTCCCGCCGGGAATCTCTTTGGGGCCGATCTGGGCCGCGGCCCGCAGGCAGGCCTTTTCCGCGCAGCCCTTCCATTGCAGGGCCTGCAGTTTGGGGGAAGCATCCCACCAGTAGCTGGAGAAGCGGTTGCCTTCCGCATCTTCTACGGTGGATTCGTAGCCAATCTCGAAGGAGGTCTCCGAATGCCTTGCCTCCAGCCCCTGGCTGTCCAGGGTGAGGCTGTCGAACACGCTGTCTGAATACTCTCCTTCTTCCGAGATCAGTTTCCAGGAGGTTTCTTCCCTCGCTTTCGCCTGCCCGAAATAACAGGATTCAAGGGCCAGGGAGCGGCGCTCTTCGGAAGTGAGGCTTTCGTAGGCAGGGTCGTACAGGCCCAGTTCCATTCCGGTGCGGGCGTTTTTCACCAGGCGCTCCGGGGCGGGGAGCTGGCGGCAGGCATCGGCCTCCAGCATGCGCACGGTGTCTATGGATTCCCGGATGAAGGCTTCCAATTCATTCTGTTCCAGGCGGTTGCTGGAGAAGGTACCAAAGCGTCCGTCCACAAAGAGCTGCAGCTGCAGGCTGCGGTCCAGGGCCAGCGCCACCTTGTCCACCTCGCCGTTCAGCACTCCCGTGAGATTCATCAGGCTCTTGGTGAGGGTGATGCGGGCCTTATGGGCCCCCGCCTCCAGCGCAAAGGCCAGGCAGTGGCGGGAGAGAGCCATTTCTTCTTGCGTCAACAAGGCTTTTTCCATCTTATTCGCCTCCAACGGTTAAACTTCCAATCAATACGGTGGGGATGCCGCAACTCACGGGGACGGACTGTTCCTTGCCGCAGGTCCAGGCACCCGGGTCTATGATAAGGTCGTCGGCCACGCCCCGGATATCGGCCAGGGCTGCTGGGCCGTTGCCGATGATGTTGATATCCTTCACCGGTGCGCCAAGGCGGCCGTTCTCAATGAGGAAGCCGGACTTTACGTAGAAGGTGAAGTCTCCTTCTCCAATCTGCACCTGTCCGTTGGAGAATTCGTCCACGAAAATGCCTTTCTGCACCTCTGCAATGAGGTCATCGGCCTTGGCTGTACCGCTTTCCATGTAGGTTGCCCGCATGCGCGGGAGGGGGGCGTAGCGGAAGCTTTCCCGCCGGCCGTTCCCCGTGGGCCGGACGCCGTAATGGGCGGCCGATATGCGGTCGTGCAGATACGAGGTGAGGACCCCGTCTTCCACCATATAGGTCTTCTGGCCCGGGACGCCCTCGTCGTCGTAATTGAGGGTGCCGCGGTTGCCGGGGAGGGTTCCGTCGTCCAGGATGCTGATGCCTTTGGCGCAGATCCGGCAGCCCATCTTGTCGGAGAAGATGGAGGTGCCTTTGCGGTTGAAATCGGCCTCGAAAGCGTGGCCCATGGCTTCGTGCAGGAGGATGCCGGAAGCGCCGGCGCCCATCACAACGGGCATCTGACCGCCTTTGGGCCTGCGGGCGGCAAAACGCTCGTCCACGCCCTTCACCACCTCCGACGCCATTTCGCCGATAAGGGCGTCCGTGAGCATTTCGGCTCCGCAGCGGAAACTCCGGGAAGTGGATTTGTTCTCTACCTGGCTCCCTTGCTGGAATACCACGGAGAGGGAGACGCTGCCCATGGGGCGGGTGTCCCATTTGAGCTCCCGGGCGCTGTTGTACATTAGGATATCGCTTACCTGGAAGGCCAGGTTGGCAATCACTTTCACTATGCGGCCGTCCCTTCTGCGAACGTCCTGCTCCAGTTTCTGGAGGAAGGGGAGAAAGCCCGACATGGGCATTTCCCGCCAGGGCTGTTGCATGGGATAGCGGTCGGCTGCGGGGTTGGGTTCTCCGCGGCGGGGGCTGGCCGTACCGTAGGGGCTCACCTCCACCGGAGTATCCGTAATCTGGGCTGCGGCCCGGGCACAGGCCATCATGTGTTCCCTGGCCGTGCTTTCCGAGTACGCATACCCGGTCTTTTCTCCGCTGAGGACGCGGACGCCCACGCCGAAGTCCTGGTGGCAGCCGCCGGAGGTGACGGCGCCGTCCCGCAGCAGCAGGCTGCCGTAGGAGGTGTTCTCGAAGTACAGGTCCGAGTAACTGCCTCCGCTGCGAAGCGCCTCTTCCACCAGCGAATCCAGCAGGGGCTGGTCCACCTGGAAGATATTGAAATAGTATTCTTTGGTTCCAATCATGGTTGGTCTTCCTTTTGGTAGGGCACGCCGTCGTGTGCCTGGGGGGCCTTGGCCATTTCCTTTACAATCTGTTCGGTCACGCTCTCGATGGGCGTAGGGAGGTCTTCCGTGTCCGTGACCAGGGCGCGGATCTGGGTATACTTCTGCATGTCCCGGATCTGCAGGCCCTTCTTGGAGCCTTCCGCCACAATGGCGAAGGGCGGAGAGGAGTTATCGGCCAGAATCCATTTGTCGCACTCCGGCATATAACTGTGGAACAGATAGTTAAGTCCCATCTGATAGCGGCGCCGGATGGTGATTTCCGGGATGTCGTGCCCGCCGGACTGCACGCGTTTTGCAACCCTCTCCACGGCTATGTCCGGGCTGTTGAGCCAAAGGTACAGCACGGTTACATAGTAGCCCTGCTGCTGGGCCTTCCGGATGGTCTTGATGAGGGAACGGGTGGCCAGGGTGGTCTCTATGCAGAAGTCTTCCCGTCGGTCAAACAGGTATTTCACCTTCTGCATCATCAGGCGGCTGGCGGTGATGTACGCGCTTTCCGGTGCGAAAGGGGAGAGGTGCTTGGCAAACTCGTCCGAATTCACAAACTCGCTACAGTCCAACAGCTCCGGGAGAAGCGAGTACGAAGCCGTCGTCTTCCCGGAGCCGTTGGGTCCTGATATGATATACAATCTGGGCACTAAGTTGTTTCGAAGGTATAAGTCGCTCTGCAGAGCGACCGGCCGGAGGCCGCGGGGGTTTTTAAGGGGGCAGGGCCCCCTAAGATAAAGCTAGCGGGGGGCTACGACGCGGTAGCCTCGTTTATCTTTTTCATCATTGCGAACATGATTCCGCCGGCAATCACGCACAGTGCCATGAGGATGGCCCAGTTGGCCCAGAGCGGTACGGCCTTCCACAGCAGTCCGGGGATGGAGCTGAGGTAGTTGCCGATGGCCGTGGAGGCGAACCACAGGCCCATCATGAGGCCCTTATACTTGGGCGGGGCCACCTTGGTGACGAAGGAGATGCCCATGGGGCTGAGGAGCAGTTCTGCGAAGGTGAGCACCAGGTACGTGCTGATGAGGTACATGGGAACCACCGGATCCGGGGAAACCGTGCCCTGCAGGGCTGCAGGGGAAGGCTGGCCGATGGAGCCGAAGATCATGATGAGGTATCCCAGGGCCGCTACGAACATACCCAGGCCGATCTTGACCGGTGCGGAAGGCTCCTTGCCCTTGTTGGCCAGGGCGCTGAAGATGGCCATGGAGATGGGGGTGAGGAACACCACATAGAACGGGTTGAACTGCTGGAACAGCTGCGGTTCGATATCCAGCGGATTGGGCATGCCGGAATAGATCCAGTATGCGCCGCCCCACAGCAGGGCCGTTACAAATCCGGCGATGATCTTGCCTTTCTTGCTTTCGCTCTGGAAGATGGCGAACAGGGTGTAGATGCTCACGGCGATGAGGGCCAGGATCCAGATGTTGAAGCCCAGGCGGGTGGCGCCGGTAGCGAACGGCAGGGTATAGTCACGGGCGAACCAGGTGAGGGACTGTCCGTTCTGGTGGAAGGCCATCCAGAAGAAGATAACCACGGCAAACACCATGATGAGGGCGGTGATGCGGTCCTTGGTCTGCTTGGGGGTGAGTTCCTGGACAGGGGCGTTGGTGGCGGCGGCCTGCTTGGCATTCACATCGGCATGCTTGAACCACTTGCGGCAGAAGAAGTAGATGAGAATGGAAACGATGAGCGAGATGCACGCAACGGCGAAGCCCATGTTATAGGAGGAGGACAGGTGCTCGATGTAATAGGAGCTGAAGGCTGCCGGGTCCATGGCGGTTACGGCGGCGTCCGGCATCACGGACTGCAGTTCCGCCAGGCGGGCGGCGTTGTCGGCCGTAATGGAGCCGTCCAGCGTCTGGTGCGCCAGGGCGGGGATGGCGGCCTTGTAGATGAGGCCGGCCTTGCCCATGAAGCTGTTGGTGATGGCCGTGGCGGCGGAGGGGGCGAACATGGCGCCGATGTTGATGGCCATGTAGAACAGGCTGAAGGCGCTGTCCCGCTTGGCCGAATACTTAGGGTCGTCGTACAGATTGCCCACCAGTACCTGCAGGTTGCCTTTGAACAGGCCCGTGCCGATGGAAATCATGAGCAGGGCGCCCAGCATGAGCACGATGCCCATGGTATTGGCGCCTGTGGGGATGGAAAGGGCCAGGTAACCGGCGAACATGACGCAGATGCCGGTGACCACGCACTTTCCGTAGCCGATCTTATCGGCCAGGATACCGCCCACTACGGGCATGAAATACACCAATGCCAGGAAAATGGAGTATACCTGGCTGGAAACTGCCTGGTCCCAGCCGAATTTGGCCTGCAGGAACAGCATGAAGATGGCCAGCATGGTGTAATAGCCGAAGCGTTCACCGGTATTGGCCAGAGCAAGGGCGAAAAGTCCTTTGGGTTGTCCTTTGAACATATAAATGGTTTTAGAATTTTCCGTTCTTACAAAGTTGCGAATTTTTTCTGATTCCGCCAAATATAGCTGCAAACTTGTGAATTCGCCGTTTTTTGCCTAAATTAGCACGTTTATTATTGAAAGGACATGAAAAAGATTCTTGCTTTTGTTATCGGCCTCGGCCTGGCTTCCAGTGCTTTCGCCCAGGGTTTCGGCTCCCGTATGGCCGATGTGGACCTGGATTGGGAACTGGGGGACTCTCCGTTCAGCATTGCTCCGGTGAGCTATGTGTTTTTCGGCTTCAATTCGCTGGTCAATGCCGAATCGGATTTAAAGGCCCATACGGGCTTTTTCCGCAGCCAGCAGCTGGGTGCCAATATCGTAGAGGTGGCCATAAAACCCTTTGAGGGCGCCCGCTTCTCCCTGGGGGCGGACTTCACCGCCAACTGGTACAGGCTCAACAAGGACTTCATGTGGGTCCCTTATGTATACTCTTCCGAGAAGTTTACGGGACGCGGGGAGAACGGCCTCTTCGTAAAGTATGAATCCAAGGAGGCGAACGGCATCGCTGAAGTGAAGAAATCCCTCCTTACCGTGTGCACCTTCAGTATCCCGGTGAACTTCAGTTACACTTTCGGCGCCTTCACCGCCATGCTGGGCGCCAGCCTGGACATCAACCTTAACGGCTGTTCCCAGTTCAAGGGTGTAGATTCCCAGGGAAACAACATCGTGGAACTCAGCAGCGGCAACCGTTATTCCAGGAAGATCGGGACCAACCGGCTGGGCTTCAACCTGCACGCCGCCCTGTCCTTCGGCGGCCTGGGCCTGTATGCCCAGTATACCCCCATGGCCAAGTTCTATAAGGGAATGGTGGACGGAAGGGAAGTTGTCTGCGGTCCGCAGTTCCAGACCCTGAGCGTGGGCATCATCTGGGGCATAGGCATGTAATCCCTGCCGCATGAAGAAGGAGAGACATCCGGGCGTGTGGCTCATGACGCGGGCCATGTACCTTCTGGGCTGCCTGCCGCTGGGTTTCCACCGCGGCTGCGCCAGGGTGCTGGCATGGCTGCTCCGGAGGGTCTTCCATTACAGGGAAAACGTGGTGATGGTGAACCTTTCCCGCAGTTTTCCGGAAAAAAGCTATGAGGAGATTGTCAGGATCAAGGACCGTTTCTACCTTCATCTGGCCAGTATCTTCACGGAAACCATCTGGTTCGGCGCCTGCCGCGGGGAACGTGGCCGAAGGCGCCTCGTGAAAAGCCACATTGTGGAGTTTGACAACACGGAGGAACTTAACCACTTGTACGGCCAGTCCGGGCAGCTGATGTTCATGCAGGCCCACACCGGCAACTGGGAACTCATCGGCGGTCTGGGAAACTATTCTTACTCAGTGCCTTACGATTTGCAGGTGAGCGCCTTTGCCATTGCATACCTGCCCCTGCACAGCCAGTTCTGGGACAAGGTGATGGCCTGGAACCGCCAGGCGGCGGTGGAGGACCTGGACTTCGAGGGTTATGTTACTTCGGAACAGGTAATCCGTTTCGCCTTCGACCGCAGGGACCGCAAATACACGTATATGTTCGACACGGACCAGTACCCGTACTGGGAGGTGGGTTCCATGATTATTCCCTTCATGAACCAGCCCACCCGCGTGATGACCGGGGCCACAAAACTGGCCTGCAAGCTGGACATGAGCGTAGGGTATCTCCGCTACCGTTACCGGGAGGACGGAGGGTACCGGATGAGTGTGGTCCCGCTGGCCGCCCATGCTTCCGAATGCAAGCCGGAAGACCTTATGAAACAGTATTATAAGCTGCTGGAGGAAGATATCCGGGAACAGCCCTGGAACTATCTTTGGTCGCATAAAAGATGGAAATGATGAAAAAGTTGTTTACAGCCGCCCTCGGCCTTCTGGCAGGTCTGGTCCTGCAGGCCCAGGAAAGCATCTACAGCCTTCCTTCCACCACCTTCGTGGTAGAGGTGGACGCCGTACAGGAATATTTCTTCGCCGGGCCCTATGCGGCCTTCGCCCCCAAGATGCTGGGATTCAGCGCTCCGGAGAAGGATGCCGTCTCCGCCCGCGTTACGCGGGTGGCGCTGCAGCCCTGTGTGGAGGCGGATCCATCGGCCCGCTATCCCGTGGAGGCGGGGCTGGAGTACCTCCTGAGCCTTAGCGCGCAGGGACTGGTCTGCTTCCGGGATACCCTGGAGGCCGAAGCCCTCAGATGGCGTTTCTCGCCCCTCCCTTCGCGGAACTGGTCGGACAAGGGCCTTACCGGCTCGGACGTCCTCCGCACGGAAACCACCGTGGAGATGGTGCAGGTGGACACCGGCTTTGTCCAGATGCCAGTTACCCGGAAGGTACCGGGAACCAAGTCCCTGGAGGAGAAGGCTGCCGAAGCGGCCGAAATCATCCTCTCCGTGCGCCAGGAGCGCAGGAACATTGCCATGGGACATACGGACGCCACTTTCTCGGGAGAGGCCCTGCCGGCCGCCCTGGAGGAGCTGTCCCGCATAGAGGAGGAATACCTGGCCCTCTTCCGGGGCTATAAGGTGGAGCGTCCGCTGCACGGAGTTTTCGACGTGCAGCCATCGGCCGATGAGCGCGTACAGCGTTATGTGGCTTTCGTCCTCTCGGACACCGACGGCCTCAAGGCCGAAGGGCGGGGGACTCCTTTTTATCTGGAACTTGAGGCGGAGACCCGTCCGGAAGCCGTGGATGTGGGCGGCCGCCGCAGGACCCTCCGCTACCGCGAACCTGCCATCTGCACCGTACGCCTCACCCAGGACGGCCGGGACCTCCTGGTAACCCGCGCACCCGTGTACCAGCTGGGCGCAGAATGCAGCTATACAGTCAAATAGTCTATCAACCAAATAATTATGAGCATTAAAGACCTTGAACCGAAAGTTGTCTGGAACAACTTTTACCAACTCACCCAAATTCCCCGTCCTTCCAAGCACGAGGGCAAAGTAATTGAGTATCTTTACAATTGGGGCGTTTCCCGCGGCTTCGAAACCATTAAGGACGAAACCGGCAACATCATTATCCGCGTGCCGGCCACCCCGGGCATGGAAGACCGCCGCGGCGTCATCCTGCAGGGCCATATGGACATGGTTCCCCAGAAGACCTCGGACTCCAACCACAACTTCCTCACGGATCCCATCAACGCGTATATAGACGGTGAATGGGTAACGGCCGACCGCACCACCCTGGGTGCCGACAACGGCATGGGCGTGGCCATGGGCCTTTCCGTGCTGGAAGACCCTTCCGTGAAGCACGGTCCCGTGGAGGTGCTGGTAACCTACGACGAGGAAACCGGCATGACGGGCGCCAACATGCTCAAGCCCGGCGTCCTGAAGGGAGACATCCTCATCAACCTGGACTCCGAGGACGAGGGTGAGCTCTGCGTGGGCTGCGCCGGCGGCCTGGATGCGACGGCCCAGTTCAAGTACCACAAATATGCGGTTCCCGCCGGCAGCAAGGGCCTCAAAATCACCGTCAAGGGCCTTCAGGGCGGCCATTCCGGCATGGACATCTCCCTGTACCGCGCCAACGCCAACAAGGTGATGTGCCGCATCCTCCTGCCGCTCATGGAGCTCTTCGGCGTAAAGGTGGTAAGCTTCACCGGCGGATCGCTCCGCAACGCCATCCCGTTCGAGGCGGTGGCGGAGGTGGTGGTGCCCCAGGAGAACCTGCAGGCCGTCCGCAAACTCATCGACAGCATCTTCGCGGAGGTGAAGGCCGAATATGCGGAGTCGGATCCGTCGGCCGCCCTCTATGTGGATGAGGTGCCCGCCGCACCCAAGTTCATCCAGGGCTCCGTGATGCTCCGCGCCGTCAAGGCCATCATCGCCTGCCCGTCCAATGTGATCCGCATGAGCCAGAGCATGGCCGGCCTCACGGAGACTTCCATCAACCTGGCCATCGTGCGCACGGAGAAGGGCAAGATCACCGTCCACAGCCTCATGCGCAGCGCCATCGACACCGCCAAGGCCGATCTGGCCGAACGCGTCCGCTGCATCTTCGAACTGGCAGGGGCCGATTCCATCGGCTTCGCCGGCGGCTACAGCGGCTGGCGCCCGAAACTGGATACGCCCATGAACAAGGTGATGATGGAGCAGTTCCAGAAAGTATATGGCTATCCCATGAAGATCATGGCCACCCACGGCGGCCTGGAATGCGCCCTGCTGGGAGCCAAGTATCCCAACTGGGAGATGGTTTCTATAGGACCCACCGTCCGTTACCCGCACAGCCCGGACGAGAAGGTGAACATCGCCTCCGTAGCCCGCACCTGGGATTACCTGAAGGTGGTCCTGGAGAACGTTCCCGCCAGATAGTTTTTCGTATTTGCTTAATTATTAACTTGTTATATGAATACCCTGCTGTAAATGTGCAGCAGGGTATTATTGTAATTCGTTGTGTATCAATGAAATAAACAAATGCCGGTTGGGCGAAAGGCCCGGCCGGCATTTGCGCAAATAGTACCTGTCGGCGACCGATCAAATCTCCTTTACGGCACGGTTTGCAGGGGCGAAGGTGGGGCTTTTTGCGGAGCCTGGCAAGGAAATGGCGGGCCGATTTCTACTTGGCTGTCAAGTTGTTATAAAGTTGCTTCTTCGGCCCTTTTTGCGGCATTTTCCCGCTTTTCGGCCTTGCATCGGCCTGGATAAAAGGAGGGCGCGGAAGAAAAATCGGCATTGGAGGCGCTTAAATGAGGGAAAGATTTGGTTTTCCGGAGATTAATGCGTATATTTGCAGTCCTTTTTGGCACCTTAGCTGCTCAAAAAGCACGTAAAACATTTATAAACAATTAATTAACAAACAATGGTTAACCAGTACGAAACCGTTTTCATTGCAACTCCCGTTTTGTCTGACACCCAGATGAAGGAAGCGGTTGCCAAGTACGTCAAGCTCATCACCGACAACGGTGGCGAGATTGTGTACCAGGAGGATTGGGGCCTGCGTCAGCTCGCTTATCCCATCCAGCACAAGACCACAGGTTTTTATTACCTGATCGAGTTCAAGGCCGACAGTAATTTCGTTGCCACCCTCGAGACCCAGTATCACCGTGACGAGCGCATCATCCGCTACCTCACCGTCGCCCTTGACAAGGACGCCGTTGCCTATGCCGAAAAGCGCCGCGCCAACAAGGCCGCCAAGGCTGCTGCTCCCGCTGCCGCCGAACAGGCCCCTGCAACTGAAGCTGAATAATTAGGAGGACAAAATTATGGCAAACGAAAATAAAGAAATCCGCTATCTGAACCCCCCGACCGTAGAGGTTCGCAAAAAGAAGTACTGCCGTTTCAAGAAGGCCGGTATCAAGTATATCGATTACAAGGATCCCGAGTTCCTCAAGAAATTCCTGAACGAGCAGGGTAAGATCCTTCCCCGCCGCATCACCGGTACTTCCCTCAAGTTCCAGCGCAAGGTTGCCCAGGCCATCAAGCGTGCCCGCTCCCTCGCTCTGCTTCCGTATGTTACTGACCTCCTTAAATAATCTGCCTTATGGAAATTTTGCTCAAGAAAGATGTAGCCAACCTGGGCTACGCCGGTGAAATTGTAAAGGTAAAGGCCGGTTATGCCATGAACTATCTGGTGCCCCAGGGCTTTGCCACCGTGGCCACCGAGTCCGTGAAGAAGCAGCACGCGGAGACCCTGCGTCAGCGTGCCCACAAAGAGGCCAAATTGGTTGCCGATGCAGAGGCTCTGGCCGCTACCCTCAGCGCCCAGACCGTAGAGGTTAAGGTGAAGGTTTCCGAGAGCGGCAAGCTCTACGGCAGCGTTACCACCATGGACCTGGCCGAAGCCCTCAACGCCAAGGGTCTGAACATTGACAAGAAGGACATCACCATCCTCGCCGGTGAGGTGAAGGAGTGCGGTGAGTACGAAGCCTCCGTGAAGCTCTACAAAGCTATCAAGGGCACCTTCAAGTTCAATGTAGTTGCAGAGTAATTCTGTACCAGAATTATAAAAATTGTCTGACACTTCGTGCCAGACAATTTTTTATATATGCTCACGTTACCCCCTCCCTAAATCCCTCCCCTCGGGGGAGGGACTCGGCGGCAGAAGCCGCCGTTCGCTTCGCTCATTCCTTCGGGGCGTCTGTAGTGTCTGTTTCTGAAGGTTTTTCCGGTTCGTCGCCGTGGGAGTCTTTGTACTTGAAGCGGCGGATCTTCTGGGTGGCGGTTTTCTCGAAGGGTTCCTTCATGGCGTCTACTTCGCCAATCTTGGCGTTCTTGCCCACCCGCTTGTTCACCCATTCCAGGACGGCGTTCTTGCGGTTTTCCAGTTCTTCGAACCACTTGTCTTCCGTGGCCTGGTCCCAGTTGATGGCATTGTCCTGGAACTTCACCAGGGCCACCAGCTTGCCGTCGCGCTCCATCACCAGGGATTCTTCCACGCCTTCCAGGTTGTTGATTACCTGCTCGATCTCTTCCGGATAGATGTTCTCGCCGGAAGGGCCCAGGATGGTGTTGTTCAGCCGGCCTTTGATATAGTAGATGCCGTTTTCGTCCACGGTGGCTATGTCGTTGGTGTGGAACCATCCTTCGTCGTCCAAAACTTGCAGCGTGCGCTCCGGATCCTTGTAGTAACCCAGCATCACGTTGTTGCCTCTCACCACAATCTCGCCTTCCCCGTTGGCGGGGTTCACATTGTCCAGGCGGATTTCCACCTTATAGGAGGCCGGGCCGATGGAGCCCAGGTGCTTTTTCTTGTTCACCATCACGTTGCACACCAGGGGAGCGGTTTCCGTGAGGCCGTAGCCCACGGCATAGGGGAATTTGCATTCTATGAGGAACTGCTCCACGGCCGGATCCAGCTTGGCGCCGCCGATGCCGAAGAAGGTGAGCTTGCCGCCGAAGGAATTCACCATCCGCCGGCCGATGAACCAGTGCAGGATGTGCGGGATGCTCTTGTCGGCCCAGGAGAGGACGCGGCTCTTCTGGATGGTGGGCCAGACGCTGTTCTTCACCACCTTCTCTATGATGAGGGGCACGGAGCACACGATGGTGGGCTTCACTTTCTTCATGGCCCCCAGCAGGATGGTGGGAGTAGGGGGTTTCTGCAGGGTGTAGCAGGTGGCGCCCACGTAGAAGGAATACAGCGTGGAGACGTTCATCTCATACACGTGGGCGGCGGGGAGGATGCTCAGGAAACGGTCCCGGGTGAAGGCCGGCTTTGCCTTGAAGGCGGCGGCCAGGTTCTGGGTAAGGTTGCGGTGGCTGAGCATTACGCCCTTGGCCTTTCCGGTGGTGCCGGAGGTGTAGATGATGGCGGCCAGGTCGTCGGGCTGGGGGTCTTTCACCCAGCCGTTGCACTTGAAGTCCTGGTCGTCCTTCTTGATGAATTCGAAGGTTTCTATGTCAATAACGAGGGTGAGCCTCTTCCGGCATTCCTCGCTCAGTTTCCCCATCATCCGCTGGGAAATGAACAGGACCTTGGATTCCGAGTGGGTGAGGATGTTGGTGACTTCGTTCTCGGAAACATCGGCCAGCATAGGTACTACTATACGGCCGTAGGCGGTGGCGGCGAAGAAGGCCACTACCCAGTTGGGCATGTTCTGCGACAGGATGGCCACCCGGTCTCCGTGCTTGATGCCGAAGCGGGTGAGGCGCAGGGAAAGCTGCTCGGTCTTGCGGCGGAATTCTTCGTAGGTGTATTTCTGGCCGCCGTCCACATACTGGTAGGCGACTCTTTTTGCATAGTTGGTGGTTGCGTAGTCAAAGACCTTGTGCAAGGTGGTACACGTGTGTTCACGGTTCCGGTACTTTCTCCACGCCTTGTAGGGGCTTTTGATTTTCTTGGCCATAAACAATTTAGGTTCAGGTTTTTGTAGGATTATTTATCTGGGACGGCAAACTGGTCTTTGTGGAAGCCCTGGACGCCCATGGGACGATAGTGGTCGTAGATGCGCTGCATATCGGCCTTGGGATCGTCGGTGAGTTCAAAGGGTTCGCCTACAGAAATTTGCTTGCGGCCCCAGTCGTAATAGCCCAGGTATACCGTGGCGCCGGTTTCCTTGGCGATGAGATGGTAGCCGCTCTTCCAGCGCTTCACAAGCGCGCGGGAGCCTTCCGGAGCCAGGGCCAGGTGGAATTCGTCCACATCTTCCATTACTTCTATAAGGCTCTTTACCGTAGTGGCCGGGCTGGAGAGGTCCGTGGGCACGGCGCCGCAGGCCTTGAGGATGGGCCCCAGGGGCCAGAAGAAGAAGCTTTTCTTAACCATGATGTGGGCCACCTTCCCATACTGGGTATAGAACAGATAGCTCACCAGGAAATCCCACACCGTGGTGTGGGGAACGCCCAGGACTATGGCCTTGGGCTCTTTCATGGGTCCGCCCACGCTCTTCCAGCCCATCTTCCGCAGCCACCAGCCGCAGAACTTGGCCCAGCGGGGATTCACAGTAGTCTTAATCTTAATCTTCTTTGCCATAAGTATTTAAGAATAATACTGATTCGGGTTCTTATTTGATTCGAAAGATGTTTTCCCGTAGCATCGGCCTTCTTTTGCGGAGGGAAAACATCTTTCGAATCATCAATCAAATGTTAACGTCTTCCAGTTCTTTTTCACTCCGGAGATTGTCCATGATGAAGTGCTGGCGCTCGTAGGTGTTGATGCCCATGTAGAACTCCATTATATCGGCAATGGATTCTTCATCGGCCAGCTTTACCGTGTCCAGGCGCATGTTTTCGCCGATGAAATCCACGAACTCGTTGGACGAAATCTCTCCCAGGCCTTTGAAGCGGGTGATTTCCACGCCAGTCTTGAGCTGTTTCACGGCTTTGTCCCGTTCCTCGATGGAGTAGCAGTAGCGGCGCTCCTTCTTGTTGTGCACGCGGAAAAGGGGCGTCTGCAGGATGTACACGTGTCCACGGCGGATGAGCTCCGGGTAATACTTCATCAGGAAGGTGAGGACCAGCATCCGGATGTGCATGCCGTCGTCATCGGCATCCGTTGCCACAATGATGTTGTTGTAGCGGAGATTGTCCAAGTCCTCTTCCACGCCCAGGGCGGCTATCAGCAGGTTCAGTTCCTCGTTTTCGGCCACCTTCTTGCGGCTTTCCTTGAAGCAGTTGATGGGCTTTCCCCGCAGGGAGAACACCGCCTGGTTGTTGGCGTCCCGCACCTTGGTGATGGTACCGGAGGCTGAGTCGCCCTCCGTGATGAAGATGGAGGTCTTTTCCCGCTGGTCTTCCATGCCCTTGGGGAACTTGGTGTCGCAGAAGTGATATCGGCAATCCCTTAGTTTACGGTTGTATACGGCCGTTTTCTTGGCCCTTTCGCGGCTTTTCTTCTGGACGCCGGCAATCTCCTCCCTTTCGGCCTGGGAAGCCTTGATCTTCTCCTCTATCACCGGGACTATGTCCATGTGCATGTGAAGATAGTCGTTGAGCTTCTTGGTGACCATGTCGTTCACGAAGGTGCGGATGGTGGGTCCGCGGTCCACGGAGGTGGTCCCGTCGGAGGCTTTCACCTGCTTCTCCCACATGTAGGTGGAACCCAGCTTGGTCTTGGTCTGGCCCTCGAAGATGGGCTCCTGGATCTGGATGGAAATGGCGCCCACGATGCCCTGGCGGATGTCTTCCGGCTTGTAGTCTTTCTTGTAAAAGTCCTTGAAAGTCTTGGCGATGGCTTCGCGGTACGCGGCCAGATGGGTGCCGCCGTCGCGGGTGTTTTGTCCTTTCACGAAGGAGGA
>JAEEQF010000157.1 GCA_016285175.1 Bacteroidales bacterium
TGAAAGGGCTCCCCTGCTGCGGATAGCGCCCGAGAGGGTCAGGTTGACAGGGCTCTGCCAGCCGTTCCTGAACATGCGGGCGGCATACATCCCGGAGGACGTAGGATCCAGGGTATAGTGTCCCACTTTCACCGATTCATCGGCCCCTGTCCTTGAGAAACAGCGTTTCAGCGACCTCGGATGCCTAACCGACCCGGTGGCGAGAATGCTGTCCAGCAGCACCTGTGGGTCCTCCCCGGGGCGGACATATATCTCCGACCTCCCGGAAAAGGCGCTCCGGCGGTAATCGGTATAGAGCGACAGCGCAAAACAAAGCATGGCCACACCCAGGACGGCCACGGCTGCTGCGCCGGCAATGAATGCTTTCCGTTTCATCTTTTCTTCCTCAGCAAAAGTTCATCCCCTTCCCTGGGCACATAACCGGCCTTGAGGGAATTCATCTTGAGTATGGACGATAGCCTTACCCCAAAGCGCTGGCTTATGCCCCGGAGCGATTCCCCGTCACTTCCAACGATGTACTTGTCGAGTCCCTTGGCGGACTGCTTCTTCTTGGGCTGCAGATACACCACGGTCCCGGGCTTCAGTGCCGTTTCATACTGCAGGTCATTGTATTTGAGTATCTCGCCTACGAAAAGGCCGTTGGCCGAGGCTATGGAAGCATAGGTCTCCCCTTCCACCGAGTAGATGAAAGGAACGCCGTTGCGGGAATACATCTGGCGGGACAGTGCAAAACGGTATTCCTCCATTATCGAAGCTGAAACCGGCTTTGCCGCCTCTATCTTCAACGGCGATTCGGGTATGGTCGGCCGTACTTCCTCCTGTCCCTTCTTCCCCTTCCTGGCCTTCTTCTCCTTCTTTGCATGGGCATTCCTGTCATTGGTCCCGACGGACGGGGACTTCTCGTCAACTTCATCGGGAGTCATGCGGTCATACTTTGAAAGACCGTAGTCCTCAACCATCTTTATGAGCTTGGCAGGATAGTTCTTGTCCGTTGCATAACCGGCCTTCTTAAGACCGTAAGCCCATGATTTATAGTCGGTTATCTCAAGATCAAACAAGAACTTGTAGCGGTCGCTGTAACGCAGGAAGTCGGAATGGTCCCGGAAAGAATCCGCAGCAGAGGAGTATGCCCGGAAGCACTCGTTGGGGCGGTCGTCGTCGGCATAGATTGTCTTCCCCTTCCATTTGTTATGGCATTTGATGCCGAAATGGTTGTTTCCCTGGGTCGACAGCCTGGACAGGCCGGCCCCTGATTCCAGAAGTCCCTGGGCCAGGGTGATGCTGGCCGGAACGCCGCTGCGCTGCATCTCTGCTACGGCCACGGGGGCATACTTGTCTATATACTGCTGCTGTACACTCTGCGCGGAGAGGGAAAGCGCCAGGAGCGCACAGAATAGGGTAAGGACAACCTGCTTCATCTTATACTGCCTGTTATCTGAAGATTGCCTGCATTTTTTCAGATGCATCGGCACTTTTTCTGCATCTGAAAAAATGCAGGCAATCTCTAATTCTAACAAGATGCTAAGTTAAGAAGAAAATCTTAAATCTCGAAAACATCGCCGTCCGATGCGGCGAAAGTTTCCGGAAAAACGCTCCGGCATTCGGCCTCATAGAGCGAGGCGTCCACGCTGCGGGAAGAATAGTGGGCGATGATGAGTTTTCTCACGCCGGCCTCCAGGGCCACCTGCGCCGCCTGGAGGGTGGTGCTGTGCTTGCGTTTTTCGGCCTGGTCGGCGTATTCGGAGAGGAAAGTGGCTTCATGATAGAGCACGTCCACGCCCTTGAGCCAGGCAGCTTCCTCCGGGAAAACCGCCGTGTCGCTCATATACGCATAACTCCTG
Organism: Bacteroidales bacterium; assembly: GCA_016285175.1. Classification (GTDB taxonomy): domain Bacteria; phylum Bacteroidota; class Bacteroidia; order Bacteroidales; family UBA932; genus Cryptobacteroides. The sequence continues at coordinate 1,842 of JAEEQF010000157.1, forward strand.
GGGACAAAGGGCTTATAGGCCACTTCCGAGAGCGGAATGCGGCTGCCGTCTTCCCGGATTACGTCCTCTCCCCTCTTTAGCGTGCCGATTTCAGTGAGGGTAAAGCCGTACTTTTCTATGGCGTCCTTGTCCACGTTCCACTGCGGCTCCTTTTCGCGGAAGATGAAGCCGTAGGTCTCCACCCCGTGCTTCAGGGGAAGGGCCAGCACTTCCAGCGATTTGGTTTCCAGAATCACTTCCGGCGCCTTCATTTCCAGCGGATGGAAGCGGAGTTCAAAGCCGATCCATTCGTTGTAGGAAAGGAAGAACTTGAGCATCGGCCCAAGGTTCCGCGGACCGTAGATGTCCAGCGGCGCCAGGCGTCCGCCCATGGCCAGGGTGGAGAGGAATCCGTCCAGGCCATAAACATGGTCCCCATGGACGTGGGAGATGAACACAGTGTCTATCCGCTGCAGCGGAACGCCGAAGCGCACCATGGAACGCTGTGCCCCCTCCCCGCAGTCCACAAGGAAATAGCGCCCATGCACGCTAAGTGCCTGGGCGCTGGGGTTCCGGTCCGGGACCGGCATGGCCGAAGCCGTGCCGAGCATCGTGACCTTGAAAGTATTCGGGTTTTTATTCACCCTTCTCGAGCTTGTCCTTCAGGGCAGCCAGAGCGGAAATGTCACCAAGGGTGGTCTTCTCAACGTTGCTCTGTACCTTCTTGATGGCCTTCTTGGCGCTCTCGGCCTCGGCGGTCTCGCGGGCCACCTTGGCTTCCTGATAGGTACGCACGTGGGAGACGCGCACGGTGCGGGTGCTGCGGCGCAGATCCACGACCTTCACCTGGAGCTTCTCACCGGTGATGGCCGGCTTGCCGTCTTCCTTCACCATCTCACGGGCGAAGGCAGTGGCCTCGGTACCATCCTCGAGCGTAACGGTAGCGCTCTTGTCGTTGATGGCGGCAACGGTGCCTTCCACAACGGTACCCACAGGGTACTTGGCCTCCAGCTCGTCCCAAGGGTTGGGAGTGAGCTGCTTGTGACCCAGGGACAGTTTGTGGCTGTTCTCGTCGAAGTCCAGGATCACCACGTCAATCACATCACCGCTCTGAACCATCTCGGCGGGGTGCTTGATCTTGTTCCAGGACAGGTCGGAGATATGGATAAGACCTTCCACACCGTCCTCAAGCTCTGCGAACACACCGAAGTTGGTGATGTTGCGGACAGTAGCCTTGTGCTGGGAACCCACGGGATACTTCTCGCGGATGCTCTCCCAAGGATTGGCGGTGAGCTGCTTGAGACCCAGGGACATCTTGCGGGCCTCGCGGTCCAGGGTGAGGATAACGGCTTCCACCTCGTCGCCCATCTTCAGGAATTCCTGAGCGCTGTGCAGACGGGGGCTCCAGCTCATCTCGCTCACATGCACCAGGCCTTCCACGCCCGGCTCAACCTCTACGAAGGCGCCGTAATCGGCCACGGCAACTACCTTACCCTTCACGGTGTCACCCACCTTAAGGTCTGCGGAAAGAGCCTCCCACGGGTGCGGGGTGAGCTGCTTGAGACCCAGGGCGATGCGCTTCTGCTGCTCGTTGAAGTCCAGGACAACCACATTGATCTTCTGGTCCAGGGCGACCACCTCTTCCGGATGGGAGATACGGCCCCAGCTCAGGTCCGTGATGTGGATGAGACCGTCCACACCGCCCAGGTCTACGAACACGCCGTAGTTGGTGATGTTCTTCACCACACCTTCCAGCACCTGGCCCTTCTCCAGCTTGGAGATGAGTTCGGCACGCTTGAGCTCCTGCTCGGCCTCCAGAAGGGCCTTGTGGGAGACTACCACGTTGCGGAATTCCTGG
>JAEEQF010000036.1 GCA_016285175.1 Bacteroidales bacterium
TCACGGCAATGGCCTCACGGGCCGTCTTGCTGCGTTGCAGGGCCAGTTCCATCAAGTTATAATAGCCCAGCCAGCCTTCCGGATTGCGAAGTTCGTTCCGTCCGCCCCAGGTAGTTTCCACGATGGTGAGCTGATTCTCGTTCATGAGGCCCGCCACATTGTAGGTGTAGGGAGCCTGGGCAATGAGGTGTTCACCACCCGCTGGGCCGAAAAAGCCGCGGATAGCAATCATTTCCCCCTCCTGATGGGCTCCGGGGCCGAAATGGGATAGCGGGGAAACAAAGCCGAAGCTGTCGGCATTGTAGGAGCAGATGACACTTCCGTCCACGGAAGCCTTTTTTCCAACGATGAGGTTGGTGCACGCATCCGAAGGAAGGGCGCTGGTGACAAGAAGGGCCGCCACGGCCGCAAATACAGTTCGTTTCATATACTTGATTGTTGAGGGATTATCCTATTTTTGACCCTTATCTCTTAAGTACAGCCATCTCGTTGCCCATCATCTGGACGGAGAGGGTGCCGTCACCCTTGATTTTCAATTCTACGGGGAAAGGCATGCCGCCGCCGGCGGTGAGGCCGGTGAGCTTCTTGCCGCGCACCTTCACGGGTTTGGGATCTTCGCCGTTGGCGGAGCACTGCCAGCTGCCATCGGCCAGTTTGGTAATCTTGTAGTCAAACTTCATTTCCCGGCCGCCGCCCATCGGTCCCATCTGGGCAGTACCGGTCCAATGGCCTTCAAAGTCACCGTCCGGTTCTTTGTTCACGCCGGGTATCTCTCCTTCCGGAATGCGGTCCGTACGGAAAGGCGCCACGGCCATTCCGTTGGCTCCGGCCAGGTTGCCCAGCTGCCAGTTCTTGAAGCAGTAACGCACAGCCACCGGTTCCTTCACCTCGTCGCTGTGCACGATGAGTCTGTTCACAAAAGGCTGGATACGGGCCACAGCGGGATGCCACACCAGGTCGGCTCCGCAAATCTCAAAGCCTTCCAGGCCTTCGCTCCGGCTGAAGCCGCCGGACTCGCGCACATGCTCGAAACTGATGATGATATTGTCTCCATCGTCCTCGTAAGACTCATAGGTGGGGGCAATACCGGGGAACTGTTTCTTCCCGTAGGTATGATTCAAGGCCATATAGCTCAGGCGCTCACCCACTTCCTTCTTTCTGGCCGGATGGATCTGGGAGCCCTCGTAAGGATACATGAGATCCACCGTCGTTACGCAATAGCAGTTCTCCACGTCACGGGCGGCAATACGCTGCTGTTCCCGCAGCAGGGCCGATTCCAGGCCGTCCACTCCGCCGCCGGAGATGTAAGGGGCAATCTCCACCTGGTATACCGGAAGGTCCGCAATGCCGGATTCTTTCCGCCAGACATCGATCATATCTCCCATCCTGAGGGCATAGTCCGGATGGCCGATATTGCTTTCTCCCTGGTACCAGATGACGCCCTTGTAGGTATAATCCCTAACCGGGCACCACTGGCCGTAATACATGATGGTGGGCCGGGCCATCTGGTTCCGGACCTTCTTCACGTCTTCCGGTTCCGACACCACGTCGGAATACCCCCTCACGATCTCCCGGGGAATCCAGCCTTCCACGGCACTGCCGCCCCAGGCGTTGCAGATAATGCCCACGGGTACGTCCAGCACCTCGTTGAGGTTCTTGGCGAAGAACCAGGCGGTAGCGCTGAATTCGGCGGCGTTGTCGGCGCAGCTCTCCTTCCAGGGCGCATCCACGGTCTTCAAGGGCTCATAAGCCTCCGTCTTGGGAAGCATCACAAAACGGATGCGGCCTTTGTACCGGCCGGAAGTGGCAATTTCCTGCAGGGCGCCTTCCACCGGGCAGCCGTCGAAGCCCCGCAGCGGCATCTCCATATTGCTCTGTCCGCTGGCCAGCCAGACCTCGCCGATGAGCACATGCCCAAGCTCAATCCTTTCCTTGCCGGCGGCAATTACCACAATATGTTCTTCATAACTGCCGGCGGGAGTGGCCACCGCCACTTTCCAGGCACCGTCGGCACCGGCTTTCACCTTATACACTTCATCTTCCCAGCTTGTACTTACGGTAACGGTTTCCCCGGGATTGGCCCAGCCCCAGAGATTGGCATGGGCGTTCTGCTGGAGTACCATATTATCCGCCATCTGGGGCGGGAGGGTAATCTTTGCCTGAAGGGTGGCCGCGCAAAGGATAGCGGCGAGGATGAATGAAAACTTTTTCATGATATGTTTGGTTATTAAATTAGCGAATGGTCTTTGAGATAGGTGTCAAATGCCGGCCGATAGGCGTCCGAAACGTGCAGGAGGCTGTCCCCCACCTTAAGGTCTCCCGTGGGCGTGAAGGAGGTGATATGTTCCAGGGACACGATGAAGGAGCGGTGCACACGCATGAAAGACTGGGAAGGGAGCAGGTCTTCGGCCGCCTTCATGGTCATATGGGTAACCAGGGGCCTTCCGGCAGAGGCCACGTGGAACATCACGTAGTCCTTCATCCCTTCCACATACAGGATGTCCGACAGTTCCACCTTGCGGAGGACGCCGTCCACCTTGATGAACACGGTGGTCTTTTCCGGAGCGGAAGGTACGGCTTCGGCAGCCTCCTTGAGCGCGAACCATTCCCGGGCCTTTTCGGCCGCCTCCAGGAATTTCTGGTAGCGGATGGGCTTGAGGAGGAAATCCAAGGCGCTCACCTCATAGCTTTCGAAGGCATACTGCTTGAAGGCGGTAGTAAAGACGATGCGGGTTTCCGGCGGCACCATGCGGGACAGTTCCATCCCGTCCAGGTCCGGCATCTGGATATCCAGGAAAGCCAGTTGGGGCTTTCGCTCCCGGATGGCCGAGAGGGCCTCCACCGGGTCGTTGAAAGAAGCCTCCAGCTCCAGGAACGGCGTACGCTCAACAAAGCCTTCCAGCATCCTCACCGCCAGCGGCTCATCGTCCACTATGATGCAGCGCAGGTTTTTCATACCAAATCCAGGGTTACCTCCACCTCGTACTTCCGGTCATCGGCCTGCTGGGAGTAAATGAACTTTCCGGGATACAGGAGCTCCAGGCGGCGCTTCATATTCTCCAGGCCGATACCGGAACCGATATGGTCACTTCCCTGCTTCTCAAATACGGAATTGCTGCACCTGAACACCAGCCGCTCCCCTTCCATGTGCATGGACACGTCCACGAAGGAAGGGTAACGGGCGTTCACCCCATGCTTGAAGGCGTTCTCCACCAGGGAGATGAAAAGCAGCGGAGCCACCACCGCCTGTGCGGCGGGCACCTGCAAGTCCTTTTTCACCGTGGTGAGCTCGTTGCAGCGGAGCGCCATCAGGTCTATATAATTGCTCATGAATTCCATTTCCGAAGCCAGCGGCACCTTGGGCGCCTCGCTGTCATACAGCGCGTAGCGGAGCAGGTCGCTAAGCTGGCCAATGCTCTCCTGGGCCTTGTCCGGGTCTATCTGGGTGAGCGAGGAGATGTTGTTGAGGGTATTGAACAGGAAATGCGGATTCAGCTGGCTCTTGAGCCAGGTGAGCTCCGCCTCGGCCGTCTTGCGCCGCTGCTCTTCGGCTTCCCGCAGGGCCTCGTTGGCCCGCATTACGTAGCGGATACCTACGGCCAGCAGGATGAGCAGGATGTCCAGGAACAGGCTGGACAGGACCGTAATCACCTGGTAGGCCCAGATATTCTTGATCCAGAACGGATCCATATCGGCCGGAAAATCCGGATGCTCGTGCGGCCAGAAGCTGTACAAGTTCCACGCCAGCAGCAAGACCGCATTCACTATGTAGAACCACTTGGCCATCCCCTTCTTCCCATACAGGAAACGGGGCACCAGGAAATAATAGTTGAGGCAGTACAGGATGAAAATGGGCAGCAGCATCCGGGCCGATGACTTGAAGATGTTCCAGGCCTGCCCCACCGACTGCGTCATGGTTCCCGACACCAGGGCGGGAACAAGAAAAACACCAGCCCAGACAATAATCTGGGTGGTGTTTAGTATAAGGTTTCTGCGACTGGACGTTTGCATATCGCAAATTTAACAAAAATCTTTAGATTTTTCCATATCGCTTTCTAGGGCTGGATTAATTCATCATGATGCTTCCCATGCTTTCGGCGGTGGAGGTGCTGTTGAGCTGGCTTTCATTCTCGATGGTGCGGCGTGCCTTCTTGGCCGTGTAGTTGCCCTGCTTGCCGAAGGTCCAGCTAACCTGGAAGGAAATCTGACGCATGGGGATGGTGGTGCTCATGCTGGTGGTGAAACCGTCGCCCACGGTGGTGGAGCTCATATTCATCTCGAAACCCTTGGCCAACGGGAGCATACCGTTCACGGAGAGGCTCAGCCTGTCGTCGAAGAAGGTCTTGGTGAGGCCCAGGGTGGCCATAGACATGCCGGTGGTGTTGCCCTGCAGGGTTACCTGGCTGCCCATCACGATCACGTTGGCGCTCAGGCGGAGGTCCCAGGGAAGGGTCTGCTGGCCGCCCAGCATCACATTGTAGCTCCAGCCATTATTGTGCTGGTTCAGCTGGGCGCTGGAGATGTCGCTGTAGGTGAGGCCGCCGTTGATCATGATACGGGTCTTGTTGGTGGGGTTGATCATGAGGAAAGCGTTAAGACCGGTGCTGCTGGTAGTGACGATGTTGCCGTAAGTGGTATTGAGGATGTTGTTGTCGTCAAAGAAGCTGTAGGAGGAGATGCCGTTGCCGGTGTAGCTCTGGCGGAGGGTGGCGTTCAGCATCACCTTGGGCGTATAGATGCTGTAGACCAGGGAGAGGTTATGACCTCGTTCCACGTCCAGGTCGGTGTTACCATAAGTGAGGGCCGTAGGGTTGGTGGTATCCACGTACGGGTTCAGGTAAGTGATGCCCGGACGGCTGACGCGCAGGTTATAGCTGAGGCCGATATTCTGGGTCATGGAGATGTTGTACTGGACGCTGGCAGTGGGAACCAGGGCGCCGTAGTTCACGTCAAAACGGCCATCGGGGGAAGTGGCGAGCGGGGGTACCGAGGTATAGGTCTGCCAGGTGTGCTCGTAGCGGGCGCCGGCCTTTACGCCGAAGTTGCCGAAGTTGCCGGAGAGCTCGGTATAGGCGGCTCCGATACGGTTGTAGAAGTCATACTTCAGGCTGGAGGCGGGATTCAGCACATAGTCGGTGCCATCCCAGTGGAAGTCGCTCTGGTCGGAGAAATTGTGCCGGTAGATGAACTTGGCACCGGTGGAAAGGGTAAGACTGGTGCCCAGCGGAGTGGTGAAATCGGCCTGGATGGTGTGGTCCATGGAATTGGAGGTTCCGTCGCTCTTGCGGTCGGTGAGGTCGAAGCCGGGTACCACGGCACCGCCGAAGGTATTCAGGGTGTTGTTCACGGCCGGGGAACCGTTGAACTGGTAGCTGAGGGTGAAGCTGCGGGCGGGTTCATCGGCCCAGAGGTGTTGGTAGTCGGCACTGGCCGATATCATGTTGTTGCTCATGGTGGTGGAGGTGAGGCCGGTGTAGCTGTACTGGGAGATGCCGGGAATGACCATATCGGTGGTGGAAAGGCCGCTCTGGTTCATATTGAAACGCATCAGGCCCACGGTGGCGGAGATCAGGTTCTGCGCATCGATATCGTAGCTGGCCGATACGTTGGCCATCAGCATAGGGGTCTTCATATTGGTCTCGGAATGGGTGCTGGTAGAGAAGCCGTTGTCCTGGATGCGCTCCATATCCATGGTGGTGGCGGGAGAATTCTGCATCATACCGTTCACGTTGGCGCTCAGGGCGAACTTGCCCTTCTGCATGCTGGTGAACAGGCCGCCGCCGAAGCCGCGGGTGGAAGCCTGGGCCTGGAGGGTTCCGTAGATGCCGTCGGCCACGCTCTGGCCACCGGTGACTTCCTTGTTGGTAGTGATGTTCAGCACGCCGCCCACGCCCTCGGCATCGTAGCGGACGCCCGGGTTGGTGACCACCTCGATGTTCTTCACGGAGCTGGCAGGCATCATCTTGAACACCATGGAGGCGTTCTGGCTCATCATCTGGTTGGGCTTGCCGTCCACATAGACCTGGAAGGAGGAGGAACCATTCACGGTGATGTTGTCCTGGCCGTCCACGGACACCATCGGCACCTTGCGGAGCATATCCAGCACGGTGGAGGTCTTGGCGTCCACGTCCTCGGCCACATTATAAATCATCTTGTCCACTTCCATCTTCACCAGCGGGCGCATGGCGGTCACGGTTCCGGCCTGCAGGGTCTCTACCTGGTCCTGCGCCAGGATTTCGCCCAGGTCGATCACGGGCTCGTCGCCGATGGTGAAGCAGCGCTTGATTACCTTGCGGCCCAGGTTGTTGAAACGGAGGCAGTAGTCGCCCTTGAGGGTGAAGCTGTGGGAGAAGTTGCCGTCCACGTCGGTGGTGGTAAAGGCCACGGCCTTGTCGGTATCGGCCATCTCATAGAATTCAATCACGGCGGCGGGTTCGCCTTCGCGGGTGAGGGAGTCCAGGACTACGCCCTTGACGACGACTTCGTTGTTCTGGGCGAAAGCCGCAGTGGCGGCGAACACGGAAACGAGGAGGATGATAATCTTTTTCATATTGCGTTATTTTTTGTTGTCAAATGGAATTTTCGCTTGTTTCGACAGCAAAAGTACCGCAAAGTAAAAGGCGTCGGTCCCGGTTTTCGACCAACGCCCTTTTTTCTTCGACGAACTGTTTGAATGTCCCTGGATTTACCTTACGATCCGTATGGTAATGGTACGTTCATACCCCGCCGGATACACCCGGTAGGCGTCAAAGATGCCGCGTGCGGTGCATCCCACGCCGGAAGTGGCATAGTCCAGGTTCAGGGTAATATCCCCGCCCCGCCGGAGCTGGTACTGATACACGGCCCGGGTAAGGTTCTCCGTGGTGCAGTCGTAGGCATTGAACGCGAAGGGCTGGTCCATGGAGAATTCCAGGCCCCGTCCGGAGGCGTCCGTGAGTCGCACCCAGCGGTTGTCGGTCCTGAGGCCGAAGTCCTGCGGGATCAGATAGGGTTCATACATGGAGTCTATGTCCGTATGCCAGATGCCCAGCCGGTAACCGCTCTTGCGGTCCGGATAGGAGGCTTGCGGGCCGCGTCCGTGCCAGGAAACCTGATTCAGGGACTTGTCCAGGCCCAGGGTTACGCCCAGGCGGGGCAGCCAGGCGGGCATATTGCCCTGCGGATTCACCCGGTGATGGATGGTAAGGGTGCCGTCGCCGGCTATCCGCCAGCTGTAGGTTTCGTCAAAGCCGTTGTAGGACCGGCCCATGATATAGGCATCCAGCTGGCCGGTGGTGGCCCTGCCGCCGCCCATCAGGGAAAGGTCCCGTACGTCTATTATTACATCGTCACCCGCCTCACGCGCCTGCACGCTCACCGGGAACAGGCCCATATTGTCCAGTCCCGCCGCATAATAGACGGCAGCCAGAACCCGGCTGTGGCCGATGGAACCGTATCCTGTAACCTCCAGCCGGCCGGCGCCGCCGCCGTTCCAGCCATCCAGTTCATTGGCCAGCGGAGCCCTCCACACATTGAGGGAAAGCGGGGACGTGAGCAGCTCCTTCCCATCCACCACGGCGGAGACCAGCGCACCGGTACGGGCATCGAAGCGGTAGGCAAAACCTTCTCCAGTAGCCGTAATCTCCTCTTCCGACTGCGTGAGCCGCACCTTTCCGGAAACGGGTTCCTCCCGGGCGGGTATGTTCCAGGCCGTGAGCTCGAACTGGTCCCAGGATACTTCGTGGCCGGCAGGGGCCCAGATTTCGTCCTTGGCCAGGACGGAGCTGATGGTAAGCCGGTACTCCTTGCCGGGAACCGCCTCCGGATGCGTAAGCGGTATCCGTACCACCTTCCGGCTGAACGGGGCCACATCCAGGTCCATCTTGCCGGATGCCACCACATCGGCATCGGCCGTAAGGGTCCAGGACGTCTGGTAAATGGAGGCATTCAGGAAATTGTTGCGGTTCCAAACCTCCACGGTGCCCTGCTCCGGGTCCACCAGGCGGAAAGACAGCGGCTGGGTGGTCTTTTTCATCTGCCACATTTCCGGCTGAGGAACGCGGTCCGGCCAGATGGAGCCATACGTCCGGGCGCCCACGCCGTAGGAATAGAAGGTCCCTTCCCGGGTCTCCTCCTCAAAGTCCAGCCAGAGGGCCGCACGGGAGGGTTCCAGGGATGCGGGATCCACTGCATCGGCAAATACGCCTACGTTGTCAATGAGGGCGTCGCAGATATAGACGTTGGTGTCCTGGCCCAGGGCTTCCTCGCTGCGGCCGATGCAGAGCGACAGGGGCAGGTTGCGGATGGCCCCCTGCATAGGCCGGGAAGCGCACTCGGATCCGTCGATATAGATTTTCATGGCCGATCCGTCATAGGTGGCCGTCACATTGTGCCACTTTCCTTCCCAGTCGGACGGAAGTGCCGCCGTGAGCACCTGCTTCTGGCCGTTGTCCAGATAGAAGTCCAGCTTGTCCGCTCCCTGCTGCTTGAGGCCGAACTGGTTCTCTCCCTTGGTGATGAGATAGCCGCCGGAGGCGTTGAATTTCCGGGGCAGGATATCCAGCGTGAGGGTGAGTCTGTTGCCGGAGATCTCCACGGCATCGGCCCGGTACACCTGTACCCACTGGTCCTGCTTGTTGAAGTTGATGGCCTTGCCCCAGGGGCCTTTCACCAGGGTGGCGCGGCCCATGATATGGGCGGGAACCCCGTTCGGGGACTTGTCCCGGAGCGCGCGCACCGGCTCCGTAATGCCGACGCTCACGAAATCCCACAGGGCGCCGCCCATCAGCTTGGGATGGGAATAGATCACGTTCCAGTAGTCGTCCATTCCGCCGCCGCCGTTGCCGGCCACCGACAGGTACTCGTCCATGAAGGAGGGACGCAAGTCGTTCTTGTCCATCCCGTAGCCCACCTCGTGCTCCAGCGGAGAAGGATAGCGCGGCCCCACGATATCTTCGGCCGGATGCTTGGCCGCATTGCCGCCATACATCCAGAAGCGCGTGGGATCCAGGCTCTTGCCTTCCTTCACCACCTCGGTGATATTCGGGCCTTCCCCGCTTTCGTTGCCAGCGCTCCAGAACAGGACGCAGGCGTGGTTACGGTCCCTCAGGACCATCCTCCGCACCCGTTCCAGGTACATTTCCTTAAACTCCGGCATTTCGGACGCATACTCGGTGGCGTGGGCTTCATCCCCGGTCTCATCGATGATGAACAGGCCGTATTCGTCGGCCAAATCCAGATACTCGTTCACCGGCGGATAGTGGGAGGTGCGCACGCCATTGAAATTGAAGCGTTTGAGGATTTCCATATCCTTCCTGATGGTGGCTTCGTCCATGGCGTGGCCCAGCTCCGGATGCTGCATGTGCGAGCATTGGGCGCTCACCTTGATGGGAACGCCGTTCAGGTAGAAGACACCGTTCCGGATCTCGGTTTTCTTGAAGCCCATCCGCTTGGACATGGCGTCCACCACCTTCCCGGAGGCATCCACCAGTTCCATCTCCAGGTTATACAGCACGGGAGTCTCTGAAGACCATTTTTCCGGCGCCGTCACGCGGGCGGCCATCCGGAGCGTCCGGGAACTGTTCCGCTCCAGGGTGAAAGCGGCGCTCTCCATCCGGGCCACCCCCCTTCCTTCCTTGGAAACGGAGGCGCGTACCTTGTAGGAGCCGCTTTCCAGCTCGTACCCCTTCACCTCAACGGCAAGGGACAGGTCTGAATCCCGGTAATCCGGGCCGAAGTCCGTTATCACCTGATAGTCCCAGATCCGGGCCTGGGGCGAGGCATACAAGGTAACGTCATCAAAAATACCCGCCAGACGCCAGTAGTCCTGACCTTCCAGATAATAACCGTCGCAGTATTTGAGCACCAGCACGGCCAGGGAGTTTTTCCCGGCCTTCAGATAAGGGGTGATATTGTATTCGGCCGGTTCCTGGGCGCCCTCGTTATATCCCACTTCCTTTCCGTTCACCCAGACGAACGATCCGGAAGCCACTTTCTCGAAGCGGAGGAACACCTGCTTCCCCTTCCATTCCTTAGGCAAGGTGAAGGATGTCCGGTAGGCACCCGTGGGATTGATATCCATGGGGACTTCCGGAATGGCCACGGCAAAGGGCAGGGCCGGTGCTCCGCCGCCCATCCGGTAGCGGGCTATCATCTTGTCCCGCTCGGATGCATCCGGGTCGTCCAGCACTTTCTGGAACTGGGCGATGCGGGATGCTGGCATCTTGTTGGGGAATGGAGTGGACACGTTCCGGAACAGCGCCTGCCCGTACCCCTGCATCTCCCAGTTGGAAGGGACTTGGATACTGCCCCACTTCCGGTCGTTGAAAGAAGGCTGGAAGAAGTCTACGGGCACATCCAGGGGGGACTCGAAGTAGCTGAACTTCCAAGTCCCGTTCAGGGACAGGTTCTGCTCCGGGATATGGAAGGCCCGGCCGGGTTCCTGACCGCGTTCGAACACGGACAAGTTTTCCACATAATAAGGGAGATCCTCCAGGAAAGGCTTTTCCTGGGCCGCAACTACCTGCACAAGGAGAAGGCTTAACGCCGCAGAAACCAGCATTCTTTTCATAAACAGTCCTTTTATTTTTTTGCAGTAGTAAAATTAGGGCTTTTTTTACTTTAAAAAAACCTTTTCTGCTATCTTTGTAGAAAAAGACAGGTATGAGGAAACTATTTTTGCTGGCAGCTGCCCTTCTGGCCTCACTTTCCCTGGCCGGGCAGGATTTTCAGACGCATTTCACGGATAACACCCTTCGCCTGGACTATGTTTTCTGCGGGGATGTTCACCACCAATCCATCTATTACGCACGCGCGTATCGCACGGGTGCCTGGGCGGGACGCCGGCATCACCTCTCCGAGGCAGCCCTCCGGGGCAACGGACAGGTACGGGTACTGGACCCGGACAGCGGTGAAATCCTGTACGTGAACAGCTTCTCCACCCTGTTCCAGGAATGGCAGGCCACCGAGGAGGCCGCCCACGTGCAGAAGGCCTTTGAGAACTGCCTGCAGGTACCTTTCCCCACCCATCCCGTGGATATCGAGGTGGTGCTCTTCGATACGCATGCAAAAGTATCCTCCCGGCTGAGGCACCGGGTGGATCCGTCCGACATCCTCATCCGGGAATCGGCCGATAACGGCCTGCAGGTGGCCTCCATCCTGGAAAACGGCACGTTGGAAGAAGCCATCGACATAGTGGTGGTTTCGGAAGGATATGCCCTGGAGGACCGCGGGAAGTTCTTCCACGACGCCCGGCGGGCGGCCGATGCCCTTTTCTCCCACGAACCTTTCAAAAGCTACAAGGGACGCTTCAATTTCCGGGCGGTCTTCGCCCCGTCGGCCGACAGCGGCGTGAGCATTCCCGGGCAAGGCATCTGGAAAGAGACCGCCGTAAGTTCCCATTTTGACACTTTCTACAGCGACCGCTACCTTACCACTTCCTCCATCTGGACGCTGTACGACCTTATCGGAACGGTGCCTTCCGAGCACGTGATAGTGCTGGCCAACACGGCCAAATATGGCGGCGGAGGCATCTACAACAGCGTTACCATCATGAACAGCGACCACCCCACCTTCGTCCCGGTGCTGGTGCACGAGTTCGGCCATGCCTTCGGCGGCCTGGGAGACGAATATGCGTATGGGGACAATCCGGAAACCCTGTATCCGGCCGATACGGAGCCCTGGGAGCCCAACCTCACCACCCTGGTGGATTTCACCGCCAAATGGGCCGACCTGATGCCTCCCCACTCCACCCTTCCCACTCCGGTGGATCCCATAGAGGAGGAGCAGGACGTACGCAGGATATGGGACACGCTTACCCCTGAGCAAAAGGCCCGGCTGAATAGGAAAATCGGCGTCTATGAAGGCGCCGGCTATCAGATGAAAGGGGTATTCAGGCCCGTGCAGGAATGCCGTATGCGCATCAACGAGTGCGAGGAATTCTGCCCGGTATGTACCCGCAGCATCGTGCGGATGATAGACTATTATACCGCCCGCTAGGCCTTATTCGGCCTTCTCCAGAGCCAGACGGATGTTCTCGATGAGGGCGTTGGAAGTATAGGTGGCGCCGGAAACGGCATCCAGCTCCGTGTCCTTGGCTTCCTTCACACTCTTGCCAACCAGCTTTTTGAGCAGCCCGCCTTCACGGACGGCCTGCATATAGCGGGGCCCCTCCCTGTTGGGAAGTGCCTGGATGTCCACGATGTTTCCGGAAACCACGGTGAGTTCCACCGGCGTGGGACCGTTGTAGCCGATGATGTCTTTACCCAGGTCCGTGGTGTTTATCCTGAGGGTATCGGGGCCTTTGGCCCGGGAACTGCCGCAGGCGGTGCTCACGGCGAAAGTGCCGGAAAGGACGGCCACGATGGCCGCAAGGAGCAGAATCTTTTTCATAGTTCTCTTACTTTGCGGCTGCAAATTTAGCAAAAAAAGGATTATCTTTGTATAGCTACATTTTGGGATAAACATGAAAAAAGTTGCCTTAGCCCTTGCCAGCGGCGGACCACGCGGATTCGCCTATATCGGCGCCATAGAAGAACTTCAGTCCCGGGGATATGAGATCACCTCCGTTTCCGGAACATCGGCCGGTGCGCTGGTGGGCGGTATCTTTGCCGCCGGCGGGATGCAGGCCTTCAAGGAATGGCTGTATGGGCTGGACCCAGTTAAAGTGATGGCCCTGATGGACTTTTCCTTCAGCAAGAACTACCTGGTAAAAGGTGACAAGGTAATCAAAGCCATCAAGGAACGGGTGCCGGACATCCGCATAGAAGACCTCCCCATCCCTTTCACGGCCGTGGCCACGGACCTTTATACCGGGGAGGAAGTGGTTTTCCGGGATGGTCCCCTGTTCGACGCCATCCGGGCTTCCATCTCCATTCCCTCCATGTTCCGTCCCGTGAAATGGAAGGGCCGTACGCTGGTGGACGGCGGTATGGTGAATACTTTCCCCCTGAACCGGGTACAGCGCACCCCTGGAGACATCCTGGTGGGATTTAACGTGAACGAGATTGATGCGGCCGAGATCCAGGGCTTCCTGGACAGCCGCGCCGCCCTGATGGAAAGCCGGGACGGACTTCCGCTGATTTCCCGCATCCAGACGGACCTGCAGGCCTTCCGTTTGGATATGGACGGCCGCAACGAACGCCTTCCCGTAAAGGCCGACGACAACTTCGCCTCCATCCTCCAGCGCAGCTTCGGCATCATGAACGGCACCATCGCCCGCATGGGCATAGAGGCCTGCCCGCCGGATGTGCTGGCAAGCCTTCCCTTTGATTCCTATCACGGTGTTTACGGCTACACCCACGCCCAGGAGATTGTGGAACGGGGACGGGCGCTCATGGCCCAGGCCCTGGACCAATACGAAGCTGCCCTATGAAACGAACCCTCCTTCTTATCCTGCTGTTAGTGCCGGCCCTTCTCTTTGCCCAACCGGCCATGCATCCCACACCTCCAAGAGTGCCGGATTATGTTGTGTTTGCAGGAGACACCGTCCGCCTGGACCGGCAGGATTTCCGGGAAAGGATGGACCGGGAACTCATTTCCTTCACCTACATGCACACCAACTCCACGCTCATGCTGCGCCGGAGCCGGCGGATGTTCGCATTGGTTACTCCCATCCTCAAGGAACAGGGTATCCCGGAAGATCTCAAGTATCTGATGGCCATCGAGAGCAACCTGGATCCGCTGGCCGTTTCGGCTACGGGAGCATCGGGCCTGTGGCAGTTCACCAAAGCCACGGCCGCCACTTATAAACTGGAAGTGAATGCCGAAGTGGACGAACGTTTCCACCCGGACAAGGAAACCCTGGCCGCCTGCCAGTACCTCAAGGATGCCCTCAAAAAGTTCGGGGACTGGATGACGGTGGCCGCCAGCTATAACGCCGGGCAGGGCGGTATCGCCGCACGCCTGGCGGAGCAGAAGCAGACATCGGCCCTGGAACTGTTCATCAAAGAGGAGACTTCCCGCTATATGTTCCGGCTGCTGGCCTGCAAGATGTTTTTTGAGAATCCCGCCGCCTTCGGTTTCCGGCTCACTCCGCAGGAGATGTACCCGCCTTATCCCAGGCGCACCGCCGTGTCTGTTTCCGGCCCCGTTTCCAGCTGGGTGGACTTCGCCCTGCAGCACGGTACCACCTACGCCGCCCTCCGGGACGCCAATCCCTGGATCCGGGATGTCAAACTCACCAACAAAGCCGGGAAAACCTACTGGGTATTAATACCGTAGTTGCCGGTCTAAACCAGGTCGCCCAGGTCCGAATTGCCGGCGTTGGGGAACCAGGAGCGGAGTTTCTCCCGTGCTTTTTCCTTGTTCTGCGGGGAAATGGCCGATATTACATAGGAGACGGCTGCGACGAGGGCCGCCCAGTCATCGGCCAGGCCGGCGAAGGGCAGCAGGTCCGGCAGCAGGTCCAGCGGCAGGATGAGATACCCCAGCGCGCCCGCAATCACTATCTTGTACTGGGCCGGCGTATTGGGGTCCATGAGGGTGTAGTAAAGCACCAGGGCGTAATAAACCACCTTGGCTCCGGCCTTGGAGGCAATGCGCTTGAGCTTGTCCCAAAAGGCATCTTCCGAATAGTTCTTCTGGTACTGCGGAAGATCACCGGATGTGAGGTTCCTGTTTGCCATCTCTACAGGGTGAATATGGTTTCTTTCAGGATTTCGGATACGGTGGGGTGAGGGAACACTACTTCCTTGAGCTGCTCCACGCTGAGGCCTTCCTCAATAGCGATGCAGGCGCTCTGGATAATCTCCGAACAGGGATTGCCCAGCATGTGGACACCCAGTACCTTGTGGCTGGCCTTGTCCACAATTATCTTGCACAGGCCCTCTCCCCTTTCATTCTCTGCCACAAAGCGGCCGCTGAAGGCCATGGGAAGCTTCAAAACCTCCACTTCAAGCCCCCTGGCGGCGGCTTCGGCCTCCGTAATGCCCACGCCGGCAACCTCCGGATTGGTATATACCACGCCCGGAATAGCTTTGTAACTCATGGCGTCCTCCTTGCCCAGGATGGTGTTCACGGCCACTTCGCCCTCCCGCGTGGCGGTATGGGCCAGCATGGAAAAGCCCGTCACGTCGCCTGCGGCATACACGCCAGGAACGTTGGTGCGCATTTGGGCATCCACCTTGATACCATAAGGCCGGCCGGCGGGATTGAGCGCAAGCTCCACGCCGATGCTTTCCAGGCCGATACCGGCAAAACTGGCCCTGCGGCCCACGGAAACAAGGATCTTGTCCCCTGCGGCCCGGTTGGTATTACCGTCCGGATCTTCGTAAACCACCTCATTCCCTTCCACGGCCACAACCTTGCAGCTCAGGTGGAACTCCACGCCCTTCTTGGCATACTGGGCCTGAAGCATAGCGGAGATCTCATCGTCCAGCGGGCCCAGGATCTTGGGCAGCATCTCTATTACCGTCACCTGCGTGCCGATGGAATTGAAGAAGCTGGCGAATTCCATGCCTATTACGCCGCCGCCAATTACCACCAGCCGCTCCGGCCGGGCCTCCAGCGCCAGGATTTCCCTGTTGGTGACCACGGTCTCCCCCAGTCCCTCGCGAAGGCCCGGAATGGGCGGGACAGCGGCTTCCGAACCCGTGCATATGAGAAGGTTCCGGGCAACGTAGCTGTTTTCCCCGCAGGCGATGGTGATGCCATCGGCCCCACGGCCCTGGATCACCGCCTCACCGGGAACCACCTCCACGTTGGCGTTCCGCATCTGGACTTTCACCCCGCCCACCAGTTTTTTCACCACCTTCACCTTGCGCTTGAAGATGGCTCCGAAATCTATGGAAGACTCCGGCACATTTACGCCATAGCGGTCTGCGTGCTTGGCATAGTCATACACTTTGGCGCTGTATAGCAGGGTTTTGGTGGGGATGCAACCTTCGTTGAGGCACACCCCGCCCAGTTCCCGTTTCTCGAAAAGAACAACGGACAGGCCGGCAGCACCGGCACGCCCGGCGGCCACGTATCCCCCGGGGCCGCCACCTAAGATAGCAAGATCGTACATAGAGATGGATTATTTAGCCGGACGTTTATAGCCGTCATGCTCACACTTTTCCGACATGCGCTGGATACGGGTGGCCGTGTCCGGATGGGTGGAGAAGAGGTTCTCCACCGGACCGGCCTGGGAGCCGCCAGCCAGCTGTTGAAGTTTCTCAAAGGACATCACAATGGCCCATGGATTCCGTCCGGTACCCACCAGGAAGGAATACCCATAATCATCGGCCTGGCTTTCCTGGGATTTGGAGAACTGGGAGTTGATGATGGCCTCTCCTATAGCGCCCAACTGGGAATCCGTGAGGGTGGCCATGGTTTCGCTGGCCGATGCCAGACCCTCCAGGGCCGCGCTGGTCAACATGGCCTGCTGCATCTGCTTCCGCGTATGCTTAAGGGCCACATGCCCGATTTCATGGCCGATTACCCCCATGAGTTCATTGTCTGTCATGGCATCCATAATGCCCGTGTATACGCGCACGCTGCCATCGGCACAGGCAAAGGCGTTTACTTCGTTCTCCCTGTACACTTTGAAATTTAGCGGAATGCCGTCTACATCCGTAAGGCCTTTGGTAAGGCTCCTGAGGCGTTTTGTATAACTGTTGTTTTCCGGCAGGACGGTGCTTTGGGCGTCCAAAGCGGTAATATACTGGTGTACATAGTCCTGCACCTGCGCGTCCGAGAGGGTGAGCGCCTGCAGGGCATACATGCCACCCTGAACGGCCCGGAGGGCATTGAACGACCCGCCGCAGGAGGTGAACAGCACCGTAGCAGCAGCCAAAAGGGCAAGGATGGATTTTCTCATGGTGGTTATAGCTTTCGTGCAAATGTAACCAAAATCTGCCAAAAATGAAAGAACTATTTTCTATTGTACCTGACGGTCTGCAGGGCATCGGAACTGCCGCCGTACAGAAGCTCCCATTCCCCCTTGAGCGGAACCATGTCCCGGGCCTGTTCGCTCCAGCCCAGGAAGGTCTCCTCCGTAAGCGGGAGATACACCTGCACGGTCTCTCCGGCGGGGATGCTTACCCGGCGGAAAGCGCGGAGGCTCTTGAGCGGGCCTTCCCCATCGGAGGGACGGCGCACATAGAGCTGGACCACCTCATCGGCATCCCGTTTTCCGGTATTCTTCACGGGAATCACGATGTTGTTTCCCTGCACCTTGGCCTTTCCGTATTGGAAGGAGGTATAGCTGAGGCCATAACCGAAGGAGAAGAGCGGGCTGCCGGTGAAATAGCGGTATGTGCGGCCTTTCATGCTGTAATCTTCAAAGTCCGGGAGCTGGGCAATGCTCCGGTAGAAAGTGACGGGGAGTTTGCCCGAAGGGGCCACGTCGCCGAAGAGGACATCGGCAATGGCGGCACCGCCTTCCTGCCCGGGATACCAGGCCTGCAGGATGGCGTCACAGCTTTCCGTCTCCGGTTCCAGGCCGATGGCGCAGCCGGAGAAATTCACCAGCACCACCTTCTTGCCTGCATCGTGCAGGGCCTTCAGCAGGCGGCGCTGCACCTCCGGGAGCTGGATATCGGTTCGGTCACCGCCCTTGAAACCGGGCAGTTCCACGGGCATCTCCTCGCCTTCGAAACGCGGGGAAATACCACCGGCAAACACCACCAGGTCAATTCCTTCCAGCTGTTTCAACACGGCCTCCACATCCAGCTGGGGCAGGAAACTCTTCTGCTGCTGTTCCTGGCGGGCCACGTAGGTCTTGATATCATTTATGCCGATGGCGTATTCCTTGGCCAACTGCTCCATCTCGGCCTCACTCATACCTAAGGCACGGGAAAGGCGGTTGTTGGGGTTCGGGGCGGGCATATACTCAGTTCCCACGATACCGCAGCCGCGGAAAGTCACCAGGCCGGGCACGCGCACCCGGAGGGCATCGGCCAGGGTGATGGTCTGTTCCGGGATGGGATTGTAGTTGCCCCACTGCATCTGGGCGTCGTCGGCATTGGGGCCGATGAGCGCGATTCTCTTCCCGGGCTTGAGCGGGAGGATATTGCCCTTATTCTGCAGCAGGACAAGGGATTCCTGCGCCATCTTGCGGGAAAGGGCCCTGTGTTCGGAGCCTTCCACGATAGCGTCCGGGAGGGTCTGGTCCCAGGGGGAGATATCGTCCATCTCTCCCAGGCGGAAACGGGCGGTCATCAGCCGGATGAGGTTGCGGTCCACATCGGCCTCGTCCAGCAGGCCCTGCGCCACGGCTTCGGGGATATGCACGTAGGAACTGCCGCATTCCGTGTCCGTACCGGCCTTCACGGCGGCGGCTACGGCATGGACGGCATCCGGGCTGAAACCATGCCGGCCTTCCTCATAGAAATCGCTCACGGCCCAGCAGTCCGATGTGATGAGGCCCTTGTAGCCCCACTCACCCCGGAGAACGGTGTTGATCAGGTAATCGCTGGCTCCGCAAGGCTCACCGCGGAAGCGGTTGTAGGCTATCATCACTTCCTGCACGTCAGCCTTCATAACCAGGTCCTTGAAGGCGGGAAGATAAGTTTCGCGGAGATCCCTCTCGGAGACTTCGGCATTGAACGAATGACGGTTCCATTCCGGTCCCGAGTGCACGGCATAGTGCTTGGCGCAGGCGTGGGCCTTGAGCACATCGGCATCCGAAGGGCCCTGCAGGCCACGGACCACCGCCATACCCAGCTGACCGGTGAGATAAGGGTCTTCCCCATAGGTTTCCATTCCCCGGCCCCAGCGCGGATCCCGGAAGATGTTGATATTCGGTGTCCAGAAGGTAAGTCCCTGATACTGGCCCACGTGCCCG
>JAEEQF010000158.1 GCA_016285175.1 Bacteroidales bacterium
CTCCGGGAACTGTCCAATCCCCTTTCCTACGACCCTTCCGTCTCCATCTACGACGGCGACAACTACGTGGTCACCTTCCCGGAGTTTTATGAGAGCTATGACCAGCCGGGCGTGCAGGTTCCGTATCTGGAGAAACTCCGCTGGGCCAAGGAGAACGACCCGGCCCTTTATGCCGACCTGTCCAAACTGGCCGTTCCGTACAACTTCGTATACGGCTTCCGAAAAGATTACATCTCCCCCTACTTCTCGGCCAATTTCAGCATCACCAAGGAACTGGGAGAGGTGGCCTCCATCTCCTTCTACGCCAATAATTTCTTCAACAACATGGGGCAGGTGAAGTCCACAAGGACCGGCACCTACAGCTCCGTCACCTCCTATATTCCCGCCTTCTACTACGGGCTCACTGTAAGACTCAAATTTTAAATCCAACGTATTATGAAACAGAAATTTAACATCGTTGTACTCCTGTCGCTGGCCATCCTGGCGGCGGGTTGCGAAAAGAAAACCCCGGACCCGGAACCTGTTAACGTGGTCATCATGCTCTCCCAGGACAATGCACCCCTGGGCATCTCCGGCATCAAAGTAAGCGTGTCCGACGCCGCCTCCACCTATGTCCTGGAGGAGAGTACCGACGCCAGCGGCATGGTTGTCTTCAAGCTGCTGCCCGGCTCCTACTCGGTTTCCTCCACCCATGTTACCAGTGAGAACGGTATGCGTCTGTCCTACACCGGCACGACCAACATTACCGTTTCCCCGGAAAGCCAGAACAAGCCCTTCTACCTGCCTATGCAGAAGGTGGAATCCCGCCAGGTCATCATCAAGGAGCTGTACTTCGGCGGCTGCAACAACCCGGAGACCAACAAGGGTTACACGAATGACGCCTATGTGATCCTCTACAACAATTCCGACGTAGAGGCCGATGCCAGCGACGTGGTATTCGGTTTCCTGGCCCCCTACAACGGCCACGGAAACAACAAATACCGGGGTGAAGACGGTAACCTCATCTATGAGAACGAGAGCTGGATTCCTTCCTACGGCGCCATCTGGTGGTTCTGCGCCCAGGTGAAGATTCCCGCCTGGTCGCAGATAGTGGTGGCCATCTTCGGCGCCATCGACCACACCGCCACCGTCTCCACTTCCGTGAACCTGTCGGATCCCTCCTATTACTGGATGTCCAACAGCGGAATCACCCAGTACACCAACAATAAATACACGGCTTCCGACGCCATCGCCACCAACCATTACCTGAGCTGCTATCCCTTCACCCAGGGCAACGCCTGGGCCATGTCCAACAGCTCACCGGCCTTCTTCATCGGCCAGATTCCCTTTGCCGAAGTGGAAGCCCTTTGCAAGGATACGGAAAACTACGACCACACCCTGGGCACTTCCGCCGCCATGAACGTGGTCAAGTTCCCCAAGGACAAGGTGATTGGCGCCATCGAGGTATTCTCCCAGCCCAACCTGGCCAAGAGCGCCCCGCGCTTCCCCGCTTCCGTGAACGGCGGTTACGTGGCCATCACCAACAACCAGGGTTACTCCGTTTACCGCAATGTGGACAAGGCCTCCACCGAGGCCCTGCCCGAGAACGCTGGCAAACTGGTGTATGACTATGCCCTGGGAACCACCGACGTGGAAGGCTCTACCGACCCGTCCGGCATCGACGCCGAGGCCTCCATCGCCAACGGCGCCCATATCATCTATTCCCAGACCAACAACTCCACCAACGACTTCCATCAGAGAAAAGTCGCTTCCCTGAAGAAGTAGTTCCATGCCGCACCGCCGTCTGATAGCCGCCGTCTTTGCCCTGGCCCTGGCCCTTTCCGCCGCGGGTCAGGGCGGGGAAGGCGTGCGCGACTACCGTCTGGCCAAGGAAAGCCTCCCCTGGGCCTCCCTGTGGAATCCTTCCCTGATGGATGCCTTCCAGGGCCGCCTGGCCATGGTGGAGCTGCAGTTCCATACGGAATTCGGTGGACTCGCCGCCCTCACGGAATCGCCGGCCTGCTATACGGCCGGTGCCTCCACGGAATCGTTCTACCGCATGGGGGAAAGGCTCACGTTCTTCGGCCAGCTCCAGTGGCGGTATTTCACCGGCAAGGATATGGGCGGACAGATTTTGATGGATCCGTATTACAACCCCGTCAACTTTCTGGAAAGCAGCCCCCTCACCGCCGGAACCAAGAATCGGGAACAATACCGGTTGCAAGGAGGCCTTTCCTACCGCCTGGGACGCAAATGGGCCGCCGGCCTGCGCGTCAGCTATACGGCTGCCGACCAGACCAAGGTTAAGGACCCCCGCTTCTCCAATATCTGGATGGACCTGGGGGTGGATGCGGGCATGAGCTGGAAACCCACGGAAAGCCTTACCCTGGGCGCATCGCTGCAGTACCGGAACACCCTGGAAACGCTCAAGGGCGGCATCTACGGCACCACGGACCGGCAATACTTCATCCAGACCGACAAAGGCGGTTTCCTGGGCACGGTGGCCGAACTCTCCGGAGATTACAACTACATCCCGGAAACCGAATACCGGCCCATGGCCAACCAGTTCCTGGGCGGTGCCCTGCAGCTGCTGGTCAGGGACAGTTTCTCCGCCGAGGCCTGGTTCCGCACGCGGAACGGCTACTATGGCCGGAAGAGCTCTTCTACGGCCACCTTCTTCGAGTTCGGAGGCTGGCAGAGCGGTGTGCGGAGCGTTCTGGTGCTTCCTTCCGGCGGCCAGCTGCACCGTTTATCGGCCGATTTTTCCCTGGAGAGGCTGGAAAACAGGGAGAATCTGTTCCACTACATCACCCCCAGCGGACAGAGCACCATCGTGGAATATACCGGGCAGAACAAGGTCCTGGAGCGGATGGACCTGGAGGGATCCCTGCACTACGCCTGGCATATAGGGACAGGCGGGTATCGGCCTTCCCTCATTCTGGGCGCAAAACTGGAAGCCCGTATGCGGACGCAAAGCACCACGCTCTTCCCCCTGTCCCGCAGGCAACGTTTCACCACCCTGGGCGCCGATGTCTACGGGCAGAAGAACTTCCGGGCCGGGCAGGCGCTCTGGACCCTGGAGCTGCATGCCCTGGCCCAGGGAGGCTTCGGTTCTTTCCGGGACGACGGGGCGGACCTGTCGGCCTCTTCCACCACCATCAAGAGTTTTGACACCTGGCTGGACCGGGAGGCCGAATACCTTACAGCCCTCCGCGCCGGCGGCGAGATAGCCCTGGAATACAGCCTTCTCCACTGGTCCGCGGGCATACCCTATATCCGGATATCCAACCGTACCCTCCTTCTCACAGCCCCTCCGCAGTACCTGGCCGGCCGCTGGCGGAATGTGACCCTTTTCAGTGTCGGCTGCCACTTTTAATAACACCCATCTATGAGACGGCTCCTTCTGCTTCTGGCCGCCCTCCTGCCCGGCATCGCCCTGGCCCAAAGCATCCCTCCCGGTGCGGAATTCCGCATGGGGCGGCTGGACAACGGCCTCACCTATTATCTGGCCCACAACGAGAATCCTCCGGGCTGTGCCGATTTCTATATTGCCCACAACGTGGGTGCCCTGCAGGAAGAAGACAACCAGGACGGCCTGGCCCATTTCCTGGAGCACATGGCCTTCAACGGCACCCGGCATTACCCCGGCAACAGCAT
>JAEEQF010000003.1 GCA_016285175.1 Bacteroidales bacterium
AGGACTATAAGATAAAGATGGAAGGTGACGTAAAGATGGCCGCCACCCAAACCCTCCAGGCCACCCGCGAGAACCTTGAGAAGCTCATTGTGGCGGAAGCCGTGGACAAACCCGTCAAGGATGCCCTCTCGTCGGAGGAATTCGTCAAAGGCATCATCACCGCCGTGGCCCAGCGTTTCACCGCAGAGGAGTCGCAGGACCTGGCCCTGGTGCTGCCGGAAAACCTCAAGAAAGGACTGGAGCCCTTCGTGAAGAGCGAACTAGCCAAGGCCATCGGCAAGGGCGTGGAAGCCACTTTCTCCAAAAGATTCAGCGGCGGCTTCCGGATCGGCCCCAAGGACGGCAGTTACTTCATCAGCTTCACGGAAGAGAACTTCCGGGAACTGGTGGGCGAATACCTGCGTCCCGCCACCAAGAAAATCCTCTTCGGCTAGGCCATGGGCAATTACGAGTACATAATCTCCAGCCTCCCCTACCTTACGGCAGACTATAAGTATGCCCAGGGCCAAGGCTTTGCCGATGTGCTCGCGGAAATCCGGAGAGACCTGGGAGAGAAAGACCTGGAGGCCCTTCAGTTCCTGCTGGACGGTTTCGACGAGAAGAAATTGGACGCCAATTTCTATGCCGCCGCGCTTGGCCGGAAGGAGCCTTTCCTCCGGGAATATTTCCGCTTCGACCTTAACCTCCGCAACGCCAAGGTCCGCTACCTTAACCGGGAACTGGGCCGGGAGCAGGAATTGGACGTGCTAAGCGGAATGGGCTCGGAAGAAGACCAGGGGCTGGATATCGACGGCTACCGCT
This sequence comes from Bacteroidales bacterium, assembly GCA_016285175.1. Classification (GTDB taxonomy): domain Bacteria; phylum Bacteroidota; class Bacteroidia; order Bacteroidales; family UBA932; genus Cryptobacteroides. The sequence continues at coordinate 802 of JAEEQF010000003.1, forward strand.
TCCGCGGAGGTGAATTCGAAGAAGCCGCCAAAGTGGAAGCCGTACTGGCAGGAGGGGACCTCCTGGAGCGGGAGAAGGGGCTGGACGATATTGTGTGGGAGAAGGCCGACAACCTGGCGCTGTTTCACAGCTTCGACCTCACGGCCGTGCTCTCGTACGTGGCCAAACTGCACATCGTGGACCGCTGGCTGGCCCTGGAAGAGGAAACGGGCCGGGAACTGTTCCGCAAGCTGGTGGATGAGGTCCGGGGTACCTTTAAAGGAGTAGATTACAAAGAACAATAACCAATATGAAGACAAAAGGGATAGTAACCGGTATCGTTTCCAACCTTGTTACCGTAGAGGTAGACGGGCCGGTTTCGGAGAATGAGATCTGCTACATCGAATCGCACGGCGTGAAGATGATGGCGGAGGTCATCAAAGTGAATGGCAGGAACGCATCGGTCCAGGTGTTCGAAAGCACCCGCGGCCTCAAAGGCGGCAACACCGTAGAGTTCGAAGGCCGGATGCTGGAAGCCACCCTGGGCCCCGGCCTGCTCTCCAGCGTGTACGACGGCCTGCAGAACGACCTTACCACCATGACGGACGTCTTCCTCAAGCGGGGAGAATACACGGAACCCATCAACCGGGAAAAGAAGTGGGACTTTACCCCCATCGCCCAAGCCGGGGATACCGTAGCGGCCGCCGACTGGCTGGGAGAGGTGAAGGAAGGCTGGCTGCCCCATAAGATCATGGTTCCCTTCTCCTTCCAGGGTTCCTATACCGTCAAATCCGTGAAGGAAGCCGGTTCCTACAACGTGGACACCGTCATTGCCGTCCTCACGGACGCTTCCGGTGCGGAGGTCCCCGTGACCATGGTGCAGAAATGGCCCGTGAAGATGGCCATCAAGGGCTACAGGGAAAAGCCGCGTCCGGACCGCATCATGGAAACCGGCGTCCGCGTAATAGACACCATGAATCCCATCGCGGAAGGCGGCACCGGCTTTATCCCGGGCCCCTTCGGCTGCGGAAAGACCGTGCTCCAGCACGCCATAGCCAAGCAGGGAGACGCCGATGTTATTGTGATGGCTGCCTGCGGTGAACGTGCCAACGAGGTGGTGGAAATCTTCACGGAATTCCCGGAGCTCATAGACCCGCACACCGGACGTCACCTGATGGAGCGTACCACCATCATCTGCAATACCTCCAACATGCCCGTGGCCGCCCGTGAGGCGTCCGTATACACGGCCATGACCATCTGCGAGTATTACCGCGCCATGGGCCTCAAGTGCCTCCTGCTGGCCGATTCCACCTCCCGCTGGGCCCAGGCCCTCCGTGAGATGAGTAACCGCATGGAGGAACTGCCGGGGGCCGATGCCTTCCCGGTGGACCTGTCGGCCATCATCTCCAACTTCTACTCCCGTGCGGGCATGGTTATCCTGAACAACGGGGAAAGGGGCGCCGTCACCTTCATCGGCACGGTATCCCCTGCCGGCGGTAACCTCAAGGAGCCCGTCACGGAATCCACCAAGAAGGCCGCCCGCTGCTTCTATGCCCTGGAACAGGGCCGGGCAGACCAAAAGCGATACCCTGCCGTGGGCCCGCTGGAATCCTATTCCAAATACCTGGAATATCCGGAAATCATAGGTTACCTGAACAAGACCGTGGAAGAAGGCTGGGTGGAGAAAGTGCTGTCGGCCAAGAATATCATCCGCCGCGGCAAGGAAGCCGCCGAACAGATCAACATCCTGGGCGACGACGGCGTTCCCATGAGTTATCACGTGAGTTTCTGGAAGAGCGAACTGGTGGACTTCATCATCCTCCAGCAGGACGGCTTCGACCCGGTGGATTCGCTCTGCCCCATGGACCGGCAGCGCTTTATGCTGGATCTGGTCCTCAAGGTGTGCGAGAAGGACTACGACTTTGAAGATTTCGAGAAATGCCGGGAATTCTTCAAGAACCTCATCAACGAACTCCGCCAGATGAACTACTCCGTGTACGAGAGCGAGCAGTTCTGGGCCTACAACGAAACCGTTAAGAAAATGACTGCTTAGATTATGGCAACAAAAGCATACCAAAGAATCTATACCAGGCTGGAAGGCATCACCAAGGCAACCGTAAGCCTCCGGGCCCAGGGCATTTCCAACGATGAGCTGGCCATTGTGGGCGGAAAACTGGCCCAGGTGGTGCGCATCAAGGGAGAGATGGTCACCCTGCAGATCTTCTCCGGAACGGAAGGCATCCCTACGGATGCGGAAGTCACCTTCCTGGGAGAACCCCCTGCACTCAAGGTCTCGGAGCAGCTTGCCGGGCGTTTCTTCGACGCCTACGGGCATCCCATCGACGGAGGTCCGGAGATAGAGGGGGAAGAGCGCCAGATCGGCGGCCCTTCCGTGAACCCGTACAAGCGCCGCCAGCCCTCGCAGCTCATTCCCACTGGCATCGCCGGCATCGACCTCAACAACACCCTGGTATCCGGCCAGAAAATTCCCTTCTTCGCAGACCCGGACCAGCCCTACAACCAGGTAATGGCCGATGTGGCCATCCGGGCCGACGTGGACAAGATCATCCTGGGCGGCATGGGCCTGTCCAACGACGATTACCTGTACTTCCGCGGCCGCTTTGAGGCCGCAGGCGCCCTGGACAAGATCATCTGCTTCATCAACACCACGGAGAATCCACCCGTGGAGCGCCTCCTGGTGCCGGATATGGCCCTCACGGCGGCCGAATACTTTGCCGTGGACAAAAACGAGAAGGTGCTGGTGCTCCTCACGGACATGACACTTTATGCCGACGCCCTCTCCATCGTGAGCAACCGCATGGACCAGATCCCTTCCAAGGATTCCATGCCGGGTTCCCTGTACAGCGACTTGGCCAAGATCTATGAAAAAGCCGTGCAGTTGCCCACGGGGGGCTCCATCACCATCATCGCGGTTACAACGCTCAACGACGGCGACATCACCCATGCCATCCCGGACAACACCGGTTACATCACGGAAGGCCAGTTGTACCTCAAGGCCGATACGGACACCGGAAAGGTGATCATCGACCCCTTCCGTTCCCTGTCCAGACTTAAACAATTGGTACAGAACAAGAAGACGCGCGAAGACCACAGCCAGGTGATGAACGCTTCCGTACGCCTCTATGCCGATGCGCAGAACGCCAAGACCAAACTGGAGAACGGCTTCGACCTCTCCGACTACGACCACCGCTGTCTCTCCTACGCCAAGGACTATGCCCGCGAACTCCTGGCCATCGACGTGAACATCTCCATCACGGAGATGCTGGATACGGCCTGGAAGCTTTTCGGCAAGTATTTCAGTCCCGCCGAGACCGGTATCAAACAGGCACTCATCGATAAATATTGGAAATCCTAAATGGCCATCAAATTCCAATACAACAAGACATCGCTGACGGAACTGGGCAAGCAGCTCAAGGTGCGGCAGCGGGCTCTCCCTACCCTGCAGAACAAGGAGAGCGCGCTGCGGCTGGAGGTGCGAAAGGCCAAGGCCGACAGCGAGCGCCTGATTGAAGAGTTGGACGAGGCCCTCAGGAAGTACGACTATCTCTCCGCGCTCTGGAACGAATTCCAGCCGGGTCTCATAGAGATAACGGACGTGGACCTTTTCACCAAGAAGGTGGCCGGCGTGAAGACGCCCGCCCTGGGAGAAATCCATTACAGGATCCTGCCCTTCAATGCCTTCGTAAAGCCCGCCTGGTTTGCCGACGGAGTGGCTATCCTCAAGGAACTGAGCCGCCTGGGCATAGAGAGCGAGGTATATAAGGAAAAGGCCCGCATCCTGGACTACAACCGCCGGAAGACCACCCAGAAGGTGAACCTGTACGAAAAGGTGCAGATTCCCGGCTACCAGGAAGCCATCCGCAAGATCAAGCGCTATATGGAAGACGAGGAGAACCTGTCCAAGGCCTCGTCCAAGATTGTGAAGAAACGTCACGCAGAGGAAGAGGAGGCCTCCCAGTTATGATTACCCGCATGACCAAATACGCCTTCGTGCTCCTTAACGGGCAGCAGGAATCTCTGGTGGAACAGTTGCAGGAACTGGGCCTGATGGACATCACCCGCAGCGTGAAACCGGTGGATGAGGCCTCGCAGGATATATCGGCCGAACTGGACCTGATGAACGGACTCATCCAGGGACTCCGGAAGGTGGATATCCCGGAAGGGACGGAAGTGGTTACCAGGGAGGAGGAAGACCTTGTCCGGCTTGCCGGCGGCACCCTCATGCTCTACTCGAACACCCTGGAACAGGTAAAACACCTGGAGAAGGAAATCCAGGCCAGGAAGGTCTGGGGCAGCTTCGATCCGGAAATTGTCCAGCAGCTCTCCGACGCAGGCGTTCCCCTGCACTTCCATAAACTGAGCAGCAAACTCTTCAAGGAAGAATGGGAACAGCAGTACGTCCTCACGGTGGTGAGCCAGGAGAAGGACGGCGTTTACTTTGTGGTGGCGGGCGAAGATCCGCTCCCCGGAGAGGTTCCCATCCCTTCCGGAGACATATCCCAGGCCCAAAGCGCCCTGGAGGAGAAAGAACGCTTCCTGCATTCTCTGGAAGGAGAAATCCTGGGCCTTCAGCACCGTATCCCGGAACTGGAAGCCCGCTGCAGGGACGCTTACGCCCAGCTGGACCGCCATCTGGCCACTGTGAGCGCCGTTCCCGCCGCAGAGAATACCATCGTCACCCTGGTGGGATATGCCCCTACTGAAAAGGACGAAGAAGTCTCAGCGGTTTTGGACAACATCGGCGTCTTCTACTTCAAGGAGGCGGCCTCCGCAGCGGACAATCCGCCCATCCAACTCAAGAACAACTGGTTCGTACGCCAGTTCGAGACCCTTACGGACATGTACGGCCGGCCGGACTATAACGAGTTCGACCCCACCCCGTACCTCTCCATCTTCTTCCTGCTCTTCTTTGCCATGTGCATGGGAGATGCCGGATACGGACTGATGCTCCTGGTCGCAGGCATCCTGCTCAGGAAAGTGGACAGTTTCAAGGACCTGGCGCCGCTGGTAACCATCCTGGGCGCAGGTACCTTCGTGGTGGGTATAGTCATGCACACCTTCTTCGGTGTGGACATCTCCACCCTTTCCTGGATCCCGTCCTGGCTCAAGTCAATTATGATCACCGGAACCATCGCCGGATTTGAAGCCCAGATGGTGCTGGCGCTGGCAATAGGTATCGTCCACCTGTGCCTGGCCATGGTGGTAAAGACCGTTTACGCCACCCGGAACAAGGGATTCCTGGGTGCACTCAGCACCTGGGGCTGGACCCTGCTCATCGTGGGCGGCGTGGTTGTGGCGGCCCTCGCCATGCTGAATTTCATCCCGAAGCCCATCCTTAAATGGGTGGTCATCGGCCTGGGCGTCGTATCGGCCCTGGGCATCTTCCTTTTCAACGACATCAAGCGGAATCCGCTCAAGAACATAGGCGCTGGGCTCTGGGAAACCTACAACACGGTAACCGGCCTGCTGGGAGACGTGCTCAGTTACCTGCGTCTGTATGCGTTGGGACTGGCCGGCGGCATGCTGGGCAAGGCCTTCAACGACATTGCCTCCATGACCCTGGGAGACGGTTCCCTGGGCCCCGGCTGGATCTTCTTTGCCCTCATCCTGCTTGTAGGGCATGCCCTGAACCTGGCCATGTGCTGCCTGGGCGCATTCGTACACCCGCTCCGTCTTAACTTCCTGGAGTTCTTCAAGAATTCCGGCTACGACGGGAAGGGACGTAGTTACAGACCCGTGAAGAAATAAATTTTTAAAAATTATACAATTATGAACGAAATTTTAGGTTATCTTGGTCTCGGCCTGATGCTGTCACTGGCCGGAATCGGCAGCGCCTACGGCACCACCATCGCCGGCAACGCCGCCGAAGGCGCCCTCAAGCGCGCCCCGGAGAAATCCAGCAGTTACCTTATCCTGTCGGCTCTGCCCGCCACGCAGGGTATCTATGGATTCGTGGGTTTCTTCATGTGGCTCCTGGTGTACAAGTTTGACTTCGCCGCCAACGGTCCCATCCTCTTCGGTGTAGGCCTGGGTGTGGGCCTGGTGTGCATGCTGTCGGCCATCCGTCAGGGCCAGGTATGCGCCAACGGTATCGTGGGTATCTCCCAGGGACATGACGTCCAAACCAATACGCTCATCTACGCCGCCCTTCCGGAATTCTACGCCATCCTGGGGCTGGTGGGCGCCCTGATGCTCACCCTGGCCATCTAGATGCGCGGAGCCCGGCTAGCTGTATACATGCTATCCGCCGCCATGCTGCTGGCAGGCTGCGGATACAGGGCACCCATGCACAAGAGAGTGATCCCGGAAGCGGACAATCCCGCTTTCGGGATTATCCGTCCTGCCTACAGGGAAATGGCCGCTACCGTCGCAGAGAGCACCGGCCTGCTCCCCACCCAGGGTAACCAGGTGAGTATCATTCCTGTAAGTACGGACCGCCTGGAGTGGATGCTGGAACAGATGCGGCAGGCACGGGAATCCATCTACATAGACATCTACCGTTTCCGGGTAGACTCCGGCGGCGCATTCCTCTACAGCATCCTGGAGGAAAAGGCCCGTGCCGGCCTGGATGTCCGCATAATCGCGGACAAGGGAGCCAACAGGACTTCGGACCTTAAGAAGCTGAAGCAGCTGGAGAACGCGGGCGCCAAGGTAGAGTTTTTCCGCTTCCCGGTATGGGTGGCCGATTACATCCTGCCGCCCATAGCCACCACCCACCGCGACCACCGGAAAATCATGATCATCGACGGGGAGATCGCCTATATCGGCGGACGGAACCTGGCCGATTACTATTACTTTGAGTGGAAAGACCTGGATGCGTGCTATTCCGGTCCCGTAGTGGCCCAGCTGGCCCAGGTCTTTCAGGAAAACTGGAACCGCGTGTCACCGGACACCCCGTCCGTTTCCCTGAAGCCGGCGGGCGATGCCATCGGAAAGATACCGCCTCCCGCAACCGTCCCGCAGTTTTCCGGGAAAACCATACAGATTATCCCCGACTCCCCCAGCGACAAGAGCCTGCCCCTGCGGGACGCCTTTGAACTGGCCGTAGAACAGGCCCGGGACTATTTCTACTTCCAGAGCCCGTACCTTCCGCCGCCCCCTTCCACCGTGCAGAAGTTAAAGGAAGCCGCCCTCCGCGGTGTAGACGTGCGTTGGATGGTTCCTGCCAAGAATGATATCTTCTTCCAGAAATGGATGGGAGAGACCCTGTATAAAGGCTACATGAAAAGCGGCATCCGCATCTTCGAATGGCAGGAAGACATGCTGCACAACAAGCTGTACATATCGGACGACTACATTACCTGCATCGGCTCCACCAATGCGGACAACCTCAGTTTCTTCCTCAATTACGAGGTTTCGTCCATCATATACGATGAAGAGGTGGCCCGGAGCACCAAAGAAACCTTCCTGAAAGAACAGGAAAACTGCAAGGAAATCACCCTGAAAGATGTAGAAGAATGGGGCGCCCTGCGCCTGCTGCGCAACTGGCTGTTCCGCGTGGTAGGCGGCCCCGTGGGCTAGTATTCCCGAGGGCCGAAGATATCCGTCCCAATCCGCACCATGGTGGCCCCGTGCCTCACGGCCAGCGGCCAGTCCCCCGACATCCCGATGGACAACTGATCGAAGCCCGGAATCCCCAGGGCTTTAATTTTGTTGAACAGGGCTTCAATCCGGGCAAAATCGGCCTCCACCACAGACATATCGTCCGTATTGGTGGCCATGCCCATCAATCCCCTGATCCTGACTCCGGTAAGCGGAGCAGGCACACCCTCATAAACCTCCTTCGCTTCGCCTGCTATTGACAGGATTTCTTCCTCTGTAAAGCCTGTCTTGGTTTCCTCGGCGCCCAGATGGAGTTCCAAAAGGATGTCTATACATTTGGAATTTGCTGTGCACCAATTGTTTATTGCCTCAAGCAGGTGAAATGAGTCCACGGACTGCACCATGGTAACGTAGGGCAGTACCAGTTTGAGCTTGTTGGTCTGGAGATGGCCGATGAAATGCCACTCCACATCGGAGGGCATCTGCGGCGCCTTGGCCGCGAGCTCCTGCGGGCGGTTCTCTCCAAAGAGCCGCTGTCCGGCATTGTAGGCCTCCATGAGGCGTTCTACCGGATGGAATTTGGACACAGCTACCAGGCGGACACCGGAGGGCAGCGCATCACGAAGGGTATGAAGGGCTTGTGTTACCATTGCAAAGCAAGAGAAAGGCCGATTGCAGAGCCACAGGGCGTAGCTGCGGCATAAGGAAGTGCCTGGAACTGATAGTTCCTGCCCGTAACCATCTTTGAATCCAGATGGAACAGTTTCCGCTCAAACGGAAGGAGCCAATAGGCAGCATTGGCACATAAGATGCCGAAACCGGCACCGGCTATTACGTCACTGGTCCAGTGCCAGTTGTTCCAGATACGCATGAAAGCGGTTAGCCCGGCTACCGAATAGGCCGCCAGGCCCCACCAGGTACCATATTCCAGGCGGATTATTTCCGCTCCGGCAAAGGCAGTGACCGTGTGTCCGGAAGGGAAAGAACGCGTCCCTCCGTTGGGACGGGGAGAATCCGTCAGATACTTGAAACCCTGTGCACAGGCGGTAACCAGCGCAAAAGTGGTGGCGGCCGTGAGAAGGTGCTCCCAGGCTCCGTGCTTCCCTGCCCCACACAGTCCTGCGATGGTATAGGAAACCAGAGGAGCATACTGGAGATAGTTGTCAAACTGATAATCGGCTCCGCCGGTCCAGGACAGGACCCGGTCCCGGACGGGGATGTTCACCTTCTCCATATACCAGGGGGAAAGGGCACAGATTGCCCCCACTCCCACAAGGGAGGCGGGGGCAATCAGTTTTTCCCATTTGAACTGTTCCGCTGCCGTATACGTGGAATCCCTTCGTTGCGCCTGCAGGGGTTGCAGGGCAAGGATGAGGAGGACGGCCGGCAGGAACAGGAAACGCTTCATTACCTGCGGCCTTTCTTCTGCTGCTCCATCTGGCGCTGCATCTTCTGGGCCTCTTCCAGGCGCTGCTGCCACTTGCTCTTGGGCGCAGGCTTGTTCTCTGCAGCCTTCACCTTGGCCACAATCTCTTCCGGCTTCACAATCCACTTGCGGATGATCCAGGTTTCCAGCATAGTGATGAGGTTGGAAAGCAGGTAATAATAGCTGAGGCCGGACGAGAGGTTGTTACAGATGAAGAACATCATGATGGGCATCATGTACAGGCTCATGGCCCGCATCATCTTGGCGTTGGGGTCATCGCCCGTATTCTGGCCCTGCATGGTGATCTTGGAATAGAAGAACATGGAAAGGGCCATCAGCAGGGCGAAGAGCGAGATGTGGTCCATACCCAGGATGCTGGTGCCCCAGTGGATTACATCGTCATAGGCGCTAAGGTCTTCGGCCCAGAGGAAATTCTCCTGACGCAGCTGGATGGATGCCGGGAAGAAGCGGAACATGGCCCACAGGATGGGCATCTGCAGGAGCATGGGGAGGCAGCCTCCCATCATGTTCACGCCCGCCTTCCTATACAGCTCCATGGTCTCCTGCTGCTTCTTCATGGCGTCTTCCTGCTTGGGATACTTGGCGTTGATCCTGTCGATGAACGGCTTGAGGGCGCTCATCTTGGCGCTGGAGGCGTAGCTCTTATAGGCCAGCGGGAGCACCACGATCTTGATGAAGATGGTCATCAGGAGGATGATGAGGCCGAAGTTGGAGATGAACTTGGACAGCCAGTCGAAGAGCGGGATAATCACGTATTTAGTGAATACGCCGATGATCTTACCGCCCAGCGGAATCACCTTCTCGTAGGCATGGCCATAGGCCTTGAGGCCCTTGTAGTCGTTGGGACCGAAGTAGAACTCGAACGGTACCTGGATCAGCTCCGAACCCGTGGGGATATCGGCCCGCATGAGGGCGGCGCAGTGCATGAGGTTATTCTCCGGATTGTCCTTGCCGGCAAACTTGATGGCGAATTCCCCGTAGCTGAAGCTCCCCGGAGCGCGCATGATGGCGCTGAAGAACTGCTGCTGGAAGGCGAACCACTCGATCTTGTTGTCGAAGCGCTTGCTGCCGTCCCGGCCGTTGCCGATGTTGGCAGGCTTGTTGTCCTCCGGGAAGTAGTAGTTGAGGCGGGAGTACTGGCTCTCGTTCTTGTAGCCCTTCTCCATGCGCGGGATATCGGCCTCGAAGTCCACGTCGATGGAATTCACATTGCGGGGAATGAGGTTCTGCATGCCCACGAAGGAAACCGTTTCGTTGAGCGAATAGGAGTTCTTCCGGAGGGTGTAGCGCTGCTCGATATAACCGCCGCCGGAGAAAGGAAGACGCATTACAACGGTGGAATCCGAAGATTCTTCCGGTACGTAGCGGAAGTTGAACTTCCGCGTATCCACGGCCGTGGGAGCATAGACCACATAGCCCAACTGGGACTTTCCTTCCGGGATAAGGTACAGGTCCGACTTGTCGTAATTATTGTAATCCTTCACCCGCACGGACCAGGGCTGGCCGCCACGGGTGGTGAATTTCACCTCCAGTTTCTCGTTCTGCAGGGTAACATAGGAAGCATCGGCCAAGGCTGCCTCATTGAGCAGGGAATCCGAATAGACGGCCTGAGCAGGGGCGGGGGCAACGGGAGCCGCGGCTTCCTCTGGAAGCGCAGCCTCCGGATGCTGGGCACGATAGGCGCTGTCCAACTTATACTGCTCGTATGCCTCGGCCGCAGCGATGGAATCCAGACGAGCCTGTTCCTTCTGCAACTTGGCCTGCTGCCGGCTCTGGTACCCGAAAAAGCCCATCATGATGACGGCTATCAGGACAAAGCCGATGATTGAATTCTTGTCCATAGGCCTTTACTCCTGTGCTTCCTCCGCTTCCTTGGCCCGGATTTCGGCCTTGAGGGCTTCCAATTTCACCTTGGCGGCGTCTATGCGCTCCTGCATCTGGGCTTTCAGTTTCTCTGCACCCTTGGACAGGCCGAAGAAGCCGATATTGTTTTCGAAGGTCTGGATCTCCTGCTGCAGCTGGGTGAACTGCTCCTTGAGACGGTCTGTCTCCGTGAGCGGACGACGCTCCCTTTCCGGACGGACATTGCCGCGACCACCGTCCCGACGGCCTCCGCGGGCACCGAAGCCCGGGAATTTCTCCGCCATGGCCTCACGATAGGCGGCGGTGATGGCTTCCTTCTCCTTGAAGGGGACAAAGCCGATGGCGTTCCAACGCTCGGCGAAGTCCTTCTGGGCCTGGGCGTCCTTATCGGCCGACGGCACATAGGCCTTGATTTCCTCGATGAGGGCACGCTTGGCCTCCAGGTTGGCGGCGAAATCTCCGTTGCCTCCCTTGCCGCGGTTGTCGCGGGCGGTGAAGAAGGCGTCGCAGGCGGCACGGAAGCGCTTCCAGATCTGTTCGCTCTTCTTGCGCGGCACGGCACCAATTTCCTTCCACTGCTTCTGCAGTTCGATGAGACGGTCTCCGGTGGCCTTCCAGTCCGTGCTGTCCTTAAGGCGTTCGGCCTCTTCGATGATGGCCATCTTCTTCTCCAGGTTGGCGTTCATGGAGTCCTTGAACTCCGTGAAGGAAGCTCTCTTGCGCTCGAAGAACTTGTCGCAGGCGGCGCGGAAACGCTCGTACACCTTCTGGTTGTCCTTGCGGGTGGCAAAGCCGATGGTGCGCCACTTGGCCTGGATTTCCTCTATCTGCTTGCTGAGGGCGTTCCATTCCGTAGAGGAGGTAATCTCCTTATTGGCAATGGCTTCCACCTCTTCGCAAAGGGCTACCTTGGCGGCCAGGTTATCTGACTGCTGGGCCTTGAGACCCTCGAAATGGGCCTGATAACGCTTGTTGATGACGGAAGTGGCGGCGCGGAAACGCTCCCAGATGGCATCCCGGTACTCCTTGGCCACGGGACCCAGGTCCTTCCACTGCTCGTGCAGCTTCTGGAGCTCCTTGAAGGCTTCCACTACATTCTCGTCCTCGGCCAGTTTCTCCGCCTGCTCGCAGAATACCGTCTTGGCTTCCAGGTTCTTCTTGAAATCCAGGTCCCGGAGCTCCCGGTTGATGTCCACCAGGTCGTAGAACTGGGTTACATAGAGCTGGTACGTGTCGTTCACGTCACGGAAGTTCTGCTGCGGCACGGGGCCCACCTCCCGCCAGCGGTTCTGGATGTCCCGGAACTTGGGGAAGGCATCCTTCATGTCTCCGGGGGCATCTACCAGGGCCTTGAGCTCCTCGATGACGGCCTGCTTCTTGGCCAGATTCTCTTCCCGCTGCGCATCCTGCTCCCGGTTATATTCCGCACGGGCTTTCTTATAATCTATATACAGCGACTTGAACCCGGCTTCGATGGCGGCAAAGGGGCTCACCGGACCGCTCTGCATGGGAACGGTGGCTTCATCCACGGAATCTTCCGTAGGTTCCACCACGGTGGCATCCTCTCCGGCCGCCGCCTTTTCGCGGGACAGCAGCTTATAGAAGGCGGACTTGATGGCCTCCGCCTCCTTGGATCGCTTCATGCGGTCTTCACTTTCACTCAGTTTCTGGAACAGCTCGGACAATTCTGCCAGCGTCTTGTCGGCAAAATTCATCACCGTCTCCTTCACTTCTTCCTTAACCTCTTCCACTTTGGGTTCTACTTTTGCCTCCTCTGCAGGGGCTTCCACGACGGTTTCTTCCACCACGGCGGCAGTTTCCTGTTCCTTAGGGGCTACATCTGCGGTCTCCGGATTTACGACAACCTCAGGCTTAATTTCTTCACTCATGACTAAAGATTCAATAGTTTAACATATTTGTGTAAGTTACAAAGTTAATAATATTTCCTTAAATAAACATAAAATACTATTTTTGCAAGAGAAAAACACCTGAATTATGCTAAGAATAGACATCCTCACCGTTGTGCCGGAGCTGCTGGACAGCCCGCTCAGCCACTCCATCCCCGGCCGCGCCGTAAAGAAGGGACTGGTAGAGATCCACGTGCACAACCTGCGGAAATACGGCCTGGGGCCGCGCCTCACGGTGGACGACTATTCCTATGGCGGAGACGCCGGCATGGTAATGATGGTGGAGCCGGTGTTCAACTACATCAAGGAGCTCACCGCAGAACGCCATTACGACGAAATAATCTACATGGCGCCGGACGGGGAGATCCTGGACCAGGGAATGGCCAACGAGCTTTCCCTCAAGGAGAATATCATCATCCTCTGTGGCCATTACAAGGGCATTGACGAAAGGATACGGGAGCACCTGATCACCCGGGAGATCTCCGTCGGAGACTTCGTGGTGAGCGGCGGAGAGATCCCCGCCGCCCTTCTGGCCGATGCCATCATCCGCCTGGTCCCCGGCGTGCTCACGGACGAGACATCGGCCCTGAGCGACTCCTTCCAGGAAGGACTGGTATCCCCTCCCGTCTACACCCGCCCGGCCGAATTCAACGGCTGGAAGGTACCGGAGGTGCTCCTGAGCGGCAATCCCAAACTCATACAGGCCTGGCAGGACGAACAGGCCATCCAGCGCACCCGGGAACGCCGCCCCGGTCTGCTGGAAGACAAGTAGCCTGTCAATCAGAACATTAGGAAGGTCCCAAAAGTAAAGAGCTCGCTTCACAGCGAGCTCTTTACTTGGTTAGTTAGTAGTGTATTCTTACCTTAAAGAAAGTTAATAGTTGGTTAGAAGATGCGTTTTGTTCAGTGCAAAGATACGGAAAGTTTTTTGACTTACAAATTTTTATAAAACTTTTTTGCACTTAATAAAAACTTTTAAAAAGTAAGGCTACACTTTATACAAAAATTTCGGGGAGCCTGCGGGTACACCCCCACTCCGGAGGTGATGGTACCGGATGCTTCGTTATACTCCTCCCAGCGCCAGCCGGACGCATAATAGAGGTGATTGAAGAGATTGTTGACGTAGGCGCTAAGGGTAAGGGAGGCCTTGTCCCAACTGAACTTATGGCTCAGAGACAGGGAAGAGACAAAGTAGGCCGGTATGGCCATCTCTTCCCGCATGGAGCTGTCTATGAATTGTTTCCCCACATATTTACCATCCCAGGCCAGGCTTCCGTCCCTCCAGGGACGGATGGTTATCATGCCCATGCCGATAACGGAAGGTGACATAAGCATCTGTGTCTTGCCGTAATTCACTGCATGTGTACGGCCGGAATAATCGTCTATGGCAACGTAGGAGGTATAATCCCGGATCTGGTTCATGGACAGGGTAAGGTTACCGTCCAGGCGCATCCAGCTGAACACCTGCCAGGCCGCCGAAAGCTCCATGCCGCGGCGCCAGGAGCGGGGTACGTTCTCCTTGAGCGCATAGCCGGAGCTGGACAATCGGCCTGTCTCCAGGAGCATGTCCCAATATTCCATGAGGTAGAGGTTGGCCGATAGCGTTAGCGCCTGCGAGGCAAACTGCCAGCCCGCCTCCACGTCCAGCATCTTCTCCGGACGGATGGGCGCGCCCTCCCCTTTCACGTTCTCCTTGATGTCGCTCCGGCCCGGTTCGCGGTTGCCCCAGGCGGCGGAGGCATAGAGTTTATGCCGGCCCAGCTGTGCAGTTACGCCGGCGCGGGGATTGAAGAAATGCCAGTCCTGCCTGTAATCCAGCAGGTCTTCCTCTTTCCCGCCGAACTCCAGCCAGTCGTCGTCCGAGCCGGCAAAGGAATAGCGGATGCCGCGGTACTGCAGATCGGCATAGGCGGTAATCCAGTCCAGCGGTTTATATTCGGCCCGCACAAATGCACTGGCGTCCCATTTAACGCCTTCGTGACGGTACCAGTCGTACCGGGGCTCCACGTCATCCCCAAAGGCCTTCACCCAGAGGACCTCCCCCCAGTGGCCGCCCCGGTAGCGGGAAAGGTTCACGCCGCCGGTGAGATCCAGGCTTTCTGAACGGTACCGCAGGTTGGAATTGAACACCCAGAGGTCGTTGTCCATCTTCTTCTGATAGATCATGTCGCTGCGGGAGGGGTAATTGTCACCTTCGGGAAACGCTACGCCGAAATTCTTCAGTTTCCGGTTCACCTTATAATACTCGTCGTATCCTTCTCCGCGGGTATAGTTGAGGGTGTTGGCCCAGCTGAGATGGCTGCCGAAGGAATGGGTGTAATTGAGCTGCAGGTGGTGCTGGACATAATTGTCGGTCTGGTTGGGATAGTAATAGACGTTGCCCAGTTCGTCGTAATATTCGCCGGCGCCGTTGTAGGTGCGGTCCTTTTCGTACTGCTCCAGATCTATACCGTCCCAGGTGATGCCGCTCCGCTGCTGCCCCATGAGCCAGGTGAGACGCAGGGAATTGGCGCCGCGGAGCCATCCCAGGGCCACGAAGGCGCTCTGGGACTGGACGAAAGCGTTCCGGATATAACCGTCCGTACTGCCGTGGGAATAGGCCGCGGAGCCGTAGAATCCCTTCTCCGAAAGGCCGGTGGAGCCGCTGAGGGTTGTCATGAAGGTATTGTAGGAGCCCCCGCTGAAGTCTATTCTTGCCCAGGGGTCCGGCGTAACGAAGGCGGTGTTCATGTTAAGGCTTGCTCCGAAGGCGCCGGCTCCGTTGGCGCTGGTACCCAGGCCCCGCTGCACCTGCACGCTGGAAATAAGGCTGGTAAGGGCGGGGATGTTCACCCAGAAGACTTCCTGGTTCTCCGAGTCGTTGAGGGTGATGCCGTTGAGGGTCACGTTGATCTGGGAGCCCTTGCTGCCGCGGATGGTCATGGCCGAATTCCCCAGGCCGGTACCGCCTTCGTTGTAGGTGACCACGGAGGGCAGCAGGTTCAGGGCCATGGGCAGGGAATTGGTGGGGTTGGCGGCGCCCAGGGCGTCTTTTCCCACATTGGTAAAGGTAACGGGTGTTTGTTTGCCGGCACGGGAGGCCGATACCACCACGGAGTCCAGACGCTCCGTCTTGTCCTGCGCCTGTGCGCAGAGAGGCAGCACGCAAAGCGCTGCAAGAAGCAAGTATTCTTTCATTTCCTTACGACGGTATGAACCGTATCAAGTTATGAGGGTATGATCTCAATCCGGAGTTTCCGGATACCCCTAATTAAACATTCCAGTAATTAATTCTTAACCAATTCTATCCTATACATCCGGGGCCATAGTTTTCCGGTAAGGTAAATATTGCCGGCAGCGTCTATGGCTATTCCGTTAAGGACATCCGTATCCTGGTTGCGGAGTTTGGCGGGCAGGAGGCCGGTGCAGTCTATGGAGGCCTCTACCTTGCCGTTGGACGGATTGATGATCACTATCATGTCCGTCAGGTATACGTTGGCCCACACCTTTCCGTCTATCCATTCCAGTTCGTTCAGGTTCCTCAGCGGACGGCCGTTCATGGTAACCTGCTGTTTGCGGAGTACCTTGAGGTCCCGGTCCATGAAATACAGGTTGGAAGAGCCGTCGCTGGCTATGAGCTGTTTCCCGTCCGTGGTAAGGCCCCAGCCTTCCCGGTTATAGGACAGGGTAGATTCGTACTTGAGGGTTTTGGCGTTGTACTTGAAGGCCACCTTGTTGGTCCAGGTGAGGATGTAAAGGGTTTCTCCCAGGATTACGGAGCCTTCGCCAAAGTATTTGCGGGCAAAGCGCTGGTTTGTAAGGGGTTTGCCGCTTTCCAGGTCCACGGTGCGGAGGGTGCTGGAACCATACTGTCCGGTGGTCTCGTAAAGCGTTCCCCCATGGAAGAACAGGCCCTGGGTGTAGGCGTCCCTGTCGTGCGGATACTCCTGCAGCACCTTTACGCGGTACTGCTTTACCTGTGCACCCGAGCAGGCGCACAGGAAAAGACACATCCCGCTGAGCAGGGCTATCCGTGAAAGATGTCTCATCATCAGGCGGAGCAAAGTTAGCAATAATCCCGAAAAAAATGCCGATATTTGGAAAAGAATGAACCAGCGGACCTACATAGCCATAGACCTCAAGTCTTTCTACGCCTCTGCGGAATGCGTCGCACGGGGGCTGGACCCGCTTACCACCCATCTGGTAGTGGCCGATGAGAGCCGGACGGACAAAACCATCTGCCTGGCCGTGACGCCGGCCCTGAAGGCCTATGGCATCCCGGGCCGGGCGCGCCTGTTTGAGGTAAAACAGAAAGTGGCGCAGGTGAACGCAGCCCGCAGGCCAGGCACTCCCCTGCTGGAATTCATGGCCGCACCGCCCCGGATGGCCTATTATGTGGAAGTGAGCAGCCGGATCTATGGTATCTACCTCCGTTTCATCGCCCCGGAAGACATCCATGTATATTCCATCGACGAGGTGTTCATAGACGCCACGGATTACTTAACCCTGTACAAGACCACGGCGCACGAGCTGGCCATGCGGCTTATCCGGGAAGTGCTTGAGGAGACCGGGATTACGGCCACCGCCGGCATCGGCCCCAACCTGTACCTGTGCAAGGTGGCCATGGACGTGGAGGCCAAGCACCGGGAGGCGGACAAGGACGGGGTACGCATAGCCGAACTGGACGAAATGAGCTACCGGCAGAAGTACTGGAGCCACCGCCCCCTGACGGACTTCTGGCGTATCGGCCGCGGGACGGAGGCGCGCCTGCAGAAGCTGGGTCTCTGGACCCTGGGGGACGTGGCCCGCTGCTCGCTGCGGAACGAGGAGCTCCTGTACAAGGCCTTTGGCGTGAATGCGGAACTGCTCATCGACCACGCCTGGGGCTGGGAGCCCTGCACCATGGCCGATATCAAATCCTATCGGCCCGAAGGCAGCAGCCTTTCCAACGGACAGGTCCTTTCGCGCCCCTATCCTTATGAGCAGGCGGCAACGATAGTGCGGGAAATGACGGACTGGTTGGCACTGTGCCTGGTGGAAAAGAAACTGGTCACGGACCAGATAGTGCTGCATGTGGGCTACGAAAGCGGCACGCCTGCGGGATTCAAAGGAGCCATGGTGACCGACTGGTACGGGCGCGCCACCCCGAAACCGGCCCACGGCAGCATCAACCTGGACTTCCCCACCTCTTCCACCACCCTTATCTTGCATGCCATGATGGAGCTGTTCCAGCGGATTGTAGATCCGGAACTCAATGTCCGGCGCATCTATGTAGTGGCCTCCCATGTCAAGGATGAAAGAGAGGTGGAAGGCCGCCAGATGAGTCTATTTGACGAAGACGCCATAGACCTGGAGAAAGAGCGCCGGCAACAGGAAGCCATCCTGGCCATACGGAAAAAATTCGGCAAGAACGCCATCCTCAAGGGGATGAACTTCGAAGAAGGCGCCACCGGGCGCGAGCGCAACAGACAGATAGGAGGACACAAGGCATGACACCGTACGACGACATCATCGGCCTGGAGCACCCCACATCCAGGCGGCATCCCCGGATGTCCCTTTCCGACAGGGCCGCCCAGTTCTCCTCCTTCGCCGCCCTCCGGGGCTTCGAAGAGGAGATTGACCATACCCTGGAGGAAAGGCTGGCGGAAGCGCCTCCGGACCCGGAAGATGCTTTTTATGAGATTAGGGATGAATAATTGCCGGGAATTTGTTAAATTTGTAGGATAGATAATTATTATAAACCACTATACTATGCTTAAACTCAATGTGAAAGGCTGTGAATCCTTTGTGGATGCCGCCAAGTATGATTCCTATGTAAAGAAAGCCCTGCATGCTTTTGACGTACTGGAAAGCGAAAAAGGCGCCGGCAACGATTTCCTGGGCTGGAAGCACCTGCCTTCAGAAGTCCCCGCCAGCATGCTCCGTGAAATCGAGGACATCCGGGCCGACTGGGCCGGCAGGGGCGTGAACCTGGTCATCGCCATCGGCATCGGCGGAAGCTATCTGGGAGCCAAGTGCGTAATCGAGGCCCTCAGCCACAACTTCGGCAAGCAGCTCAAGAAAAAGGACGCACCGGAGGTGGTCTTCGCGGGAAACAACCTTTCGGAAGAATACCTGGCCGAACTGATGGACCTTGCCCAGGAGCGCAACGTGGCCTGCATCGTTATTTCCAAGAGCGGCACCACCACGGAACCCGCCGTGGCCTTCCGCATCGTGAAGCAGTTCATTGAAGAGAAATACGGCAAGGCAGAAGCCGCCATCCGCATCGTGGCCATTACGGACGCCAAGCGGGGCGCCCTCAAGACCCTGAGCAACCAGGAAGGCTATAAGACTTTCGTGGTTCCGGACAATGTGGGCGGACGTTTCAGCGTACTCACCCCGGTGGGCCTGCTGCCCATCGCCGCCGCCGGCCTGGACGTGAAGGCCCTGCTGGAAGGCGCCCGGGAAGCGGAGAAAAAACTGGCTGTAAAGGACGAGGAGAATCCCGCCGTGGTATATGCCGCCATGCGCAACTACCTGTTCAGCGAACTGGACAAGAAGGTGGAGATCCTGGTAAACTACAATCCCAAGCTCACCTATGTGGCCGAATGGTGGAAGCAGCTTTACGGTGAATCAGAAGGCAAGGACGGCACCGGCATCTTCCCCGCCAGCGTGAACAATACGGCCGACCTGCACTCCATGGGCCAGTTCATCCAGGAAGGTTCCCGCGTGATGTTCGAGACCGTGCTGCACGTGGAAAAGGCCCAGCGCAGCGTTGTGATCGAGGCCGATGAGCAGAATCTGGACCAGCTGAATTTCCTCTCCGGCAAGCATGTGGAGCACTGCAACCACATGGCCGAACTGGGTACCAGGCTGGCGCACATAGACGGCGGCGTTCCCCAGATTGAGGTGTCCTTTGAAAAGGTGGACGCCTACAACCTGGGTTGCCTGCTCTATTTCTTCGAATTCGCCTGCGGCGTAAGCGCCTATGCCCTGGGGGTGAATCCTTTCAACCAGCCCGGCGTAGAGGCCTACAAGAAGAACATGTTCGCCCTGCTGGAAAAGCCCGGTTACGAAGAGGCCACCAAGGCCATCAAACAGCGCCTTTAAACCAGCTTAAACATTTGGCACAGAGGTCGGAGACAGCTTTCCAGTCTCCGGCCTTTATGGTTTCCTTGGGGAAGAGTTTGGAGCCCATGCCCACGGCGGTGACACCGCTCCTGGCCCAGGCCGACAGGTTCTCTTCCGTAGGTTCCACGGCGCCGGTGCACATCACCATCGCCCAGGGAAGCGGGGCCAGGATGTTCTTCACGAAGGCGGGACCGCCAACGGTACCGGCCGGGAAAACCTTCACCAGGTCACAGCCACGCTCCTGGGCGTGGACAATCTCTGTCACGGTGCCGCAGCCGGGGCTGTAGGGCACACCGCGGCGGTTGGCCAGGGTAATCACCTCGTCTACGCAGCAGGGGCTCACCAGGAAATCGGCCCCCATCTGGATATAAAGGGCGGCGGTGGGCGCATCCAGGATGGTGCCGGCACCCAGGGCCATCTCCGGGCATTCCGCCCGTACGAAGGCCATCAGCTGCTCAAACACCTTGTGGGCGCCGTCGCCGCGGTTGGTGAACTCGAAGGCGCGGATGCCGCCGTCATAGCAGGCTTTCACCACCTTCTTGGTGAGTTCCACATCGGCATTGTAGAATACCGGCACAATCCCGGTCCTGCGGATGATACCGATGGTATCGATCTTATTGAATTTTGCCATAGTCTTATCTGCTTACTCTGCCACTGCCGCCGCCGGCCATCAGGCCTTCCACTTCGGAAACGGTTACGCGGTTGTAGTCGCCGGGAATGGTGTGTTTAAGGGCCGATGCGGCTGCGGCGAATTCGATGGCCTGCTGGTCCGTGGGATAAGTGAGGAGGCCGTACAGGAGGCCGCCCATGAAGGAATCGCCGCCGCCCACGCGGTCCACGATGTGGGTAATATCGTACCGGCGGCTCTGCCAGAGGGTCTTTCCGTCAAAGAGCACGCCGCCCCAGGTGTTGTGGTTGGCGTTGATGGAGCCGCGGAGGGTGATAGCCACCTTCTTGCAGCGGGGGAAACGGGCCATCAGCTGACGGCAGACGCTTTCAAAGCGGCTCTGGTCAATTTCGCCTCCGGTCTTTTCGGCATCGAACCCTTCCGGCTTGATGCCGAATTCCTTCTCCGCATCTTCCTCGTTGCCCAGGATCAGGTCGCAGCCGGCCACCAGTTCCGGCATCACTTCGGCCGCGGTCTTGCCGTAATTCCAGAGTTTCTTGCGGAAGTTGAGGTCGCAACTCACCTTCACGCCCATCTCGTTGGCCACCTTGATGGCTTCCAGGCAGGCATCGGCCGCACCCTGGCTCAGGGCAGGGGTGATGCCGGTCCAGTGGAACCAGTCGGCCCCTTTCAGGACTTCCCGCCAGTTCACCATACCCGGCATGATCTCCGAGACGGAGGAATGGGCCCGGTCATAGACCACCTTGGAACCGCGGGCCACGGCGCCGGTCTCCAGGAAATAGATGCCCAGGCGCTCGCCGCCGTAGACCACACCGTCCAGATTGACGCCGAAACTGCGGAGTTCGGCCGCACACATGGCGGCGATGTCATTCTTGGGAAGGCGGGTGACAAAATGGGCGTCAATGCCGTAATTGGCCAGCGAAACGGCCACGTTGGCCTCTCCGCCGCCAAAATTCACATCCAGCTGACGGGCCTGTGCAAAGCGCAGGTATCCCGGCGTGGAAAGGCGAAGCATCACTTCGCCGAAGGTTACTACTTTTGCCATATCGTTACTGTTTATATTATCTTAAATCCTTGGTGGCACACCAGTCCATATCGTTGTAATCGTCGTTCTCTCCGCACATTCCCCAGATGAAGGTATAGTTGCGGGTGGCGCAGGCGCTGTGGATGCTCCACTGGGGGGAGATCACCGCCTGTTCGTTGTGCATCCAGATGTGACGGGTTTCCTGCGGTTCGCCCATAAAGTGGCAGACGGCGGCATCTTCCGGCACCTCGAAATAGAAATAGACCTCCATCCGGCGGTTGTGCGTATGGGCCGGCATGGTGTTCCAGGTACTGCCGGGAGCCAGTTCGGTCATACCCATCTGCAGCTGGCAGCAGGGTACTACCTCCTTCACCAGCAGGCGGTTGATGGTGCGTTCGTTGGATTCTTCCAGGCTGCCCAGGTGCATTACCACGGCGTCTTTCTTGGACACCTGCTTCACCCCGGTCTCACGATGGGCCGTGGCGGAACAGAAGTAGAAATGCGCCGGATGCTCCGGGTCCACGCTCCTGAACGTAACGTGCCGGTTCCCCCGGCCCACATAGAGCGCCTCCTTGAAGGGGATGGTGTATTCCTCCTCCCCTACTTTCACTACACCGGTGCCGCCCACGTTGATGATGCCCAGTTCGCGGCGCTGGGTAAAGAAATCGGCCCTGAGGATCTCGGGTGCGCTGAGCAGCAGGTCTTCCTTCACGGGGACGGCGCCGCCGGTGATGATGCGGTCGAACATGGAATAGACCATATTGATCTCATCGGCCACCATCAGTCTCTCCACCAGATATTCCTGGCGGAGCCGCTGCGTGTCGTAATGCTTGGCATCCAGGTTTCCGGAGGCCTGTCTCACTTCACAATGGATTTTCATAGCATCTCCTCCCCATTATTGCGGCTGCTTGCCAATGTAGGCCAGGATACCGCCGTCCACATAAAGGATGTGTCCGTTCACCGCATCCGAAGCGTGCGAGGCCAGGAACACGGCGGGACCGCCCAGCTCGGAAGGGTCCAGCCAGCGGCCGGCGGGCGTCTTGGCGCAGATGAAGCTGTCGAAAGGATGCCGGCTTCCGTCGGGCTGCCTTTCGCGCAGGGGAGCCGTCTGCGGCGTGGCGATGTAGCCGGGGCCGATGCCGTTGCACTGGATGTTGTATTCGCCGTATTCGGAGCAGATGTTGCGGGTGAGCATCTTGAGGCCGCCCTTGGCAGCCGCATAGGCCGACACGGTCTCACGGCCCAGTTCACTCATCATGGAGCAGATGTTGATAATCTTTCCTTCCCGGCGTTCCATCATTTCGGGAAGGACGGCCGACGACACGATGAACGGGCCCACCAGGTCGATATCGATGACCTGCTGGAATTCGGCCCGCTTCATCTCGTGCATGGGAATGCGCTTGATGATGCCGGCATTGTTCACCAGAATGTCAATCTGGCCCACTTCGGCATGGATTCTCTCCACCAGGGCCTTCACGTCATCTTCCTTGGTTACGTCGCAGACATAACCTTTCACATTGCTGATGCCGGCCTCTTTGTAGTTGTCCAGGCCGCGCTGCAGCGCCTGCTCGCTGATGTCGTTGAAAATGATATTCTTTATACCGGCCGCCACAAAGGCCTTGGCAATGTTGAAGCCGATGCCGTAGGAAGCTCCGGTAATCCAGGCGTTCTTGCCTTCAAGGGAAAATGGATTGTTCATATAGTGCGATATTATTGTTCATCAACTAATCTAAACCAGTCGGAAGCCTCCTTGATGAGACCTTTGGACCAGCAGGACCCAAACTTGTAACGGAAGGGTTCGCCGCTGGTGACCGTCCTCACGCAGAGGCCGTGGACACCGTCATCGGTCACATAGGAATACTCTCCGTCCTCAAGGATCACAGCCACGCCCAGCATACCGTCCTCCGGCTCTATACTCTGGTCGGAGGCAGGTTCCCAGATGGCGTAGCGGTCATCGGAGAGACGCTCCTCCGGTTCCGGGTTCTGGGCTGGATGGCGGTTCACGCCGGCGGCAATCTCCAGGGTTTCGGTACCGGTGAAAGTATAGGTATCCTCCACGTCACAGAAATAGCTGTCTGCCACCACCGTAACCTTCTTGTCCAGGGAGACCGTCCAGTCTTCGGCAGCCTCCCAGGCAGGATAATGGAGCACGAACACCACTTTTTCCGGGGTCTCTTCCAGGATGTCGTAGGAACGGTAGTTGGTGGGAGGCAGGGAGAGCTGCCCGTTCACCAGCGGGGCCGATGCACCGCCGCCCAGCGAAACGGACACCTTGTAACAGTCCTTTCCGCCATGGTTGTGGTGATAGTAGTCGGGGTCTTCCATAGCGCCCTTGTACCACTGGTCGGCCACCAGTTTTCCGGGGAGTTTCACCCAGATGTCGATGCCGGGAGAGGTGGGATTGCCTTCCAGGGCCTTGCCGTAAAAGCGTCCGGCCACCAGGTTGTTCTCGAAGACGAAGTCATCGGAGCGTTCGGGAACATAGCGCGCCATCACCTTCGGCTCCGGGGCGGACTTGCAGCCCGCCAGGGCCAGGAGCAGCGCAGAGAGGATAAGCAACTTCTTCATATTACACCTCCACGGGTTTATACTTGGGAACCAGGCTCTTCATGATGCTCCAGGCAATCAGGTACGCCAGGCCGCAGAAGCAGAACATGATGAAGTATCCCGCAGGCTTGCCTTCGAAGCCCATGAAGGTGAAGGCGGAACCGGCGTTTTCGGCATAGGTGAACAGTTCACCTGCCACCTTCTGGATAATCATGGAGCCGATACCGCCCGCCATGGCGCCGATACCGGTGATGGTGGCGATGGTGCTCTTGGGGAACATGTCACCGATGGTGGAGAACAGGTTGGCGCTCCAGGCCTGATGCCCCGCACCGGCCAGGCCGATGAGGATGGCCGGCCACCAGGGGTTGTTCAGGCTGATGCCCAGCGGCTGCGCAAAGAGCGCCGCAATGGGGAAGAAGGCGAAGATGAGCATAGCCAGCATACGTCCGCTATAAGGATGCATCCCCTTCTTCTCCACAAACAGTTTGGGCAGGTATCCACCGAAGATGGAAATCACCGTCACAATGGCGTACAGCGTGAAAATAAGCCCCTGGCCCAGGCCGGAAGTGGCCGGAGCGTGGAACTGGTTGCTGAAGTAGGACGGAGCCCAGAACAGGAAGAACCACCATACGCCGTCGGTGAAGAACTTTCCAGTGATGAAGGCCCAGGTCTGCTTGTACTTGAAGCACTGGAGCATAGGGATGGACTTTTCCTGCGCCAGGGCGGCCTTTTCGGCTGCCTCGGCGGCGTCGTCCTGGTGGATATACTCCATCTCGGCTTCGTTCACGTGCTTGGATTCCTCGGGCTTGTCGTACATGAAGGCCCAGAAGAACATCCAGATGAAGCCCAGGCCGCCGATGATGATGAAGGCCCATTCCCAGCCGAAGGCCTTGGCCAGCGGCGGAATGCACAGCGGAGCAGCCAGGGCG
This sequence comes from Bacteroidales bacterium, assembly GCA_016285175.1. Classification (GTDB taxonomy): domain Bacteria; phylum Bacteroidota; class Bacteroidia; order Bacteroidales; family UBA932; genus Cryptobacteroides. The sequence continues at coordinate 25,778 of JAEEQF010000003.1, forward strand.
CCCACGGAGGCACCTGCATTGAAGATGGAGGTGGCAAAGGCCCGGTCCTTCTTGGGGAAGTATTCGGCCGTCACCTTGATGGCCGCCGGGAAGTTGCCCGCCTCACCCAGCGCCAGGATGCCCCGGCACAGGAGAAAGAGCCATACCGATGTAGTAGAGACGGCCAGGGCGGCATTGGAGCCGATTTCCACGGCGCGCATCGCAGACACGGAATCCATGCCGGTGAGGTGGGCGGTGGCCCAGCCGCAGGCGGCGTGAAGGCACGCACCGCCGGACCATACGCCGATGGCGATCAGATAGCCCTTCTTGGTGCCCATCCAGTCTACGAACTTGCCGGCGAACAGGCAGGCGATGGCGTAGAAGATGGAGAAGAAAGAGGTAATGGTACCGTAATTGGCATCGGTCCAATGGAATTCCGGCTTGATGAATTCCTCATAGGTGAGGGACAGCACCTGGCGGTCCAGGTAGTTCACCGTGGTGGCCACGAAAAGCAGCGAGCACAGCCACCAGCGCCAGTTGGTCATTAATTTCTTAGTAGTACTCATTAGATGATAGCTTTAACGGCGGCACGCATGCCTTCTTTCTGAATCTTGTCAAGGTCGGCGGCGAGAAGGTCCGTGAGACCGGGGATGGCGTTGAGGTCCTCGCCCCAGATGAATTCATCGGCCAGGACGCCTTCGGCCACTTTGCGCACATCGCCCGTGGCCCAGAGGTCCTTCAGGAGCTGCATGATCTTAGGGTCGTCGTTGGGGACGATCTCGTCTTCGCCGCGCTTGCCGCCCTTGTAGTAGGTGCAGATGCCGGCGAGGCCCAGGACCAGGCCCTTCGGCAGTTCTCCCTTGCGCTCCAGATAGGTCTTGAGGCCAGGCAGGTCGCGGGTCTTGAACTTGGGGAAGGAATTGAGCATGATGCTGGTCACGAAGTGCTTCACGAAAGGATTGCGGAAACGCTCCATTACGTCGGCCGCGAATTTCTCCAGTTCCTCCTTGGGCAGGTTCAGCGTGGGAAGGAGCTCGTCGAACATCACCTTCTTCACGAAGAGGCCGATCTCCGGGTCTTCACAGCATTCCTTCACGGTGTTGAGGCCGCTGAGGTAGCCAACGGGGCTAAGCACGGTATGGGGACCATTCAGAAGCGTAACTTTCCGCTCGTGGTAAGGAGCCTCGGAGGGGACGAAGAGCACGTTCAGGCCAGCCTTGTCGGCCGGGAATTCCCCGGCTACTTCCTTGGGGGCCTCGATGACCCACAGGTGGAAGATTTCGGCCTTGTCCAGCAGGTTGTCCTGGTAACCCACCCGCTCGCAGAGGGCGGCGGCGTTGTCACGGGGATAGCCGGGAACGATACGGTCCACCAGCGTGCAGTAAACGCCACAGGCATCCTCGAACCAGGCGCTGAAATCCGGGCCCAGGTTCCACAGGTCTATATACTGGCGGATGCACTCCTTGAGGTGTTTGCCGTTCTCGAAGATGAGTTCGCAGGGGAAGATGATGAGTCCCTTGGACATATCGCCCTTGAAGTATTCCCAGCGGTGATAAAGCAGCTGGGTAAGTTTGCCGGGATAGGAGCTGGCGGGCTTGTCGTCCAGTTTGCAGGCCGGATCGAAGGCGATGCCGGCTTCGGTGGTGTTGGAGATCACGAAACGGATCTCCGGCTGCTCGGCCAGGGCCAGATAGGAAGCGAAGTCCTCATACGGATTCAGTCCGCGGGAGATGACGTCAATCAGGTCCACGCTATCCACGGGTTCGCCGTTCTGCAGGCCCTGCAGATTGAGGTGATACAGGCCGTCCTGCTCATTGAGCCAGCCCACCATGCCCTTTTCAATGGGCTGGACCACCACCACGGAGCCGTTGAAATCGGTCTTCTGGTTGGTTTTCCAGATAATCCACTCGATGAAAGCACGAAGGAAATTTCCTTCGCCAAACTGAATCACCTTTTCGGTGTAGCGCTTCGCCTGAGGCGCGCTGGTACGGTTTAGTCGTTCCATTTTAGTATTGATTTATTATTGTTAGATTCTTCGCTATAGGGTTACACCCTGTTTAAAGATGGCAATCTCCCGGATGCCGTGCTTCTCGTTGTTTACGGGTTCACCGGAAGCCACGGAAAGCACGTATTCCGTGAAACGGGCCGCAACGCTTTCCATGGGCTCTCCCTGCGCCAGCACGCCGGCGTTGAAGTCTATCCACGAGGGTTTCCCATCGGCCAGGGCCGTGTTGGTGGAAATCTTCATGGTGGGTACGAAGCTGCCGAAGGGCGTGCCGCGACCGGTGGTGAAAAGCACTATCTGGCAGCCGCTGGCAGCGAGGGCCGTGGAGGCCACCAAGTCGTTGCCGGGGGCAGACAGCAGATTGAGTCCCTTCACGCTCAGGCGTTCTCCATACTTGAGCACGCCGCGGACGATGCTCTTGCCGCATTTCTGCGTGCAGCCCAGGGACTTCTCCTCCAGCGTGGAGATGCCGCCGGCCTTGTTGCCGGGAGAAGGATTCTCGTACACGGGCATCCCCTGCTTCATGAAATACTCCTTGAAGTCGTTGATGAGGGAGACGGTCTTCTCAAAGGTCTCCCGGTCCTGGCAGCGGTTCATCAGGATGGTCTCGGCACCGAACATCTCCGGCACTTCCGTGAGTACGGTGGTACCGCCCTGCGCCACAATCCAGTCGGAAAGGACGCCCAGGAGCGGATTGGCGGTGATGCCGCTGAGGCCGTCGGAGCCGCCGCACTTGAGGCCCACACGCAGTTCACTCACCGGAACATCTTCCCGCACATCCTTCGATGCCACGGAATAGATTTCCCGGAGCAGCTGCAGGCCGTACTCCACCTCGTCCTCCACCTTCTGGCACACGAACATCTTCACGCGGCTTTCGTCCACCGGACCCACCAGTTCACGGAAAGCGTCCAGCTGGTTGTTCTCACAGCCCAGACTCACCACCAGCACGCCGCCGGCGTTGGGATGGTGGACCATATCGGAGAGGACGGTCCGGGTATTCTCGTGGTCCTGCCCCAGCTGGGAGCAGCCGTAATTATGAGGGAAAGGAATTACAGCGTCCACGCCCGTATGGGCAGGATTCTCTGCCTTGAAACGCTCCACGATCTGCTGGCAGATGCCGTTCACGCAGCCCACGGTGGGGATCACCCATATCTGGTTGCGGACACCCACCTGGCCGTCGGCGCGGCGGTAGCCCTTGAAGCTACGCTTTTGGGCAGCGCCGGGAATCTCCACCAGGGAGGGGTTGTAGCTGTAATCCAGCAAACCTTCCAGGTTGGTCTTTATGCAGCTGTGGTCCACCATGGAGCCCTCGGGGGCATCGGCCGTTACATGGCCGATGGGGAAACCGTACTTGATTACGTTCTCCCCCGCCCTGAGACCCTTCAGCACTATCTTATGCCCGCGGGGAACGTCCGTAACCAGCGTTACGCCTTCCACCACCTCTCCCTTGGAAAGGTCTTCCAGCGCAACGGCCACATTGTCGGCGGGATTGATCTTGATGTACTTCATCAGAAATTAAAGTAATTCTTGGCGTTGTTGTAAGAAATGTCCTCCACCATCCGGCCGATGGTCTCCAGTTCGCTCTGCGGCAGCTTGCCTTCTTCCACGTCCTTGCCCAGCACATCGCAGAGGATGCGGCGGAAGTACTCGTGGCGGGGATAGGAGATGAAACTGCGGCTGTCCGTAAGCATTCCCACGAAACGGCTGAACAGGCCCAGTACGCTAAGGGCATCCATTTGCCTGCGCATACCGTTTTCCTGGTCCAGGAACCACCAGCCGCTGCCGAACTGCATCTTGCCGGGTACCGTTCCGTCGTTGAAAGTATAGAGCATCGTCATCATCACCTCGTTGTCCTTGGGATTGAGGCAGTAGAGGATGGTCTTGGTGAGCTTGTCCTCTGCCGCCAGGCGGTCGAAGAACTTATGGCCCGCCGCGGCAATCTCCTGGTCGTGGATGGCGTCATAACCCGTATCAGGGCCGATCAGGCCGAACATCTTGCTGTTGTTGTTGCGGATGGCGCCGATATGGAACTGCTGGGTCCAGCCGGCCTCGGCGTCCATCACGGCCTGGTCGTGGAGGAAAGCGCTCCGGAATTTCTCCAGTTCCTTCGGGTTGGGCTTGATGCCCATGAGCACCTTCTTGAAAATGAGCTCGATTTCCAGCTCCTTGTAGTCGGCTGAATAGAAATTCTCCAGGCCGTGGTCGGAGAGTTTGCAGCCGTTGGCGGCAAAGTAGTCGTGCCGCTTCTGCAAGGCCTCACAAAGGTCGGCATAGGAATCAATCTCCTTGCCTGCGGCCTCTCCCAGCTGCTGCAGATAGGCCTTGTAGGCTTCGGGATTCTCGATGGCCATGGCCTTGTCCGGGCGCCAGGCGGGAATAACCTGCGTGCCGAAGGGTTTCGCGGCTATCATCTTGTGCCAGCGGAGGTCGTCGGCCGGGTCGTCGGTGGTGCAAACGGTCTCCACGTTGAACTTGCGGATGAGGGCCTGTCCCCGGAATTCGGGTGTAGCCAGTTTGGCGTTGCACTCTTCAAAGATTTCGCGGGCGGTGGCGGGGCACAGGAGCTTGTCGATGCCGAATACGCGGCTCAGTTCCAGATGCGTCCAGTGATAGAGCGGGTTCCGCATGGTGTAAGGAACCGTTTCCGCCCACTTCCGGAAGGTTTCCCAGGAGTCGTATTTCCCGCCGGTGATGTAATCCTCATTTACGCCGTTGGCACGCATTGCCCTCCACTTGTAATGGTCTCCGTAGTGTCCGTCCACCAGCCACAGCTGGGTAATGTCCCGGAACTGGATGTTTTCGGCAATCTGCTGCGGCACCAGATGGCAGTGATAGTCGATGATGGGCATCTTTTCCGCGTGCTCGTGGTAAAGCCTGCGGGCGGTCTCCGTCTGGAGCATGAAATCTTGATGAATAAAGCTCATATTAATGACATGTTGGTTTTTGGAAGGGAGTCGGGGTATCACCCCCGGCTCCCTTGGTTACGGTAAAAGGTTACCTCTTGCGGGTGTAGTTGGGCGATGCGGAGTTCCAGCGAGGGTCGCCCACGTCGGCCTTCTTGAGGTCGGCGTTGGTGAGCACCAGGTTGAAATCCGCGGAACCGGCGCAAGGATCGGCCTCCAGGACGGCGCCGCCCTGGGTGGCGGTGGCCTGGTCGATGGCGCCTCCGAAGAAGCCTTCACCCACGTTGAAGAAGTAGTTACCCTCCATCACGGGAACCGTGGCACCGCTCTTGGCCAGGATGGTCTTGCCGGTGAGGTTCAGGAAGAGGTTCTTCTTCACGTTGTACTTCTGCGGATTGTCGGCGCAGGAACGGACCCAGAGCAGGCCGTTTCCGGCATCGATGGAGCAGGAGGCGAAGGTGTTGTTCACGATGGCGATGTTTCCGGCAATCTCCTTGTCGCAGCGGATGAAGTCGCGGCCGCCGTCGTAGAAGCTGTTCTTGGAAACGTTGATCACATCGTACACGCCCTTACGGATGTCAATCATCCCCTGGCCGGTGCCGAAGCCGTGGACCAGGTTCTTCTGGAAGTCGAACAGTTCCACCTTGGAGTCGGCTCCGTTGCCGTAGAAGAGGCTCTTGTTATAGCCGAAGATGTCGCAGTCAATGATCTGGACCTTGTACAACTGGGTGGCCTCGGCAATCTCGAAGGCGTTGCCCAGGGCCTTCTCGGCACCGTTGAACTTGATGTTCCGTGCCTCGAAGGTGGTGGTGCCAACGCCCAGTTTGAAGCCGCCGATGATTTCTACGTTGCCGTTACCCTGCAGGCGGAGCGGAGCCATGAGGCTGATGACGCCGCCGTCGGTAAGTTCGCGGAAATCATAGGTACCCGCCTTGAGGGTGATACCGGTCTTGCCGGCATCCAGGGCGGTACCCAGTTCGGCTACCGTCTTCACGGTAACGTCGGAAGAGATGGTACCTGCGTTGCGGTTCCAGGTGCCGGCGCCCACGTTGGAGGCCAGGCAGAGGCCGTCAACCAGGGTGTAATCGTTGTTGGCGGCATCCCGCACCGGGTCGGAGGAGAGGATGGCACCGCCGTTGGCAGTGGCCATCTCCTGGGTGATGAGGCCCGTCCAGAACTTTTCGGCCGTGCAGTTCCAGAAGAAGTTGCCGGCCATATAGGTGGGAACGGTGACACCGGCCGCCTTGGAAAGCAGGTTGTTATCTCCGTTCTCGTTCAGGAACAGGTTGTTCTTCACCTCATAGCTCTCGGGCGTGGAACGTACGTAGAGCACACCGTTGCCGTTGTTCAGGGTTACACCGTCGAAGGTGTTGTTTACGATGTTCACGGCTCCGGTGACACGGCCTGCATCGGCCCGGATGAAGTCACGGCCTCCCACCACGGTATTGTGCTGGAAGGTGATCACCTTGTAGTCACCCTTGCGGATGTCGAGGGTGCCCTGTCCGCCGCCCAGCTCTCCGAAGAAGTTGCCGGAGAAGACCAGGGCCTGGAAGGAGGAGCCTTCGGCATTGCCGTAGAAGACGCTCTTCTTGATATTGGTCACATGGCAGTTCCGGAGCGTGAGGTTGTTCACCACGGAAGCCGCGCCCACGTTGATGAGGTTGTTGGCTCCGTCTCCTTCGATTAACAGGTTCTCTATGAGGATGTTGCCCAGCTCTCCTTCGGCCAGGTTAAACTGGTTCACCTTGAGCACGGCGCCCTCATCACTGCCCAGATGCATTCCGGCGGTAAGGGTGATGGCGGCGGCGGAGAGGTCATACTCACCCGCGGCGAACTGGATGTCCGTCTTGCCGGCATCTACAGCTGCGGTGAATTCGTCCACACTGGAAACGGTGATGGATGCGCCTTCGCTAACGGGTACGCTGGCGGGATTCCACTTGGAGGCACCGGCGCCCAGGCTCATGACCACGGCGTTGGTGAGGGTGTAATTGCCATTGGCGGCATCCTGGAAAGGATCGTTGGTGAGCACAACGCCACCGCCGTCCACGGCCAGTTCCGCATCGATGCAGCCCGTGTAGAACTTCTCGCCGATGTTGTACCAGACGTTCTTCTTCATCTTGGGCTTCATGGCGGCGGTACGGCCGCTGATGGAGTTGGCGATGTTGGCCACGATGTTGTAGGAAACCTCGTAGACGGAAGGAGTGGCACGTACGCAGAACACACCGCCGGCGTTGCCGGAATCGTTCAGGTTGTTGAGCGTGTTGTGCTTCACGTAAACGGCATCGATAGTACAGGGAGCGTCGATGCGCAGGAAGTCGCGGCCGCCGGTGACGGTGCTCTCTTCCAGCGTGAAGCTGCCGTAGGTGCCGTTTCTCAGATCCAGCACGCCCTGTCCGGTACCGTGGTTGACCACCTCCATACCGGAGAGGAGGATTTCGCCGATGTTGAACTTGTCGGCCGTGTTGGAAGCATAGATGACGCTCTTGGTGAAGCCGTCCACAACGGTGTTCTTCACCGTCACGGATTCGGCCGTTACGCCCTCGGCGTTGTCCAGGTTCAGGAGGATGTCTCCACCGTTAGCCTTCACGGTGAGGTTCTCCAGCGAGAAGCTGCCCACCTGGCCGCTGAGCTTGAAGCCGCCCAGGACCTCGGCGCCGGGCTGTCCCTTGAGGGCAAGCGGGGCGGTGACGGTGAGGCTGCCGCCCAGGTCATAGCTGCCGGGGGCCAGCGTCACGGCGTCCTTGCCGGCCGCGATGGCTGCCAGCAGGGCGTCCACATTGTTCACCACCAGTTCGGAGCCTTCCTCGCCACCGCCCTTGGGCAGTACGGCGAAGGCGGCCACGCCTGCAGCCGATTCGGTGTTGTAGATGTCATCCTTGGAAGGATTGGCATACACTTCCACCTTGTAGCTGCCGGCATCCAGCATACCGGTTGTGGTACCGCCGATTACGAACTGCGTGCCTTCGGAGACCGCGCTGGTCTTGCCGTTGAAGACTACGGAGTAACCGCCCGCATTCTCCACGGGATCCCAGGAGATGGTGATATCCACGGCATCACCGGCGGTGATGGAGGCGGGATCGGCCTGGGGAGCGGGGGTAGGCAGGGCGGTGTTCACCGGCGTCAGATCCGTGCTCCAGGCCAGTTTCTCCAGACTCACGGGGCCGGAAGGGAATACATACACCAGGGATTCCCCGGCGATGGAAGAGATGACGATCTTCTGGGCGTTATCCATATCGGCCATGGCGGAAGCGCCACCCTTGAGGGAAATCTCCGTCCCCTCCAGGTTGCCAACGCCCACCACCAGGTGGTTACCCTTGGATTCGGGGTCGGCCGCCTTGATGATGAGGGAGCCGGGGCCGTCCACCTTGAAGGCCACATAGCCGCTGGTGGGAACACCCAGCCGGTTGGTGACGGCTGCGGTCTGGAAGTTGAGCATGCCGCCGTCCACCACGATGCTGTTCTGCTCGGAAGCGTTGATCAGCAGCAGGTCGCGGACCATCTGTTTCTTGATGGTGCCGGAGAAGAACTTGGCGTTGGCCAGGTTCCAGGTCTTGTTTCCTTCCACCTTGCCCAGGGTGAGGTCCTCGGGCTCCTCCACATAGGGAGTCCACCACTTGGGAGCGCCCACGCCCTTGCCGGCAATCTCGGAGTCCGGATTCAGATTGAAGAATCCGCCGGGAGCGTTATAGCAAGGATCGCTGGAAAGGATGGTACCCGCGGCGTTGGCCAGGGTGAAGTTATCCGTGAAGTAGGTTTCCACAACGTTGTAGAACCAGTTGTTGGAAGCCGCCACACCCATTTCGGAAGCGGGTTTGTACTTGGTGTTCGCACCGGCAAGGACAGCCTTCTCCACCATGTAGAGGAAGAGGTTGTTCTTGAAGGAGAACGAACCGGGCACTATCTGAAGGCCGAAGACACCGGCGTTGTTGGCGTTGTCCACGAAGTTCAGGTTGCAGAGGGTGTTGTTCTCGAACACCAGGGACTCGATGGAACCGGCGTCGAAGCGGACGAAGGTACGCATACCCTGCCAGATGGTGTTGTTCACGAACTTGAGGGTTTTCACGGTAGTAGCCTGGCGGATGTCGAAGACGTCGCCGCCCACGGTACCGTCGGAGTTGATGTCGTGGATGTCGCAGCTGTCATAAATTACGTCACCCAGCACCATTTCGTTACCCCATTCGTAGATAAGGCCCTTGGTGTAGTTGGCGATCACGCAGTTCCTGTAGGTGATACTGCCTACATTCTTGCCCTTGACGGTGCCGCCGTTCTTGTTCTGGATGGCGAAACCGAATCCGGAAGGACTGGTGGCGGTGGGACCTCCGTTGAATTCCACGCCCTCGAAATAGAGGTTGTGGGTGAGGTCGGAAGCCCAGTTGTCGGCAATGTGGAACTCACCCTGGATCACAGGCTTGGTGCCGTCGGCCGACTCTTCGCCGATGATGGCGAAAGGATTGGAGATATCCACGGCTTCCAGGTCATAGGGAGAGCCTTCCATCTTGAGGAGGATCTGGGCGCCTGCGGTCTTGATGGCGTTCTGCAGGCCTTCCAGCGAGTTCACCTCCGTGAAACCGGCGGTATCGGGCGTAGTCCAGGCATCCACCTGGCCGCGGCTGGCGCTCAGGAACATAAGGGTGAAGACGTACTCCGTGCCGGGATGCAGCCCGTCCACCTTGGCGGTGGCGGCTTCAATCTCCCCGGCGGTGAGTTCGTGGGAAATAACCACCTCATCACTTCCGGGATAGTACAGGTCTATACGGGAAACCTCCTGGTAATCGGCCACCTCCTTGCTCCAGGCAAGGGTGACGCTTTCCGCAGTACGGTCCGTTACCTTAAGGAACAGGTTGTCCTTTACGGCAAAGGTCTTGAAGGTCTTTCCGTATTCGGCCACTTTGGAATCACCTTTCCCTTCCGCCTTGGCCTGTACGCTGAAGGTGTAGGTCTTGTCGGCCTCCAGTTTCTTCTGGCAAGGCACGGCGGTCGGGCCCAGTTCCTCGGTAAGGTAAGTGTTTCCATCGGCGGTGAGGACGGTGAGGACATACACCTCGGCATCCTTGGTCACATCCCAGGAGAAGGTGACAACGTCGCCCATGGCGGCGCTTACGCGCGCATTCAGGTTCATCGGCTGCAGGCAGCGGGAGAGATTCAGCTGTTCATTGGGGATGAACTGCTCTCTCTGGCAGGAGGCTGCAACGATGGCGACCAGGGCGAAAATCGCATATTTGATTTTATTCATCGTTTTCATAATTCTCGGGAGTTATTAAAGGTTGTCGTAGCCATAATCGTTCTTGATGTAGCCCTGACTGTTGGTCATGGTATCGTTGAAGATGGGCCAGAACATATGCTGCTCGGGATCGCTTACATAAATGCCTTCGATCCTCTCCTTGTAGAATCCGGTCTTCTTGGCATCGTCATACTTGGTAATATAACCGGCCGAGAGTTCGTATCCGGCAGGGGCCTTTTCGCCCGGAGCCAGGAACTTGATATCCAGGGACATTCCGTCTGCGGAAGGGGCATACGCGATATCTCCGCTGAACAGGGTGCCAAAGGTTCCCTCCAGGTCACGGAGACTCAGCATCTGGGCCTTTGCATAGTCCAGACTGCTCTTCAGGCGGTTCCAGCGGATGAGGTCTGCCTTACGCAAGAACTCGCCGCAGAATTCCAGGGCACGTTCTTTCACGATGGCCTCGAAGAAATACTCCTTGGAGATAGATACCGCTTCCACATAGGTTTCGGCCTCATCCTCGCCGCAGGCGCGGGCATGGACTTCGCGGAGGTATTTCTTGGCATCGGAAGGGCCGTTGAGTTCATTCTCAATCTCGGCAGCCATCAGCAGGATATCGGCATAACGCATCACAACGGGCTTGATGCCGTCATCGTTGCCGCCGGTGTACGGCTGGGCATTCATCCATTCGTAGCGGTACTTGCCGAAATACCATTTGCCGATACCGGAAGGCTCCAGCGTATTGTCCTTGTTCCATTTGAAGTTCACGCAAGTGACATCCCGGCGCTTGTCTTTGTCACCGTACATGAAGTATACGGTGGGAAGCGGACCCGCATCACCGCCACGGGAAACGCCGTTGGTGATGCTGGCGCCCTCGGAAGCGACGGCATAGGTGAAGTTCCAGCGGCCGCGGCCGGCGCCGAAGGGAATCACATACAAAGTCTCGAAGGAAGGGCCTGCCGTGAGGTTATCCATATTGTTCTGCTTATACCAGTAGGCCTCGAAATCCTTTTCCAGGGAAGCCTTTCCGTAAGCATCCTTCAGATAGGCGAGAGCCTTGGGATAGAGGACCTCCTTGGAGAGTTCCGGATCGGAAGAAAGGCGGATGGTTCCCAGGTCGCCGGTTCCCACCATGCCGTCGTCGGGACGGATGGCATAGCCGGAGGCGGCCAGGGCGATGCGGGCGTAAAGGCCCTCGGCAAACACCTTGTTCACGCGGTCCGTGCGGGAGGTGGCGGCAGTCTGTCCGGGATAAGGAAGATAAGGGATGGCCTCGTCCAGGTCGGAGAGGATCTGCTTGTAAATCACGTCACGGCTGTCCTTGGGAGCGTAGATGGCGTCCGAGGTAAGGGAGGTGAAACGGGCAGGAACGTCTCCCCAGGCCTTGGTGAGGTCGTAGTAGATCATCGCGCGGAGGGTAAGGGCTTCGCCCAGGAGATAGGCCATATCGGCATTTGCCTCCACATTACCGTATTCGCGGATGCCCTCAATCACCAGGTTGGCGCGCTCGATGCCCATATACATCAGCGGGAAGGGACCGTTGCTCAGGTTCAGCTGGCTGTTGTTGGGCAGGCAGTCATAGCCGGAGATGTCCGACTTTCCGTCTCCCTTCTTATAGGTATTGTACCATTCAATATCGGTATTATGGCCGTACCAGGGCAGGAAACGGCCGCGATAGGAGTTCACTTCGCAGAAAGCTTCGGTAATGCCGAAGATGGTACCTTCCGTGAGCGAGTAGTTGGAGTACACGGTGGCCGCATCGAAAGCCGACGGGGATTCGCTGTCCAGGAACTTGTCGCAGGAAACCGCCAGGGCGGCAATGATGGCCGCAGAAAGGATATATGCAATCTTTTTCATATCTGTAGCGGATTAGAAGGTGAGGTTGATACCGGCCACGAAACCGATGCTCTTAGGATAGGCCGAGTAATCCACGCCCGGGGTAAGCGGGGTGGCGCGACGGGTATCCACTTCGGGGTCGTATCCGGAGTACTTGGTGAGACAGAAGAGATTGGAGCCGGTTACGTAGATACGTGCGCGGCGCAGGTGAACCTTCTGCGTGAGGCTTTCGGGAAGGGTGTAGCCGATGGTGAGGCTCTGCAGGCGCAGGAAGGAAGCGTCCTCCACGGCCCAGTCGCTGAACACGGCGTTGCCCACGAAGGGAGCCCACATGGTCTTGCCGGCGTTCACGCTGCGGAGCGTAGCCGGGTCCGTGATAAGTTCACCGGTGGCCCAGTCCACATTGGTCCAGCGCTTGTCCACGTCCATCATATTCATCAGGTTGCGGTTGGAGAACTTGCGGGAAGAGGTGAACTCCACCTTGTTGGCGTTGTACACCTGGTTGCCCACCATAAAGTTGAAGTTGGCGCTAAAGTCTAAGCCGTAGGCATAGCCGGAGAAATTGAAACCGCCGGTGAAATCCGGGGAGGCGTTGCCGATGACGGTCCGGTCGGCCACGGTGACCTTGTTGTCGTCACTGCCGTCCACATTCTTGTACTTGGGGGCGCCGGGCATCATGTAATTGGAGCCGATGATGGCGGAACAGTCCACCACTCCATCGTTGAGCACCCACTTGGAACCGTTCCAGGTGAAATCGTCCACGCTGTACATTCCGTCGCTCACATAGCCGTACATATTGCCCAGCGGCTGGCCCACTTCCACCACATAGTCGTCGCCGATTTCCGTGGAAGCCCAGTAAGACTGGGCCGTGATGCGCTGCAGGCCGCCCAGATCCGTAACCCGGTTCCGGTTATAGGCAATATTGCCGCCGATGTTCAGGGAGAAATCCTTCTTGGAGATGACGGGGGCGTTGAGCGTGAGTTCGATACCCCGGTTGCGCGTGCTGCCCAGGTTCCTGTACTGGCTGTCGTAGCCGGATCCCGTGATGGGGAAATTGATGAGCAGGTCCCTGATGTCGTTCTGATACACTTCCAAGCTACCGCTCAGGCGTCCCTGGAACAGGCCGAAGTCCATACCCACGTTGTGGGTGTAGGTGGTTTCCCAGGTAAGGTCCGGATTGTTCATGATCTTGCCGGCCATCCAGTAGTTGTTGCTCTGGCTGAGCCAGGCCGTGACGGTGGAAGCGTACTGCTTGGAGATCTGGCCGGAAGGGATGTTGTTGTTACCGGCCGTACCGAAGCTGTAACGGACCTTCAACTGATCCAGCCAGTTGCGCGTACCCTCCATCCAGCGCTCGTTGGAAATGGTCCAGGAAACGGCTGCGGAGGGGAAGAAGCCCCAGCGCTTGCCGCGGGAGAACTTGGACGAGCCGTCGGCGCGGAGCGTAAATCCCAGGGAATAACGGTGCTTGTAATCGTAATTGACACGGCCGAAGAAAGACAGGAGCTTGTCGTCCGGATCATAATAATTGTTGTTGGACGCCGGGGTGCCGGAAGACATGAAGTTCCAGGCCATGGGGGCGTCGTAGGAAGCATTGAGACCGTCCACCATCAGGGTGAGAAGGTTGCTCTTGGTGATGGTCATTTCCTCACCCAGGAGGGCCGTAAGGGTATGGTCGCTGTTATTCAGCACATCCGCAAAATCGAAATTGAGGGTGTTCGTATTACGGTATTTGGTGCGGAAGGCTTCCTTGTGCTGGTTGGAGACGCCCGTCTTGTCCGTGGAGTTGTTGGCCACGTAATAGGTGGTCATTCCGTAGAAACGGTCGTCGGTCTGGTTGTATTTCTCCAGACCGCCCTCGATCTTGAGGTTGAGGTTGTCGATGATCTTCCAGTTGAAGGCCGCATTGGCATTCCAGGTGGTACGGATGCGGCGGGAGTCGTTATCGGCCACGGACAGCAGCGGCGGGGCGTTGTCGCCATAGTCCTGTTCCTCGTCCAGTCCCTGGATGGTAGAGGCGATGGGAATGGGGGAATAGGAAACCGCGTGCTTGAGACGGCCGTTGCCGGAGGTGGTACCCGTATCGTTGATGCCGTTGGCGCCTGCACCGCGCACATTCACGCGGGAATAACGCACGTTGGCGTCGATGGAGGTGTTCTCCGAAGTCTTGAAGTTGGCCTTGAAGTTGAGGTTGTCACGGTCGTAGGTGGAGCCTACCATGATAGCCTCATCTCCCATATGGGCATAGCCCAGCGTCCAGTTCACGGCCTCGCTGCTTCCGGACACGGAAAAGTCCGTGGAGAAGGTGGAGCCGGTATTGCCGAACACGGCCTGGATCCAATTGTTGGTCTCCATGCCCTTGTAGAGGTCGATATCGGCGAAGTTGCCGAAGTAGGGCTGATAGTAGGAACTCAGGTTGTCCCGGATTACGCCCAGTTCGTACTGGAACTTGACGTAATTCTCGGCATCCATCGCCACGATGGCGTCCTTGTTGGCCATCGTCTTGAGTCCGTAGTATGCATTGAACTTGACGGAAATCCGCTGGCCTTTCTCCGCGCTCTTGGTGGTCACTATCACAACGCCGTTGGCGCCGCGGGAACCGTAGATGGCCGTGGAGAAGGCGTCCTTGAGCACGTCGATGGACTGGATCTCGGACGAAGGGATGTCGTTGATGGATTCCACGGGGAAGCCGTCCACGATGTACAGGGGGCTGCTGTCCTGGGTAATGGAACCGCCGCCGCGCACGCGGATCTTGATGTCCGCATCGGGGTCGCCTTCGGTTGTCACTACCGACACACCGGCCATCTTTCCGGACAGGGCCTGGGAGACCGTGGTTACCGGCTGCTCCGTAAGTTTGTCGGAACCCACCGAAGCGACGGAACCCAGCAGGTCGCGGCGCTTGACCGTCGCATAACCCACCACCACCACTTCGTCCAGGAAGGTCTGATCGGCCTTCAAGACTACGTCGATCACCGTCTGTCCGTTGATGGGGACGGTCTGTTCGGCGAGTCCGATGAAGGAGAAGACCAGATTCACCGCAGTCTCGGGAACGGTGAGCACGTAGTCGCCGTCGATACCGGTGATGGTGCCCGTGGTGGTTCCTTCCACCACGACGCCGGCGCCGATCAGCGGCTCGCCAGTTTCATCGGTCACCACGCCCTTGATGGTTGTCTGTGCCGATGCGGCGAATACCGTTCCCAAGCAAAGTGCAAGCGAAAGAAGAAGTTTCTTTGTCGAACTTTTCATTGGATTTGGTTTTTGGTTAATAAATAAGTAGTATTAAAATTTTGTATATGTTCCGTTCTTGTTCTGGCCGGATACGATATCCCGGACCAGATAGTGCAGGTACATTTCCAGGTTGGTATAACGCTTCTGGGGATCCAGGGTAAAGGCATTGGGGTCCCCCACCCACTCGGGGAAGGCCGAAGCGGTTTCATTCTTGTACTGGGGCCATCCGCCCACGTCGGAGGGCGTATTGATGATCTTTCCCTTGTTGGTCTTTACGGCATCCACGGCCCGCTGGTCCACCGCATCCCGGTGCAGGCGGTCCCCCGCCCAGGAAAGGACGGCATCCTTCCCCTCTTCCGCCGCATGCGTAGTGGTGTACACGGGTTTTCCTTCGGGGCCGCTGATGGGCCACGCCGCGCTGCGGAAAGAATAGTCCGAAGGCACGGAATAGGAACTTGCCTCGTGGAAATACACGCCGTGGACCGTATTGTTTTCGGAGATATCGTCGTGCTGGGTATGGATATTCCCGTCCATATACAGCTGGGGATATCCGTAATTGATGGAAGAATAGACGCTGTATGCATCTACGAAATAGTAACGGTCCTTGGAATCCGGTCCCGGCTTGTAATAGCAGTTCACCAGGTTGAACTTGCCGCCTTCCCCGCCGTAAGTGCTGTTGTCTCCCCAGTTATAGATTACCAGGTTCCGGAAATCCACGTTGCCGCGCTTGCTCAAGTCGTAGCTGCCGTCACTGTTCTTGGGATAGATATGCGGATGGTCGGGCCGGGGATTCCGGCTGTGGTGGTTGGAGAGCAGGTTGTGGTGGAAGCTGGCGTCCTTGCCGCCCCAGATGCCGCCGTAGCCGTGCGCACCCTTGGAATGGGCGCTGTCGTTCATGCTCTCGGTGAGGATGCACCACTGCAGCGTCATGTTCTCGTTGGCATAGAAGGAAGCACATTCGTCTATGGACCAGCTCATGGAGCAGTGGTCCACGATGAGGTTGCTCACGAAGCGGGCGTTGATGCAGTCCTCGCTGTCCCCCGCGTTGGCGCCCTGGTCTCCCAGCCGGAAATGCAGGAAACGGATAATCACATTATCGGCCTGGACTTCCAGCCTGTAGTTCTTGAGGCAGATGCCGTCACCGGGGGCCGTCTGGCCGGCGATGGTCACGTCTCCGTTGGCTATCTTGAGGGGACTCTGCAGCTCGATGAGACCGGACACGTCAAAGACGATGGTGCGGGCGCCCTTCTCGCCGATGGCGGCGCGGAGGGAACCTGTGCCCTTGTCGTTCAGGTTGGTTACGTGGATCACCTTGCCGCCGCGGCCGCCGGTGGTGTACATTCCACCGCCCTCGGCCCCGGGGAAAGCCCGGGCCACACCGTCTTCCTCGGCCGCCGGAATCTGGAATTCGGCATATTCCATCCCCACAGGTGCCGGCGGTGTCACGGGGGTCTCCTCCCCTGCCGTACGGGCGTTCGTCCAGCTATAGGCCGATGTGCCCGCCTCGTTCTGCGCACACACGCCAAAGCGGTAATCCGTGGCCTTGGCCAGGTCACTGATGCGCACGTTCCGGGAAGTGACCGAACCGTCCTTGACCACGCTTCCGGCCTGGGTGAGCTGCCAGGCATAGGACTTGGCACCTTTCACCTCATCCCACTGGAAGGTAAGGGAGGTTTCCGTGGCGTCCCCATGGAGGACCAGTCCCGCAGGCGCCTCCGGGACGGAAGGTTTCTCCGGTTCCGGCTGCGTCTTATTCTCACAGGAAAACGCCAGCAAAGCAACTATCAGCAGCAGAATCATCTTTCTCATAACTTTTCAAATTCAAGCGCCGCCCAGATAAGCGGGCCGATACCTTTGGGATCGTTCGCACGTATGCGCTCGTTGATATAGTATTCGTAGTCTCCCCTGCGGTTGTCCTTCCCGCCCAGGCCGGCCACCTCGCAGCACTGGTTCAGGTTCACCAGGCCCTCCTCCTCCGAGACGAAGGTGGACAGAAGGGATTCATAGGCCTGAACGGCCCCGCCCAGGTTCCCCAGGAAGCCCAGCCGGCAGCCTTTGAGCCAGGTATAGACGAACATCGCGGAACAGGTGGCTTCCAGATAGTTGCCTTCCCGGTAGGGACTGTCCAGCACCTGGTACCACATACCGGTCCGGGCATCGGCATAAAGGGGAAGCACCTGATAGAGATTGTTCAGTATGCCGATAAGGGCATCCTTGTAAGGCCCGTCCGGGAGGATTTCCACCACATCCACCAAAGCCATGCAGTACCAGCCCAGGGCACGGCCCCAGGCGTGGTCGCTCTGCCCGGTTTCCGGATTGCACCAGAACATCTGGTGTGAAGAATCCCAGGCGTGGCGCAGAAGGCCGGTCTCCGCATCGTAGGTATGGTTGTACACCGTGGTGAACTGGTGCACGATATCTCCGTAATTCCGCTCCTGCTGCAGGCTGTCCGCCACAAAGCGGCGGGTGTATTCGGCATAGAAGGGCTGTGCCATATACAGGCCGTCCAGCCACATCTGGTCCGGATACACCTGCTTGTGCCAGAAACCGCCTTCCGGGGTGCGGGGCTGGTCCTGGAGCTGGCTGTAAAGGGAATCCATCGCCGCGCGGTATTTCTCCTTCCCGCCCAATTCGTACAGGCGGAAAAGGGTGCGGCCGGGGCAGATATGGTCCGTGGAGAAATTGGATTTCTTATACTTATAGATGACGCCATCCTCGCCGATAATGGCATCGTACCAGGCATCCACGTAATCCAGCAGATCCTCTCCGCCATACGTGTCATAAACATCCAGGATAGCCTTGAGTTCCAGGCCGGTGGTATAATTCCACTTGAGGTTGCCCTCCTGGCCGTCTATGTACGAGGCCTCCGGGCAGCGGGCCATCTCCGAACGAACCACCTTCTGGGAAAGCGGAGTCCCGGCCGAGCAGGCGGCCAGGGCAAAAACACTTAATAGTAATAATTTACGCATTATCTGTTGTTATAGGGGTCCCAGACGATACCGTCCTGCTGCTGATACATAACCTTTTCGAAACTATAGTCCTCCAATTCCTTCTGGGAGAGGGTATGGGCCCATTCCACGCGGGGGCCTCGGGCACCGGGGCCGTAGCTGCCGTATTCGGCATAGAAAGAATTCTCTTTAGTATTAGGCTTGCCTTCCTTCTCCCAGTCGTGCCATCCCTCCGGACGGATGTGGGAACCCAGTTCACAGTTGATAAACACGGTTTTGGCAAAAGCGCCCCAGGGGCGGCCCAGATAGCACTTGGTAACCCCTTCCGCAGCAGTAAGCTTGCAATCCCTGAAAACATAGCCGTAACGCTGCCCCTCCAGGGTGGAGGCCGCCGTGACATAACTGTCTTTCTTGCTGTGGATGGTGCAGTTCTGGAAATAGGCGATGGAAGGGCCGAAAATGAAGTCCGTAGTCCCCTCTATGTAGCAGTCCTTGTAATAGTTGCGCTTGATGCCGCCTTCCTTTCCAAAGCGGCCGTAGGTGTACAGGGTGTCCTGGTTGCCCAGGAAACGGCAGCGGTTGAAGAAGAGGAAATCCCCGTCCGTGAACACGGCCACGGCCTGGCCGATCTCCTTCCCCTCCCCGGCAGTATTCTCAAAAGTGAGGTCCTCGAAGGTGATATAGCTGGCGTGGATATAGATGGACGCGCTGCCGGAAGTACCCATCGTGAAATCCCGGCCGGGCCAGAACTTCTGGGCGTACTTATCATAGGTGAGAATGGTGTTTTCCGCATCCTCTCCCTTGAAATGGACGCGGAATTTGGTGTGCGGGATGGTCACTTCCTCCTTGTAGACACCCTTCCGGATAAGGACCCGGGTGATTTCCTGGTGGCTGTAGTCCGGGATGGCGTTCACCGCCTCCTGGACGCTCATATAGTCCCCGTGTCCGTCGGCCGATACCACGATATCATAATGCAGCAGATGCTTCGCGAGCTCCGGAAGCTGCGTGCGGATGCGTTCGCACACCATCTCCGTCACCTTGCGGGCGCCGGCGGCCACGGTATGGGTATTGTCGTCCTTTCCCGTGGAAATCATGAAATAGCGCCGTGAAGCGGCGTCTCCCAGTGCTTCCAGCCAATTGAGGCTGGCCGTAGTGATATCCAGCAGCGGAATGCCGAACTCCTCCGCCACCTGCTTCATGGCCTCCGGATAGTCCGTATGGCAGTTGCGGTCCAGGACGCCGTCCTTGAACCAGCGGCGGGCAACAGGAGTGAGCAGTACCGGATGGGCGCCTTTGTCCAGGGCCGTCCGTACAAACAGGCGCAGATTCTCCTGGTAGGCACCATAAGCGGGGGCATAACGGGCAGGGTCATCGGCCTTGGCATCGTTGTGGCCGAACTGGATGAACACATAATCCCCGGCCTGGAGACCGGCCTTCACCTTGTCCCACAGGCCTAGGTCGATGAAACTTTTGGTACTACGGCCGTTCTGGGCATAATTGATGACGTTTACCTGGCTGGGATCCAGGAAATTCTGCAGCATCATCCCCCAGCCACGCTCCTCCCCGGCTTTGGGAAGGTCTTTTTCCGCCATGGTGCTGTCCCCCATCAGGTGGACGGTGGTAAAGGAGCTGGCAACAAGCCAGACAAGGACCAGATAAAGGATTCTTTTCATTACAGCTGCTCTCCGTTTACAAAGACATTATCAAAAGCAATAGGGGCCGCATAGTGCACTTCCACGCCCTTCCGGGCCGTAAAGCGGCAGTCCTTGAATGAGACGCCGGCAAGCGGGAGCTCCGGCAGTCCGTTAACATAGATAGCCTGACCTGCGCCGGCGCAGACGATGTCCGAGAAATGGAAATCCCGGAATTCCGGCGTGGTCTCGTCCACAGCCGGCAAAGAGGCTTCTGCCAGAGCATCGGCCTTATTATCAGCGGAGGCAGAAGCGTCTTTGCCGGCCGCGGCGACTTCGGCCTTTTCCGTGGATGCCACGCCCGCGTAATATAGATTGAAGGTAACGGCCTCGGCCACTATGTCCTTCATATAGATATGGTCGCACCAGATGTTCCGCACCAGGCCGCCGCGGCCGCGGGTGCTCTTGAAGCGCAGGCCCACGTCCGTTCCCAGGAAACGGCAGCCGCTAACCCACATATTCTCCACTCCGCCGCTCATCTCGCTGCCGATCACCACCCCGCCGTGGCCGTGATACACCGTGCAGTCCTTGATGGTGATGTTCCGGCAGGGAATGCCGTGGCGCCGTCCATCTTCATCCTTACCGGATTTGATGCAGATGGCGTCGTCTCCCACATCGAAACTGGAGCCGGTGACCAGCACATTCTCGCAGGCATCTATGTCTATGCCGTCCCCGTTGGTGGAATAGTGCGGGTTACGCACCGTTATATCCTTTACCGTGAGGTGTTTGCACCAAAGCGGATGGAGATTCCAGCAAGGGGAATTCTGGAAGGTGACGCCTTCCAGCAGCACCCGTTCGCAATTACGGAAACTCAGCAGCACGGGGCGGAGGAAGGTCTTGATCTCATTTTCGTCCAGGGAAGGGTCCGGATAGTTAAGCGAGCCGGCCGTGGCACGGGCCTTGGCATAGCCTTCGTCCGGGAACCAGGTCTTTCCGTCCTCCGACAGCACGCCGCCCCGCTTGACGATGGTTTTCCAAAGGTCGTCCCCCACCTTGCGCCTCTTCACTTCCCGCCAGGCATCCCCGTTACCGTCGATAATGCCTTCACCGGTGATGGCGATGTCCGTCTCCCCTTCCGCATGGATGGGAGAGAGGCAGCGCCGCACATCCAGGCCCTCGAAATTGGTGTCTATGATGGGATACAGGTCCTGGTCCGTAGAGAAAATGATGACAGCGTCCTTGTCCAGGTGCAGGTTGATATGGCTCTTTAAGCCGATGGGACCGGTGAACCAGATGCCGGCGGGGACTTCCAGCGTTCCGCCGCCCTGGGAGGACAGGCGGCCGATGGCCTTGGCGAAGGCCTCCGTATTGAGGGTGACGCCATCCCCCACTCCGCCGAAATCTGCAAGCGAGACACTGCGTCCGGGGATAGCAGGCTGCTGGACCTGAGGCATTTCGAAGGGTGCGGATTGTCCCGCACAGGCAGTTTCCAGGGCGATTATTCCGGTTAAAAGGAGGTGTTTTATGGCGTTCATTGGCTACTGGTTATAATGTCACGGGTGCAAATATACTCTTTATTTTTGAATTTCCGTTACCGTGCACGGAAATTTTATCAACTTTTTTCTCAACAGGCCACGCAGGGCCCTGGAACGCCTCCGTGCCCGGGCACGAAAAATTTTGCACTATTAATTTTTCTTTTTATTTTTGCAGCATCATGGCAGAGAAAGCGACCATCAACGACATAGCCCGTCTCACCGGCCTCTCAAAGGGAACGGTGGACCGCGTGCTGCATAACCGCGGAGAGGTATCCAAGAAGAGTTACGACAAAGTGATGGACGTAATCCGGGAGCTGGGATACGAGCCCAATCTATACGCCTCCCTGCTGGCCAGGGGGGAACAGCGCACCATCGTCCTCCTCTTCCCCGCCCACGAGAAAGGCTCCTACTGGGAGCTGGCATCCGCCGGGGAAGTGAAGGCCCAGTCGGCCCTGAAGCCCCTGTCCATCGTCACCCGGCAGATCAACTACAACCAGTACAGCGCCGACAGCTTCCGGGAAGCCTGCTCCATAGTGCTGGAGATGCATCCGGACGGGGTGGTCATCGCCCCTATGTTCCAGTACGAGACCCAGGTCTTCGCCAAGGAGCTCACCTCCCGCAGCATCCCCTACGCCCTGGTGGACACCAAGCTGGACATGCCCGGTTATCTGGCCTTCTACGGCATTCCCGCCTACAAGAGCGGTTACCTATGCGCCTATATGCTCTCGGAAGGAGAGTCCTTGAAGGAAGCCCTCATCGTGCGCATCATGCGGGACAAGGACCGGCAGAGCGACCCTACCGTGATGCGCCGCGCAGGCTTTATGGACTATATGCTGGAACACAACCCCGGCTGCACCATCCGGAGCCTGTTCATAGACCCCTCGGACCCGGCCGCCACGGACGACGCCCTGGACGCTTTCTTCCAGGAGTTTCCCCACGTGCGGCACATCGTGATGTTCAATTCCCGCATCCATCTCATCGTCCCCTATCTGGAAAGGCATCCCCGGGTGCGCAGGGTGGTGGGATTCGACAACCTGTCGGCCAACCTGGCCGCCCTGCGGAGGGGGACCGTAAGCGCCCTCATAGCCCAGCACCCGGAAGAACAGGTGTTCCAGGCCATCCAGACGCTGGCCGACAAAATCGTCTTCCAGCGCCAGCCGGACCTGACGGACAACTATATGCATATGGACGTGCTGCTCAGGTACAACACGGAAGACTATTAGGCGCTATCTCCACACGGTATCGGCAAAACGGATGTACTGCTCCCAGTCGTAGAGCAGGATCTCATGCTTTCCGTTCCGGATATGATAGCCTGTAACGCCATGTATTTCAGGCGCTTCCACATTCGGCTGCGTCCGTGACGTAAACGTATCGTAGCCATATAGCCGATAAACCTCCGAGGCCTCCACCAGGGAAAGGTACTCCCCATAAGGGTCGCTCCAGCGGTCTTCGCTGCCGCTTTCTATATACAAAGGCCTGGGGGCTATGAGGGCCAGCAATTCGTGCTGGTCGAAGGGCATCAGGTCTTCATTGTCGCCATATTGATGGAAGTTTTCGGCATACCAGTGCGGGAAGCGGATGTTGATGCGCCGGAGCGTCTCGCCGTAATGCCTTCTGGAAAGGGCCGCCCCGCCGCAACCGGCCGCATTGCCGATCACCATAGCGAAGCGGGTGTCCCTGGCACCGGCCCAGAGGGCGGTCTTCCCCATCCGGGAATGGCCGAAGACGGCTACCCGGCCGGGGTCCACATCCGGATCCGTCTCCAGATAATCCAAAGCCCGGGAAAGGCCCCAGGCCCAGGCGGCCAGGGTGCCCCGGTTGGACCCGTAGTTGTAGTCCGAAGCCACATCTTCGCAGCAGAAAGTGGCCAGTGCATAGCCCCGTTCCAGAATGGTTTCCACCGGCCAGCGCTGGGATTGCGAACCCCTCGCATCCAGCGTAAAGTCCGGCCTGTATCGGAGCGTATCCGGAAGGGAGATTGCCGGATCCGTGCAGATGGTATGGTTGCCGAAGAAATTGATTCCCAGAAACACCGGGGCCCGGGGACGGGCCTTGGGCGTGTAGAGCAGCAGCTTCAGGTATTCCGTCTCCGCCTCATTGAAATAAACGCCCACTTCCTTTCTGAGCGCCAGGCCGTCAAAGGCTTCTCCTTTTGACAAGACCTTGAAATGCAGGGATCCGGGCAATTCCGGAGCGGGACCGTACATCTGCTCCTCAAACAGGTCCAGAAGCTCCGGACGGCGAACCTTTTCCCATTGCCTGACACTGCTAACCGCCTTTCCATCGGCCGTTTCCAAAATGGAGGGAAGGGTGTAATCCGGAACCAGGGATTCGTCGTAATTGAAGCCTTCCAAGGGGTCGAACTCCGGTATCACGCGGATCTCCTCCACATCCAGGGCTCCCGCGTCATTCTTGGGCTCATAGCGGTTGCAATAGAAGCCGAAACGGGCCCCCACCCAGGTACCGGGCCTGGCCGTATAGGTCCCTTTCACCTGCGTGAAACGTTTCCCGTCCAGGGAATAGTAAAATCGGCAGATGGCATCGGGGACAGTCCCCTCCACAGCCCTGGCGCGCACATCCAGCTTCACCCACAGCAGCGCTTCCGGACGCTCCGGATAAGGAAGAAGCGCCAACTCCGTCACCTGCTCTTCCCCGCCTTTATCGGCATTCCTGCAAGTGACAAACTGCAGACGGGCCCCTTCCGCTGCATCTACCAGCCGCAGGGAGGCATAATCGCTCCCCGTCACCACCAGGCCGGCCTCCTCCCCTCCCAATGCCGGATTGGGGCGGAAGCTGAGGCGTGCCGTAACGGTGAAACGTTCGGCCGGGAACTTCTGCGTGAGCAGGTTGCGGCAGTTCCAAAGGCCCCGTCCTTCCTGCTCCGCCGAAAAAAGCCGGAAGCCGTTTTCCAGTTCCATACACCAATACGGCGAAGGAAGCGCCGGCCACTGCCATTCCTGCGGGAAACCTCCGATGCCGTTGGTGGTGCCGAAGGGGCTTTCCCAGGCACCCACGGGCTGTCCCACGCCATCCCCGTCCGGGTCTTCCCCAATTACGGGCCAGCCGTCGGAGAGCCAGCTCATGGGCTGGAGATGGACAATGCGGCCATAGGCGCCCTTGTCCTGAAAATGCAGGAACCAGTGGCTGCCCGAAGGAGTATCCACCCAGGCGCCCTGGTGCGGTCCGTTGATGGTTCCGGGCGCACTCCGCAGCACTATCCTCTCCTCGTAGGGACCGTTGGGATGCCGGGCCCGGAGTACCGTCTGCCAGCCGGTGGAAACGCCGCCGGCCGGAGCAAAGATGTAGTACCAGCCGTCCCGCTTATAGAACTTGGTCCCTTCAATGGTGGGCTGGGTATTATGCCCGTCAAAGACAATCCGGGAAGGGCCGATAAGGGCTGTGCCGTCCGGAGCCATGGGCGCAACGAAGACAACGCTCTTGAGCCCGGCCCGGGAACCGGCTGCCGCATGGGAAAGCCAGGCCTTCCCGTCCTCGTCCCAGAAAGGGCAGGGGTCGATAAAACCCCTCTCCCGCACCACCCAGACGGGTTTTTCCCAAGCGCCGGCGGGGTCCTTCGTACGGACCATGAAGATGCCCCTGTCGGGATCCCCGCAGAAGATGTAGAACCACCCCTCGTGGTAGCGGATGGCAGGTGCCCATACGCCTTTCCCATGCTGGACGGCGGTGCGGAACTCCCCTGCCGGATAATCCGTGAGCGCGTGGCCGATGAGCTCCCAGTTCACCAGGTCCCGCGAATGCAGCACCGGCAGCCCCGGGAAATAGTTGAAAGAAGAGGCCGTCATATAATAGTCGTCCCCTACCCGGCACACGTCCGGGTCGCTGTAGTCCAGATGGAGCACCGGGTTGAAATACCGCAGCTGGGCCGCCAGCGGAAGAGCGGCAAGCAGGAGTAAAAGCGTAAGGAAGCGTTTCATACTATAAATAGAAAAAAAGAATGGCGGGGCCGTAAGCCGCTTTCTGTTTTTAAATCTGTCATTTATCTTCGCAACCTACCCCCCGGCATCGGACGGGCCGTCCTCATCTGCCGGTATATTTGGTCTTGCAGGCCCGTCGGCGTACCCGCGGCATGTCGCCATGCAACGTCGTGAGCCCTTACCTCGCGTTTTCACCCTTACCGGAGAAAAAAAAGAAAAACTCCGGCGGTTGTTTTCTGTTACGCCGATTGAAGATTACTCCCCACTGTGCTTTCCACAGACGGGTGCCCTTCCCTGTGCGGACTTTCCTCAGAGCCTAGGGCTCCGCGACAGATCGTCCCGCCATTCTGGCTACAAAGGTAGCAATTTTTTCATAATCGTAGCCACGGGAGAGGGCGTATTTGATGAGCTTGAGCCTGCACTGGGGGTCTCCTTCCAGGGTACGGAGCTTTTCCGCCAGCAGCTTCTCCAGCCGGGCATCGGCCTTATCCGTGTCTATTTCGGCCAGGGCGGTGGCGATATCGGCCTCGCCAACACCCTTTCCGCGCAGTTGGAAGCGGATTTTCACCGGTCCCCAGCCCTGCAGGGAAGCCTTCTCGCGGGCAAAGGCGGCGGCATAGCGGGCATCGTCCACATAGCGGTCTTCCTTAAGTTCCGCCACCACGCGGGCTGCCGCCTCCGCATCCCCTTCCAGGTCCTTCAGGGCCTTCCGGTAGATATCCTCCGAGCAGTATTCCGCCCGGGAGCAGAGGCGCTGCAGGCGCGAAAGGCATCTGGCGTATTCCATCTCCTAGAAATTGAAGCCCACAGCCAGATACAGTCCCACACTTTTGGTGACGGAAGACCAGTGGAGGGTGGCTTTCAGCGGGCCCAGCACGGAATTATAGGCATATTCCAGTCCGGCTCCCAGCACGTGCTCGCCGTGCTCAAACTCTCCAAAGTTGTTGAAGTCGTACGAGGCGTTGAAGATGGCGCTCACATAGTGGCTGCCGGCAACGTTGACGCGGGCATCCAGGCGGCCCAACATCATATAGTTCCGCCGGATGGCAGCCTTGTTGATCCCTATGAAGGGACGCTGCTGGTCTACATAGCGGCCGGGAAAATCCCCGCCCATCACGTTGGCGAACACGATGGGGATGTCCTCGCCGAAGATGAAACGGAGGCTTCCGCGGGGAACCAGGGTGAACCTCCCCCAGCTCACGGGCAGCTGCCCGTCCATGGCCACGGAGCCGAACGGCTTGGGGTGGCTGTCCACGAACATGCGGGATACATAATCCGCCTGGATGCCGGCCGATACGCCCCGGGTGGGGAAATAGCCGTTGTCCAGGGTTTCCATGCGGGCATTGAGGAAGAAGCCCGGGTAGTCGGCGGAGATGGCCTCCGGGTCATAATTCCCCTGCACGTCCGAAGCCAGGATCTGACGGATATTGAAATAGTGGTTCCGGATACCGGCCTGGACGTCAAAGTCGTACCACTTCATCCTGGAGAAAAAGAACTCCTGCGTATACTGGTGGAAGGCGACGCTGTAACTGTTGTCTCCGGAAACGAAGTTGTTGCGGTCGGCCCAGCGGAAGAAGGCCCGCAGATTGAGGGTGGGAAACCTGGGCGAGTTATACGCATAATGCATATCCAGATAAGGGTTTATGCCCAGACGTCCCGTCAGGTCCAGCGATGAGCCCCGGATGGCATGGGTATTGAGGCCGACATTCACCAGGATGGACACCAGGTCCTGCGAATCTACCCGGAAACCCAGGCCCAGCTGGTGCAGGGGGCCCCTCTTGCAGAGGATGCGCAGCCGGTACGGTTCCATGGTGCCGCGGAGTTCATAATTCACCAGATCGTAGGTTCCCTCACCGAAAACCTGGGCGATATCCTTTTCCAGGATGGCATAGTTCACCACGGAGCCCGGCTTCACGGCCAGCTTGGAGCGGATATATTCGGCCTCATCGGCCGTTACGCCCACCACATCTATATCCCCTATCACTACGGACTGAGTGTTCAGGTCCACCGCCGGACGGGCCTGCAGCTTCCTTGTGGCCGAACCCACCTTCCGGCGCACCGCCTCCAGGTCCTTGGCCGCCGCCATGGCCGCCCTGTAGCCGCGCTTATACATGGTGTCGATGGCCACCTCGTTAAAGCTGAGCATGTTATATCCTTCCAGATCCGGATGGATGCGCACGTCCACGGAACGGACATTCCGCTCATAGGAATCCGCCGCCAGCATATCGATTCCCTGCCAGAGGATATCGGCCAGGTTATTGATATTGCCGGACTCCGTGTTGCCCGTGGAGAGGTCTATGCCGATGACTATGTCGGCCCCCATGTCCCGGGCTATGTCCACCGGGAAATTGTTGCGCATGCCGCCGTCCGCGAGCACCATGCCCTGGGTGCGGACCGGCGTGAACAGCCCGGGGATGGACATGGTGGAACGCATGGCCAGGTTGATGGAGCCATTGTGCCAGATCTTGGCCTTGCCGGAGGCCATATCCGTTGCCACGCAGGCGAAGGGGATGGGGAATTTGAAGAAGTCCGTGGAATCCGAATACCCCACCGTGCGGGAAGTGATGATCTGGAAGACGTTCTGCCCGTACACGAAGCCCGAAGGAAGGCTTCCCATGAGGTTGTCGCTCACTATGCGGTCTATGGAAGTCCCCTGTTCGTCCGCGCCCAGGTGGAGCATGCGCTCCTCGCTGGTGGCGAAGGGCATATCTCCTGCGACAAAGTTCTTATAGTCGTCCGTCCGGTAAAAGAAAGGGATGGATACCAGGAATTTCTCCTTATAGCGCCTATGGGAATAGGGGACGTATTTGCGGTCCACCTTGTCGCTGAGGGCCATTTCCCAGTTGATGTTGTGGATGAGGCTGTCCAGATAGTTCGCATCATAGCCCAGGGAGTACAGGGAGCCCAGCAGGCCGCCGATGCTGGTGCCCACCACCATGTCCACGGGCAAATCATACTGTTCTATGAATTTGAGGGCTCCCACGGTAGCCGCTCCCTTGGCGCCGCCGCCGGAAAGGACCAGGGCTACGGTGGGCCGGTGTCTGCGGATCTGGCCCATCCGGGCCTGGATGCTCCGTACCGCCTGGGCATCCTTGGGATCCAGGCCGAAAGTGGAGGAGGAACGGTCCTGCGCCAGGGCGCTCACGCCCAGGAAGAGACAGGCCGATATAAAGCTTATAAGCCGTTTCATAGTCCTTTGTGTTTTCCAGCCAACAGGCCGCATGCAGCAAAAATGTCTTCCCCGCGGGAGGCCCGGATGGTGGCGGTGATCCCGCCCCGGGACAGGCGGTCCCGGAACGCTTCCATCTGCGGCAGCGGGGCCGGAACGAACGGAAAATCCGGAATCTGGTGGAAACGGATCAGGTTCACCCGGCACTCCAGGCCCTGGAGCAGGCGCAGCAGGGCGTCGGCGTGGCGTTTTGTGTCGTTCCAGCCAGCGAAGACGGTATACTCAAAGCTCACCCGCCGCTGGCCGGTGAAGTCGTATTGCCTAATAAGGTTCACCACGTCTTCCAGGGGCCAGGCCTTCTGCACGGGCATCATTTCCAGACGCTCCTCCGGGAAAGGGTTGTGCAGGCTCACGGCCAGGTGGCAATGGCTTTCATCCAGGAATTTCCTGAGATTGGGAAGCACGCCGATGGTGGAAAGCGTTATGCGCTTGGGACTCCACGCCAGCCCCCAGGGCGAGGTGAGCACCTCCAGGACCCGCTTTACCTCTTCCCAATTGTCCAGCGGCTCCCCCATGCCCATGAAAACGGCGTTGGACAGTTCCCCGGCCTCCTCTATGGCAAAGAACTGGTTCAGGATATCGGCCGCGGAAAGGTTGCCGTGGAAACCCTGCCGGCCCGTCATACAGAACTTGCAGCCCATTTTGCACCCGGCCTGGGAGCTCACGCAAAGGGTTTTTCGGTCCTGGTCCGGAATCATCACCGCCTCAATGAAAAAGCCCTGTGCCTCAAACAGGTATTTCTTTGTCCCGTCGGAGGACTCCTGGCATTCCACCGGGGCGGCGTATCCCACCTCCCAGTCCCGCGCCAGCGCTTCCCGGCCGGCCTTGGACAGGTTGGTCATCTCCTCCACGGAGCGCACCCGCTTCCCATACAGCCACTGCGCCATCTGCTTTCCGGCAAAGGCGGGCAGGCCGGCGGCCAGCGCAATCTCCCTGAGCTCTTCCGGTGTTTTTCCCAATAGACGTTGTTTCATATTACAAAATTAAACAATTCCCCCGGAATAATCAATCCGGATTATTATTTTTGACCATGAGCAACAGTTTGGCGCAAGGTGGGCCTAATTTTGTCCCCAGAAAAGATTTGATATTAGAAGAGTTTTTAGTTATCTTTGTGCTTGCGGTCCAGGATGCCCGCACAAAACTTTAAAAGAAACCAATTATGGCAAAAGCAGCAGAAGAAATGACTCAGGAACAGGTGAACGCCGCCAAACTGAAAGCCCTCCAGGCAACCATCGACAAAATTGAGAAAGACTATGGGAAAGGCACCATCATGAAGCTGGGAGACCAGCCGGAATGGGACGCTTCCCAGGTTATTCCCAGCGGTTCCATCTCCCTGGACCACGCCCTGGGCATCGGCGGATATCCCAAAGGCCGCATCATAGAGATCTACGGCCCGGAGAGTTCCGGTAAAACCACCCTGGCCATCCACGCCATCGCAGAGGCCCAGAAGGCCGGAGGCATCGCCGCCATCATAGACGCGGAACACGCCTTCGACCGCAGCTATGCCAAGTCACTGGGCGTGAACCTGGACACCCTCCTCATCTCCCAGCCGGACAACGGAGAGCAGGCCCTGGAAATCGCAGACAACCTCATCCGCAGCGGCGCCGTGGATATTGTGGTCATAGACTCCGTGGCCGCCCTTACGCCCAAGGCGGAGATTGAGGGAGAGATGGGAGACAACAAGGTCGGCCTGCAGGCCCGCCTCATGAGCCAGGCCCTGCGCAAACTCACCGCCAACATCTCAAAGACCAACACCTGCTGCATCTTCATCAACCAGCTGCGTGAGAAGATCGGCATCATGTTCGGCAACCCGGAAACCACCACCGGCGGCAATGCCCTCAAGTTTTACGCTTCCGTGCGCCTGGACATCCGCCGCACCACGCAGATCAAGGACGGAGAAGACGCCCTGGGTAACCACGTGCGCGTAAAGGTGGTCAAGAACAAGATGGCCCCGCCTTTCAAGAAGGCCGAATTCGATATCGTCTTTGGGGAAGGCATTTCCCGCAGCGGGGAAATCGTGGACCTGGGTGTGGAACTGGGCATCATCCAAAAGTCCGGCTCCTGGTTCTCGTATAACGATTCCAAGCTGGCCCAGGGCCGCGAAGCCACCAAGAAGCTTATGCTGGACAATCCGGAACTGGCCGAAGAGATTGAGGCCAGAATCCGCGAGGCCATGGCCAAGGTCCAGGACTAACCCTCCACTACCCCATTATTCTACAATCTTAGTCACGTCTGGCCCTCCATTCGTGACTAAGAACGATTCTCTTGACGGTCTAAGTCACGTTTTTGCCCTTTTTCTTGACTTTGATTGTCTGTACTGACGAACAAAGTCACGTTTTGCCCCATTTTCTTGACTTTGATCGTCTGCACCTACATTCTTAGTCACGTTTAAGACCCAAAACATGACTAAGAGCGTCACTATCAACGAACAAAGTAACATTACAGCCTCCAAACGAAACTAAGATCGTCTTCCCAGACGGTCTATGGCTGCCTATTTATTGACCACATTATGAACAGATCAACACGTGAAGAATACAATAATTATCCCCTGGGGTTTTATCATCTCTGTCTGGACCGGCTGGAGGGCCGGAAACTTTTCTACTCGGAAGAAGATTGCAGGATGGGAATGGCCGGGATTGCTCTTTCTACACTCAAGTACAATGTGGAAACCTATGCTTTTGAACTGATGCCCAATCATTTGCACGATGTTCTCCGCGCCACGGGTGAACAATGCATGCAAGTTTTTTCGTTTATAAAAAGACGTATTTCTGACCAATTGATCAAGAATGGTTATCCGCCTCTACCGGACAACTACGGCTGCAAACTGAGACCCATTCTGGATGATAACGACCTGCGGGACCAGGTGATTTATACAGCCAGAAATCCTTACGAAAAAGGCTTCTGTGCTCCCGGAGGGCATCGTTGGGGCAGCAGTTATCTGTATTTTAACGACATGGCCACATTAATCCTCGGTGACAAAGTATCATCTCTATCCCAGGCCAGGGTGCGAACGTTAATAGGTTCCAAAAAATCCCTGCCACCAGACTGGGAAATCCATCCCGTGCTGGGAGTACTCCCCCGCAACTTTGTAAAAGCGGAGGAAGTGATGAGCCTCTTTGCCTCTCCAAAAGAATTCCTTACCCGCCTGGTAAAAGAATATGAAACGGCGGTTGTGATAGCCCGGTCTTTGGGAGAAGAAGTTGAGTTTTCCATGAACGAAGTCCGGGAGATTGCCAATACAGAACTCCGGAACACCTATCCTGGACGGCTTTTCAAATCCCTTTCCAGAGAGGAAAAATGCATTGTTGCCGTGAATCTGAATGAAAGGCTGGGGCTATCTCCTCGCCAGCTCTCTCAAGCACTGTATCTTTCCGAACTAACCATCTCCCAAGCCATCCGCTCCAAAGATTATGGTATTATCAAGTGACTGACCAGCCCTCGCCTTTACGCTCTAAGTCACGTTTGGGGGCTATTTCATGACTTAGTTCGTCTGCACTGTCAATCTTGGTCACGTTTTCGGCCCAAAACGTGACTTTGCTCGTAAGGGGCGCCAATCTTTGTCAAGAATGGGGTGCAAAACGTGACTAAGATTGTTATAAATGCGTATATTTGCAGATAGCACTAACCACATTATTATGAAACGCCTCATTGTTGTCTTTGCCGCGCTGTGCGTTCTGGCCGGCTGCTCTCAAAATTCCGAAATGGACCGTTATATCAACCGTTTAATGGACGGGATGACGCTGGAACAGAAAATCGGCCAGCTGAATCTTCATTCTGCATCTGGGTTCATTTCCGCCGCCCGCGTTACGGAGGAGGATGAGAATGTGAAGCTGCTCAAGGCCGGAGAACTGGGCGGGCTGTATGGCAGTGGGGACGTGGAGTATCTCCGCAAGATCCAGGAGATTGCGCTGGAGTCCGGCGCCGGCATTCCGCTCATTACGGGCATGGATGTGATCCACGGCTGCGAAACCGTTTTCCCCATCCCCCTGGCCCTTTCCACCTCCTGGAACATGGAGCTCATTGAAAAGACCGCCCGTGTGGCTGCCACGGAGGCATCGGCCAAGGGCATCAACTGGGTGTTCAGTCCCATGGTGGACATCTGCCGGGACGCCCGTTGGGGCCGAATTGCGGAAGGCGGCGGTGAGGATCCCTTCCTGGGCGGAGAGATTGCCAAGGCCATGGTATACGGCTATCAGGGCAGGGATGCCGAATATGCCGATGATGAGGTGATGACCTGCGTGAAGCACTATGCCCTGTATGGCGGAGCAGAGGCCGGAAGGGACTACAATTCCGTATTCCTGAGCCGCCAGGAGGCTCTTAATGGCTATTTGCGTCCGTATCAGCAGGCCGCTTATGCGGGTGCCGGCAGCTATATGAGTTCCTTCAATGAGTTCGAGGGCATTCCCGCCACCATGAATCCCTATCTGATGGACGAGTTACTCCGTAAGGACTGGGGCTTTGACGGATTCATCGTGAGCGACGCCACCGCCATCTTGGAAGAAGTGGCACACGGCATCGGTGACCTGCAGGAAGTGAGCGCCCGTTCCCTCCAGGCCGGTTTGGACATGGACATGAACTCCGACGGTTTTGTGGGAACGCTCAAAAAATCCCTGGCGGAGGGACGTGTTTCAGAGGCCGATATAGACCGCGCCTGCCGTCGCATCCTGGAAGCCAAATACAAGCTGGGCCTGTTTGAAGACCCCTTCAGATATCTGAATCCGGATCGCGCCGCCACGGATGTGTACACGCCTGAGAATCTGGCATTTGCCCGTGAAGTATCCCACGAGTGCCAGGTCCTCCTGAAAAACGATGGAGTCCTTCCGCTAAAGAAAGGAACCCGTGTTGCCGTCGTGGGGCCGCTGGCTAAAGATGCCACGTCCATGGCCGGCATGTGGGCCACCTCCAGCCACAATTCGGAGTGCTTCACGCTCTTTGACGGAATTGCCGAAGTGACCCCCGCCACCTATGCCGAGGGCAGCTGGCTCATGAAAGACAAAGACTTGGAAGAAGGAATCCGCTTCGGGATGATGAGGATGTTCATGCCCGGTTTCAAGGCCCCCGCCATCCACACCGTTTCCCAGCAGCAACTCATAGCCGAGGCCGTCTCCAATGCCCGCCGGGCCGATGTGGTAATTGCCTGTGTGGGAGAGATTTCCACCATGAACGGAGAAGGTGCTTCCCGCACTGACATCTCCATTCCCGATGCGCAGCAGGAGCTGTTAAAGGCGTTGAAAGCTACCGGAAAGCCCGTTGTTATGGTACTGGTAACCGGCCGTCCGCTCACGCTGGGGTGGGAAGAGGAGAACATGAATGCCATCCTCAATGTCTGGTCCCAGGGCTCCGAAGGCGGCCGCGCCGTAGCCGATGTTCTTTTTGGCGATGCGAATCCATCGGCCAAACTCACCACCTCCTTCCCGCGCAGCGTGGGGCAGTTACCGCTTTATTACAACCACAAGAATACCGGCCGTCCGCACCCGGATTACGAGCCTTACCGGAAGTTCACCAGCTGCTATATGGACGAACTTAACGGCCCGCTGTACCCCTTCGGCTACGGTCTGTCCTACACCACGTACGAATATGGACCGATGGAGCTCAGCGCCACGGAAATGCCCCTGGGCGGCTCTGTAACCGCATCTGTGACCGTTTCCAATACCGGAAGCCGAGACGGGGACGAGGTAGTGCAGCTCTATATCCACGATATCTATGCCTCCTCCACCCGCCCGGTACAGGAACTCAAAGGCTTTAGGAAAGTGCATATTGCTGCCGGCGAATCCGTGAAGGTGGAATTCACCCTAACGGCCGAAGAACTGTCTTTCTACAATCATGAATTGGACTGGGTCTGCGAGCCCGGAGAGTTTGAAATCATGATCGGCCCCAACTGCCGCGACATCCAGACATCCATCCTCACCGTCCTATAACAGACCCTGAATTGGCGCCCCTGACGATCAAAGTCACGTTTTAGGCCTAAAACGTGACCAAGATTGACAGTGCTGACGAACAAAGTCAAGAAAAAGGGCAAAAACGTGACTTATTCCGCTATCCGGCATTTTGAGAGTTTTCCGGCGTGTTCCTCAGAGAGCACGCCGGCTTTTTTCAGCCCCTCCACCGTCCAGGTTTCCCGGGGCTGGTGCGTCCGGTACAGGACAATGCCGTGCGCCTCCTCCTTGGAGATATAGGGATGCCGGGCCAGATCCTCCTCCGGAAGCGTCCAGATTGGGAAAGGATCCGGCTCAGAACAGGTGATAAGGTCGCTGAGACCGTCGTATTTCTCCCGGTCGAAACGGTAAATATCCAGCAGCTGTTCCGGATAGGAGAAACCTCCCAGCTCTTCCCTGTAAGAAACAATCTTCCCCGCATACCACGGGCCGATACCCGGCAGGGCCAGGAGAGCGCTGCTGTCGGCCTTGTTGATGTCCAGCCTGGGCAGGTCGATGAAAGGCTCCAGCCGCGCAAAGACGCTGTCCGCCACCACATAGGACTTGGCAAAATCGGCCTTGCGGCGGAAGCGTCCGCCCTTCTGCCGATAATGGTCGATGGCCTGCGCCTGCTTCTCGCTGAAGCCCAGCCGCTGCAAGTCCTCCACGCTTACGGTATTGGGATTGAAGCGGAAACTCTCCACCCGCCGCGTCTGCTCCCGCACCTTCCGCACCCCGGCACTGTGCGGCGCATTCCTGCGGAATGCAGATGCAGAGCCGGAGGAAGAAGCCTCCTCCGTAGCAATTGGTTTTGCAGATGGGCCTTCAGGAGAAGTCTCCTCCTCCGCTAAAAAGAAGGCCGATGCTTCGGAGGAGACTTCTCCTGAAGGCATGTTCTGGATGATATACACGGTATCCGGATGGTCCCGGTTGGCTTCTATGCGCGTAACCGCGGCCCTGTGGACAAACAAGGCCACTTCGTAACCGATAATGAGGAATACCAGGGCTATGGCGCCCGTGACAAAACTGCCCTTGAGTTTACTCTTCCCCTTCTTCTTCCCCTCTTGCATACCGCTTCTTCTTTTCCGCTTTCACCGGCTCCGCGCCGGCAACTACTAGTACAATTTCCCCCTTGGGCTCGTGCTCCCGGAACCAGGCCGACACTTCCCGGAGCGTGCCCCGGCGGTGCTCTTCGTGCACTTTGGAGATTTCCCGGGCCACGGAGCAGCGCCGCTCCTCCCCGAAGAAGGCCGCCATCTGCTCCAGGGTTTTAACCAGCCGGTAGGGAGATTCATAAAAGACCATGGTCCGGGTTTCCGTTGCCAGCTGCTGCAGGAGCGTCTGCCGGCCTTTTTTCTGGGGCAGGAAACCCTCGAAGCAGAAACGGTCGCAGGGAAGTCCGGAGGAGACGATGGCGGGAATGCAGGCTGTGGCGCCCGGAAGCGTCTGGACCTCGATGCCTTCATCGGCACAGGTGCGGGCCAGCAGAAAGCCCGGGTCCGAGATTCCGGGAGTGCCTGCATCCGAAATGAGCGCAACATTAAGCCCCGCCAGGATGCGTTCCTTCACCAGCTGCACAGTCTGGTGCTCGTTGAATTTGTGGTGGCTCTGGAGCGGCCGGTGGATGTCATAATGCTTGAGCAGGACGCTGCTGGTGCGGGTGTCCTCGGCCAGGATCAGATCGGCCTCCTGAAGCACCTTCACCGCCCGGAAGCTCATGTCCTCCAGGTTACCCACCGGCGTGGGGACAATATAGAGTTTCCCCGCCATCAGCCCAGTTTTTTACGGATGGACATCATGAAGTTGTACACTACGTCCGAATGCAGGTCCCAGTTCGGGAAATGCGTGCGGATATAGTCCACAGCCTGGTCCAGGGACACGAATTCATTCAGGTCCCGGATGGTGTTCTCGTACAGGGAAAAGTCTTCCTTGAACAGCGTGCCGATGAAAAGGGCCCTGTCGTACAGCGAAATGCCGCTGCGGATGTTCTTGACCCGGAGGCCCGGCTTGTCCGTACGCCAATGCAGGCCGGCTGTCTCATCGGGAGCGGAAACGGAAGTGGAAGTGGAATCGGAAACTCCGGAAGGTACAGGTGTATCCTCCGTAGCATCGGCCTTATTATTCGCGGAGGTGGATACAGCTGTACCTTCCGGATTATCGGCCGTAAGCTCCTCCGTCATATCCATATCCGTGAAATCCACGGGCGCGTCCTCCGGAACATCTTCCGGGGCCGTTTCCACCTCCTGGGGTTCATCCAGGGGGAAACTTTCCAGCTTCTCTTCCAGGGCGGCGATCCTATCTTTAAGGGTGGCTATTTCGGCAAGGCATTCTTGCACAAAATCTGTTTGACTTTTTTCCATAAATGACTAAATTTGTAGTCAACACTAACAAAGATACGGAAATGTTTTTGGAAAATGCAAAAAAAGCGGGCTGCATCGAGGTTATTTGCGGCTCCATGTTCTCCGGTAAAACGGAAGAGCTAATCAGAAGGCTCAAAAGGGCCCAGTTCGCCAAGCAGAAGATAGCCACATTCAAGCCCACCATAGACACGCGTTACTCAGAACTGGACGTGGTGTCACACGATTCCCACAGCATTTCCTGCACCCCCATCAAATCGCCCTCCCGCATGCTCCAGGTAGATCCGGACGTGCAGGTGGTGGGCATTGACGAAGCCCAGTTCTTTGACGAAAGCATCATCGAGGTTGTCCAGGAACTGGCCAACAGGCGCGGTATCCGCGTTATCATCGCCGGCCTGGACACGGACTATCTGGGCAAGCCCTTCGGCCCCATGCCGGGCCTCATGGCCATTGCGGAAGACGTGCAGAAGGTGCATGCCATCTGCGTCCGCTGCGGCGCCCTGGCCAACCATTCCCATCGGCTTTCGGCCTCCAAGAAACTGGTGGTGCTGGGAGAGAAGGACACTTACGAGCCTCTCTGCCGGGAATGCTACCAGAAAGCGTTGGCAGAAGACAACGCCTAGGGGGTACAAAACCTGCTCCTTCATTATGAAGAAGATACTGCTGGCGTTGCTGTTGTTGTTCCCGGTGTTGCTGGGGGTTGCCCAGGAGGTGCCGGACACTTCATCGGCCAATTTGCTCAGGAGGATGGATGCCCGTATGTACAGGAGCCAGCACAAGGCGGGCGTGGATACGGCATACATCCATATTCCGGATGAGCGCTGGACGCTCAAGACTTCTTCCAATATGTCCTGGAATACCCTGGGTATCTCGCATCAGGACGATGAAGCGGGCTTTGACACCATATTGAATTCTGCTCCCACATACTCCCAGGGCTTTTCCGTGGCCTGGCGCTGGCTGGAGCTGGGTGTGTCGGTGAATCCGGGTTGGTTCTTCCCGCGGTTCAAAAACAACGACCAGGCGTATTCCATCTCCTTTTACGGGAACAAGTTTGGCATGGCGGCCACCTTCCGCTACTCGGATTCCTATGCCGG
Source organism: Bacteroidales bacterium (assembly GCA_016285175.1). Taxonomy (GTDB): domain Bacteria; phylum Bacteroidota; class Bacteroidia; order Bacteroidales; family UBA932; genus Cryptobacteroides. Next base: position 63,594 of record JAEEQF010000003.1, read on the forward strand.
CCAGATAATCTCCTACCCGGATTCCGTCCGGACAGCCATTCCCCGTGGCGGTTCCAATGTAGACCTGATCGGGGACTTCGATGCCTGGTATGTCTTTAACGGGGACAAATTCTCCTTTGCCGCCCCCTTCAGTATGATGCAGGTCCAGAAACGGAGTGCCGGCAGTCCCATCCTGAGCCTGTCCCTCCGCAACGGGCTAACCCGCTTTGAAGGGAACAGTTATCAGGGGGCGGAGGAGATGAGGCTGATGACCAACATCCTGGCTGTGGGCGGTGGCTATGCCCATAACTTCATTACGTCCAGCAACTGGTTGCTCCATTTTTCCGTAATGGCCAACCTTTCTGTGCTCAGTTATAACAAGTGGTACACCAAGACAGATGAGTATCTGATGAAAAACACCTTCCCGGACTGGGTGGGTATATTCCAATTTTCGGCCCTTCACTGGAAGGGAAAATGGTTTTACGGAGCCAATTTTACCATAAGGGGCGCCACCTACGGCACTATTTCCCAGCTTAGCTTTTCCAACGCCCGGACCGAAGGGCATCTTGTGCTGGGCTGCCGTTTATGAGAAACTTACAGCGAAACTACCCTGGAGCCGCGGGAGACGTCGAATTTGGTCTTAAGCGCAGCATTGTCCACAGCTTTGTAGCGGCAGGTAGATGCGCCGGAGGCCTCCACTTCAAGGCTTTCCCTTACTGCAACACGGGCCGATGAGGCGCCGGAGATCTCTATCTTGGCTTTCCGGGTGGGGGCGTCCAGGGCGTGCAGGTCCGAAGAGCCGCTGCCCTCATACTGCAGGGCGTCGGAAAGGACGGCCACATCGGCCTTGGAGGCACCGGAAGACTCAATATCCAGGGTCCTGCACGAAGGACCCCTCAGGTCTACATTGGCCGATCCGGAAAGGACTACATCCCAGTCTTCGGCTTTGATGTCGAAGGAACCTCTGGAGGCGCCCGAAAGATTGATCCGGGCCTGATAGAAGCTGCCTTCAAAGCTGTTGCACTTGGAAGCGCCGCTCATGCCCAGACGGGCCTTGTAAGCATCCACAGCCACGTTTTCGGCTACCGAAGCGCCGGAAATCTCCATCCGGAATTCTTCCTCTTCGGAAAGCGAGAAACGGCCTTCCTGCCAGTATTTGGAGGCTCCGCTCAGGGAAAGCCTGGTGAGCCGGGGCATATGGACGGTGGCCCTGAGGACCGCACCGTTCCTGTATTTACGGGATTGCTGGACCGAACGGGGCAGATCCTTGAGGGTGAGGCGGAGCGTGCCGGCGTTTACGGCCACGTCCAGGTACTTTTCCAGGAAATC
>JAEEQF010000159.1 GCA_016285175.1 Bacteroidales bacterium
TGGCCGGTTCCCAGGTACGTGCTGCCAAAGCTCTGGATTACCCGGTTGCAGTCCCATTTTATGTAGTCGATGCCCGGGGCCAGCTGCATGGTGCGGTCAAAGATGCCGAAGACAAAGTCTTCCACGGCCGGATTGGAAAGGTCCAGCACCCATTGGTTGCGGCCCTGATAAAGTTCCCGTCCCGGGCTCTGCACCACCCATTCCGGGTGCGCATGGGCCAGGTTGGAGTTGGGGTTCACCATTTCCGGCTCTATCCAGATACCGAAGCGGAGCCCCTTGTCGTGGGCATATCGGGCCAGATACTCAATTCCTTCCGGTAGCTTGGACACGTTCACCTCCCAGTCTCCCAGACCCGCATTGTCTCCGTTGCGCGGGAACTCGTTCCCAAACCAGCCGTCGTCCAGGACAAACATCTCCAGGCCCATGCCGGCTGCGTCGTCCATCATCCTCAGGAGGGTCTCCGTGGTAAAGTTGAAGTAGGCCCCTTCCCAGCTGTTAAGGAGGGTGGGATTCACCGTTCCGCCGTCATAGACACTGTATTTCCTTGCCCAGCGGTGGAGGTTCCGGGAAGCGCCGCCCGCCCCTTCGGCCGACCAGGTATAGATGAAATCCGGGGTTACAAAAGTGGCTCCCGCGGCCAGCGGATAGGCCGATGCATGGGGACTGATGCCGGCCAGGACGTTGAGCCGGTGGGCATCGTCCCGCTCGAAGCTGAGGCGGAAGTTGCCGCTCCAGGCCAGGGCGCCGGCGATTACCTCGCCCTGCGTTTCCCGGAACTCCCGGGTACCCAGACTGAGCAGGAACGAAGGGTTGTTGCCCTGGGTGGCCTGCGTGCCCCTGCGGCTTTCAATCACCTTCATGTCGTGGCCCAGCCATTCGTGCTCCAGCTGCATGTCGGCCGCCCAGGCTCCATGGAAGTGGGTGAGGAGGTAGTCATCGGCGTCTATGTACAGTGAGCCGGAGGCGTAATTGAGCAGCTGCACCGGCTTTTTCCCGCCATTCTGGATTTCGCTGTGGGTTACGATGACATTCTCCCGCAGGTAGGCGTCGTATACCAGTTTCACCTTGAGTCCGGTGAGGGCGTCCTCCAGGCCGATGGCCGTGGTGGTGCAGCCTTCCCGGGAGGTGACGCTGTGGCCGGAATAACGGAGCTCCGTGTTGTGGGTTCCGTCGGCATATTTCACGTGAAGGGCGGGTTCGCCGATATACCGGCCGCCGGTGGCGGGGTATGCCAGGCCGGCCACACTGTTATAGTCTTCCGTCCCCAAGGCGGCTCCCAGGAACTGCCGGGGGTCTCCCACGCGGGCACCGTAATGCAGGGTGTGCACCTGGCCGTTTTCCTGGACCAGGAACACCAGGGCGCTGTTTTCCGTTTCCACGGCTATTACGGTCTTTTTCACTTCCCCGGCCCGGGAGGGCGCCAGGGCGACAAGCAGCATGGCTGTCAGGAGGCAGAGTCTTTTCATGGTCTTAGAATTTAGGGAAGGAAGGGTTTTCTTGAGGTATGAGGGCTATGCATTCCATTTCCACCAGCCAGGAAGGGCGGCATACTGGCCCCAGTACGTACAGGGCGTTGAGGGAGGGACAGCGCGCTTCTACCACGCGTCTTGCCACGGGCTCATCGGCCGGATCCCGCAGGTACACGATGGCCATGCCGATGTCCCCGAGCTCCGCGCCCGCCTCATGAAGCAGCGCCTCTATGTTATCCAGCATCCGGCCGGCCTGGGCGGCAGGATCGCCCGCGTGCAGGACCTTTCCTTTCTTGTCTATGCTGGCCGTTCCGCTGATGAAGACGTGCTTGCGGTCTCCGTAGGAAATGGCGGTTCCCCGTTCGAAGGTGACGCCGTAGAGGGCCGTGGGACTGAGGTTTTCCGGAGCATACAGATAATCTGTCTGGCCTTTCCGGAGACCTTTTACGCTGTACGCGTCCATCTCCACCAGGTTCCGGCAGTGGGGAGCGCGCCCTTCAATGCCGGTGCTGGCGATATAATGCGTATCCGCCGTGAGGCCGATTTGGTTGAAATAGTCTTTCCGGCCTTCCACCACACCGGCGTAATTCACATCCACATCCCTTACGAAAATCCAGGTACGGACGGTGTCCGACGCTATGGAGAGGCCCTGCAGCTGCTGTTCCAGCTTCTGGAAGATGCCGGACATCTGTTCCCGGGAATCCCGGCCCGGACATACCAGGGAGGCGCTCCAGTGATGGGCGTATCCGTTGTGTGTGGGAATGCCGCGGGGGGCCTCGAAAGGATCCGTGCAATACATCCAGAGGGCTATCCGCGTCCCATCCAGCGGCGCTTGCTGGACTATGGAAGTGGGTACTTGCGGCTGGGCCGCCAGGGCTTCGCGGAGAAGGGGAAACTGGTTGGCGGCGTCGCTTAGGAAAAAGCGGCGAAAATGGACGGTACGGCCCCTGGAAGCTTCCTTACAGGCCTCCAGGACGGCGTCCAGCTGCTCTTCATAGCTTAACGAAGGGTCTGTCACGGAAACCATGACATGGTATTCTGCCACTGCTCCTTTTCCAGGTGCAAATGCCGATGTGGTTATTCTGGTTTTCATTTGGAGCACCAATTTACGGCATTTTTCTCACTCTTGCAATAATCACTTATGGGGAGGCCGGCCTCGTAGCTCTGGAATGTGCAAAAATAGTATCAAAATTTGCATCAATAGTATGAGATTTGATTAATTTCTGTATATTTGTATCAGTTTTATTCGGAAGCCATGAGCAAGGTTCTTAGGGAAATAACCCCCATTTCGGACCGCGACTGTTTTTACATCGTGGAGCGCTACAAAAGTGAGTTTGTATATCCCATCCACTCACATAAAGAATTTGAACTCAATTTCATAGAACATGGGAAGGGGGTTCGCCGCGTGGTGGGGGACAGCATTGAGGAGATAGGGGATTTCGAACTCACCCTCATAACCGGGGACGGTCTGGAGCATGCCTGGGAGCAGGGTTCCAATGCCAACAAGGACATGCGGGAAATCACCATCCAGTTCTCGGACACGCTGCTGGACGAAAGGCTGCTGCGCCGCAACCAGTTCTCCGATATCCGGAAGATGTTCGCCGATGCCCGCCTGGGGGTCACTTTTTCCATGACCACCATTGCCAAAGTCTATAACCTGCTGGATACGCTCCCCTCGTTGGAAGAACGTTTCGACCAGTTCCTCAACATGCTCAAGATCCTGTATGAGCTGTCCCAGGACAAGGGGGCCAGGACCCTGGCTTCCAGCGCTTTCGCCCAGTCGGACCAAGATAGGGAGAGCCGGCGCGTTAACAAGGTAAAGGATTATATAGTAAATAATTACACGGATGAACTGCGTCTGGAAACCCTGGCCGGCCTGGTGGGAATGACCCCATCGGCCTTCAGCCGTTTTTTCAAGCAGCATACCAACCGGAGCGTGATGGATTTCATCATCGACGTCCGCCTGGGAAAGGCTGCGCGGATGCTGGTGGACACCTCTACCTCCGTGTCGGAAATCTGTTACGCCTGCGGCTTCAACAACCTCTCCAATTTCAACCGCTCCTTCAAGAAACACCGCGGCTATACGCCCCGGGATTTCCGGGCCCTCTTTGCCAAAAACCGGGTCTTCGTTTAGCGGATGCA
>JAEEQF010000037.1 GCA_016285175.1 Bacteroidales bacterium
CTGGACAGGATCCGGACCTTCCAATACCTTGGGAATGGTTCCCTGCAGGGATGGATAAGCCGGATTGCCATCAACAAAGCCATCAACCAGATAAAAAGGCACAGGTGGCGTATGGTTTCCCTGGAGCCATGGTTCCAGGACACGCTCCCGGAACCAACGGAGCAGCAGATGGAGACGGTGCCGCAGGAAAAGCTCCTGGAGTGGATATCGGCATTGCCGGATACCAGAAGGGCCGTTTTCAACCTGTATTGCCTGGACGGGTACTCGCACGGGGAGATTGCCGATATGCTGGGAATCAGCGAAAAGGGATCGGCCAGTATGCTGGCAAAGGCCAGAAAGGAACTGAAAGAAAAGATTAAACAATTTTTGGAGGAAACATGAAAAAGTGGGAAGACATAGTCAAGGACAAACTGGAAGGGTACGAAAGTGCCCTCCCGGAGGGAAGCCTGGCCGATTTCCACGCGCGCCGCGGCTCCTCCGCCACGGTCACCCATGCTTCCCGGAAATGGCTCTGGCTCCCTGCCGCCGCCGTTGCAGCCGGCCTTGCCGCTGTGCTGTTTCTTCATCGGCCCTCCGCGCCGGAGCCTGTCATACAGATTGTACGGCAGCCCGCCGCCCCTGTGGTGGCCGCAGCGGCAGATACCGTTGTGATGGAAGAGCCCGAAAAAGTCCAGGAAGCAGTTGCCCGCTTTGCTAAACGGCAGCCTGTCCAGCCAGCATCCGAGCAGGAGCAGACAACAGGGAACGAGGTGATCAGTGAACCGGAAGTATTTGAAGAGATGGCTCCGGAAACGCCTGTTGAACACGCTGAGCTGGTGGAAGAAGCCCTGGACCCGTTTGTATCCTCACCTTTTATCCCTGCTTCTTCAAAAGGGAGAAAACTAAACCTGAAAATAGCTCCGGCGGCTGGCATAGTGGCCGGAAACGGCCTGCTGGCAGCCTTAATGACACCTCTGACAAGAGGTGGCACTTATATTCCCAATATTGATTCCATAAATGACCCCATTCCAAGCCAAGAAAACGGAAATAATACCAATGCTGTTGGCAATGGGCACGGCATCGAGTGCTTTTTTGGTGGTGCCTCCGGTCAAGACAGTTACCCTCCGACAGAAAACTATGGCTCTTCGGATCCCGCATCCGTTGATGATCCTGTTGACAATCCCATAGCCACTGAAGATCCCACTCAAGAGAATCAGCCCATAGATGTATTGTCGGGAGACTATACCCATTATCTGCCCATTACTGCAGGATTATCGGCCAGGATACCCCTCACGGAAAGGCTGAGTGTGACAACGGGGCTCCAATACGCCTTATACATCTCCCGATTCGCTTATTCCCTTTCCGGGGAAAAGACGCAATATGCGCACTACCTGGGCGTTCCCGCCCGCCTGGACTGGACCTTCGCCTCCAACAGATGGCTGGATGTCTATGCGGGCGCCGGCATGGAGGCGGAACTGTGCCTGGGTGCCACGCTCGGAGGAAGGAAACTCCAACGGGACGGCCTGGGCCTTTCTCTGCTGGGTGCAGCAGGCCTTCAACTCAATATCTCCAGCCGGATCGGCCTGTACCTGGAACCGGAACTCAGCTGGAGGATTCCTTCGGCGGAGTGGAAACTGGACACCTACCGTCGGACACATCCCCTTGTTTTCACCGTGGCAACGGGAATCAGAATCAATTTTGGCAATTAAATTACAGTTTATATGAAAAAGACATTCTTACTACTGATGGTCCTTACGGTTCTTGCAGGATGCAACACCCTGGACAATCCTGGTAATCTCCAAGAGGGAGAGGTTGTACATACGGGATGCGCCACTGCCACAAAATCGGCTCTCGACGATGACAATCCTCCTCTGCTCACGCTCAAATACAAGGATGGAGGACTGCTTGTCACCTGTACAAACATGTATATGAACTGCTCCATCAAAAACAATGGGATAGGTTGCCATGTTTCCGTTGAAGGGGATGACATCCACTGCAGTTTCTATGAGAAGGACGGTCCGGTGGCAAATTGTGTTTGCCTTGTCCAGAGTATGTCCACGATAATCAAGGGCCTGGAAAAAGGGAAACAATACAATTTCCATTACGGCAGCTATGAACCTGTCAATTTCACCTTTAATGTGGGATTAATCGAGATTATTGATCCGGATACGCTTAACATAAGCGAGGAGTACATCTTGAAGACACTGGATCTGCCTGTCAAATCCAACGAATTCATCCGGGAAGGCAACAGTTTCGCCTTGAACTTTTTTAATCGTGTGAACACGGATCCGGAAGTGAAAGGGAACTTTATCATTTCGCCGCTCAGCCTGCAGATCCTGCTGGGAATGCTCCTGAACGGTGCTCAGGGCCAGACGGCCGATGAGATATGCCAGGTACTGGGTTATGGTAAAGGAGAGACGGATGCCGTAAACGAGTACTGCCAGGCCATGATGCAGCAACTGCCCCAATTGGATAAGAAAACCCAGCTGTCCCTGGCCAACGCCATTGCCCTCAATCAGCAATATCAGTTGCACGACAGTTATAAGAAAACCGTCAGCCAATACTTTGATGCCGATGTGTTCAACCTGGATTTCTCCGACAAGAAAGGCTCTGCAAAGATTATCAACGAATGGTGCTCGGACCATACGAACGGGCTCATAAATGATATTGACCCGAATGTGAACCCCGATATGCTGGCCATCCTCATGAATGCGCTGTATTTCAAGGGTCTTTGGTCCAGCCCCTTCTCCAAGGAGGATACGAAAGATGAGACGTTTACCCTGGAATCCGGCAAAACGATCAAGGTCCCGATGATGAAAAAGACGGCAGAAGAGCTCCTGTATCAGGAAAACGACACCTTCAGCGCAATCAGGCTCTTTTACGGTAAAGGAGCCTACGCCATGACGGTCATTCTTCCCTCCGAAGGAAAGACGCTTTCAGATGTGACAGCAACGTTAAACGGAGCCTCCTGGAATGAGTTTTTGTCGCACATGGTTCTTTGCGATGCGGATCTGTGGCTCCCCAGGTTTGAGACTAACTCCTGTATCAATTTAAACGATATCCTTTCCGCCATGGGCATGTCCACCGCTTTTGATCCGGAAAAAGCCAACTTCAAAGCCATGTCGGAATATGCCCTTTGCCTGAGCCTGGTCCAGCAGGATGCTATAATCAAGGTGGATGAAGAAGGGACCGAAGCAGCCGCAATAACCATCGGGGCAGTAGGAACCACATCGGTACCCAATAACGTGGTCTTCCACGCAAACCGTCCCTTCCTGTATCTCATTACCGAAACCGGCAGAGGTACCATCCTGTTTGCAGGCCGATACTGTGGGAAATAAAAAAAAGCAGTAGGTTGTCTTACTGCTTGTCTATATCTATGATTTCGTATTCCAGGCTTCCCAGGCCCAGGCCGGCTGCATAGTCCAGGATGTGCAGGCCGTGCTGGCGGTTGATGCGCTGCTGGAGCGGCTTGGCATCGTCACCTGCGGAATCCACATGATTGAATACCAAATCCGTGCAGGCCTTGTCCAGGGCCACCGGATCCGTTGAAGCCAGGATGCCGATGTCCTTGAGACGGGGCTTGGCCGGATGGCCGTCGCAGTCGCAGTCCACGGACATGTTGTTCATCACATTGATGTAGATGATGTTCCGGCCTTCCTGCTTGAAGTAGTCATGGACGCCCTGGGCCGCCGCCGCCATGCTCTCCAGGAAGCCGTCCTGGTCGTTGGAGATCCATCGGGTGGTGCTACGGCCGGCCGAATGGATATAGAGCTTGCCGGAAGTGGAAGCCACTCCTATGCTCTGGTTCTTGAGCACTCCGCCGAAACCACCCATGGCATGCCCTTTGAAATGGGCCAGGTTCACCATGAAATCGTAGTTCTGCAGGTGTGTACCCACGATATCGTATTTGATGTGCCTGGTATCCTGTACCGGAATCTGCATTTCTCCATCGGCATCCATGATGTCCACCGGCGCCACTTTCTCGAAGCCCCGTTCGGCAATGGCCTTGCGGTGGTCCTCCGTCTTGGTGCGGTTGCCGCCGTAGGCCGTATTGCATTCCACCAGCGTACCTTTCACCTCATGCACCAGATTGGCGATCAACTCCGGACGGAGGTAATTGCTTTCGGCCGATTCTCCCGTGGAGATTTTCACGGCAACGCGTCCGGTGGCGGGGACACCCAGGGCCTTGTAGATGGCCACCAGGCCCTCCGGGCTGATAGCTGAAGTGAAATATACAGTGGCTTTGGGAGCCGCAGGGGCGCTGACGGCGTTCTCTCCCTGGGCAGCCTGACTCTGGCGGTTGGTGCTGCCGCAAGCGAACGCAAAGGGAAGCAGCACGATGGAAATGAGGTAAAGTATCTTTTTCATAAGGCAAAGATAAAGAAAAACTTCTACTTATAAAGAGTCTTGAAGAAAAGTTGCAAAAAAGGCGGCCATGGCGTCCCGGATTTCCACAAAGCGGGGCGTAAATGAAAAGTTCTCATCCAGATGCAGGGCATGCCGGGGTTCGGGGCAGGGATGGTGCTCGGCGGGAATTCCCAGGGAGACAGCTTTCTCATGGATAGCATGTGTCCCGTAATAGTAGTCCGAAATGTGCTTGAATCTTTTGTTTAGCGGATAGCCCTCTTCATAGGGGAGAATGGGATCCTCAACCGACTGGAAGGAGAGGATGGGCACAGACGCCCGTTCCAGGACGGAAAGGCTGTGAACGGCGCCCCAGAGGTTGGCAACGGCACAGATGCGGTAAGAACTCACGGGATCGGGCCGATAGGCCATATTCAGGGCCGTAATGGCCCCCGCGCTGGTTCCGGCAAGAAAGACCTGCTGCGGGTTGATGTGCAGGTCTTCCCGACCCAGCAGGTATGCCAGGGCGGCATCGGCATCCTCCAGCGCACGCATTTCGGCCTCCCGTACCTCCTTTTTCAGCGGGTGAAAGCCCAGACGGTAGTTGATGGACGCCGCCACATAGCCCAGCGAGGCAAAATACCGGCACCAGGCGGCTTGCCCAAGTTCTTCCTTGTTGCCGATGAAGAAAGACCCTCCGTGCATCATCAGAAGCAGAGGCCGGGTCTCCTGCATATCTCCCTCCGGCAGGTAGATGTCCATCTCCAAGGTAATGGGTTTCATGCTTCCGGAGTGGAAAAGCAGATTTCTTATGGCCTTCCGGTCGCCCACCGGCGTATGGGAATAATAGCCCTGCACCGTAGCATAGGGCACATCCCGTTTCACCGTCACCTCATACTTGGGCGTGGTGAAAGGAAGGGCCAGAAGCCATGAAACCAACAGTGCGAGCATCTTACTGCAAAGATGGCTATTTTTTTTGAAAACAAGAATGTCTGTCCTTGTTTAGGATTAATTTGGAAAAGCGTCTAATTATCTGTAACTTCGCATCCATGAAGAAGTTATTTGCCATCCTGGCCGCCCTTTGCGCCATCTGCTGCACCAACAGCACCAATACCATTTACAACTTTACCGCCGAATCCAACAATGGCGAGGAATTGAACTTTTCCCAATACAAGGGTCAGGTTCTCTTAATTGTCAATACCGCTTCCAAATGCGGTTTCACGCCGCAATACGACGGACTGGAGATGCTCTATCAGAAGTATGCTCCGGAGGGATTCTGCGTCATCGGCTTCCCTTGTGACCAGTTCGGCCACCAGGAGCCTGGTACCAACGAGGAGATAGAGGAGTTCTGCCGCATCAACCACGGCGTCACCTTCCCGCTCATGGCCAAGTCCGATGTAAACGGTGAGCATGCCAACGAGGTATTCAAGTGGCTGTACTCAGAGAAGCCGTTTGCCGGATTCGGAGACAGTGAGACGGGTAAATTCATGGACGGAATGCTCTCCAGGAACGACCCTGGATATGCTTCCAACCCGGATATCAAGTGGAACTTCACCAAGTTCCTGATAGACCGCAAGGGCAGGGTAGTGGCCCGTTTCGAGCCGGTTGTGACGCCGCAGGAACTGGAATCGGAGATCCAGGCACTGCTGTAACCTATTAATCCTAATTCCGGTCCTTATCGTCCTAAAAAAGTCCATCGTTTTTGCCGATCTTTGCATCGGCAAATTATAATTATATGAATTTCAACGGTATCATCATAGGAGCCGCGGTATTCCTGAGCATCGGCATCTGCCATCCGCTCGTAATCAAGATGGAATATCAATGGGGAAAACAGAGCTGGTGGGTTTGGCTGGTGGCAGGCCTCGCGTTTTCGGCACTGTCCCTTTTTATCGGCAACGATATCCTCTCCATCATCATCGGCGGCTTCGCCTTCTGCTGCTTCTGGGGCATCGGCGAAATGTTCCTGCAGGAAAAGCGGGTTCTGCGCGGCTGGTTCCCGGAGAATCCCAAACGGCACGCGTATTACGAGGCCCGGCGCAAATCCGTGCTACCGTAAAGGCGTAAGCGGGAACGTAAGGCAGGCGGCAGTCTTCCCGACTGTCGCTGCTTTTTTTAGGGCTCAAACTTAAGAAACTCTGTCGGCGTAATGCCAGTCACTTTCTTGAACAGGCGGCTGAAATGGTGCGGATACTCAAATCCGAGCAAATCGGCTACTTCTCCTACGTTGAGCCCTTTCATCAAGAAGGTTTTGGCCTGGTCGATGACGAAGGTATGGATGTAGCCGATGGCGGTGCCGCCAGTAGCTTGGTGAATCATATCGCCGAAATAACGGGCCGAATAAGCCAGTTCGCCCGCACACCAGGCAACTGTAGGAAGCCCCTTTTCATGCTGCAGGCCTTTGGAGAAATAATCTACCAGCAGGCGGTGGAAGCGTTTGAGGATGTCGCTTTCGCCGCTTTCTTTTTGAGCGAGTTGGCGCAGGTAGATGCGCTGGCAATAATCCAGAATCAATTGAAGGTAACTGGTAAGGATTCTCCTTAGGGAAGGGGAGCCCTGGTTCTCCTGCATTTCTTTTCGCATGATGACCAGCAGCGAGGAGATCCGTTCCCATTCCTTGGGCTCCATCCTAAGCCAGTCAGTATCGAAATAGGAGAAAAACGGGTTTTCTGGTATATACAGTTCCGGAGACCAGAGCAGCGCCCATCCGTTGATGTACAGGGGCGTTCCGTTGTCTTCTCCGCCGCCGATCTGCCCGGGCGCAACGGCAATGATAGAACTGTCGCCGACCAGGATGGATTTGGTTCCATAAGACAGATATTTAGGGAATTGCTGCTGAATGAAAAGGCCGTAAACACCGTAATTGTTCAGGCTGTTGCGGAATGGCGACACCTCGTCATAACTGATGAGCGCCAGCTGTGGATGCAACACGGGAGCACCTACGTATTCGGCATAGACATTGGGATTATCGACCTTCAAAATCTTCTTCATAACCCTGCAAAGATAGTAAAATCTGCGAAATTGGTATAAAGTCAGCGGATATTTGTTCATAATCCTGGAAACCTCGCCGTACCTTTGCATTATGAAACAATACGTAACCATAGCCCTTGCAGCGCTGCTGCTTGGCTGCAACCAGAACAAGAATATGAGCACCCTAAATCTCTCCCAGGAATGGGACAAGACTTTCCCAAAGTCGGAACTCGTCAATCACTGCAAAGTCACTTTCCACAACCGCTACGGCATTGAGCTGGCGGCCGATATGTATGTCCCCAGATCCTTCGCTAACGCTCAGGATGACAGCTGTCATTCTGAACGAAGTGAAGAATCTCTCCGCCTTCCCGCCATCGCGGTCAGCGGCCCCTTCGGTGCCGTGAAGGAGCAGACGGCCGGCATCTATGCCCAGCATATGGCCGAGCGTGGTTTCCTAACCATCGCATTCGATCCCTCCTTTACCGGCGAATCCGGCGGTGAGCCCCGCAGGATGGCCTCTCCGGACATCAACACGGAGGACTTCCTGGCGGCCGTGGATTTCCTTTCCACCTGCGAGCTGGCGGACCCCGGGCGCATCGGCATCATCGGCATCTGTGGCTGGGGCGGCATGGCCATTAATGCGGCGGCGCTGGATCCCCGGGTAAAAGCAACGGTTACTTCCACTATGTATGATATGTCCCGTGTGGCGCGTGAAGGCTACTTTGGCAGCACCGATAATGAGGCCGCCCGCGACGCCCAGCGGCAGGCCTGGGCCTCCCAGCGCACCGAAGACTATCGTACCGGTACCTACAAGCGTGCCGGCGGCGTGGTCGATCCGCTTCCGGACGATGCTCCCTGGTTCGTCAAGGACTATCACGCCTATTACAAGACGCCCCGTGGCTACCACAAGCGCAGCGGCAACTCCAATGATGGCTGGAATATCATCGGCACCATGTCCTTCATGAACCAGCCCCTGCTGGACATGGCGGGCGAGATCAAGACCCCCGTGCTCATTATCCATGGCGAAAAGGCCCACAGCCGCTATTTCAGCGAAGGCGCCTTCGCCAAACTGAAAGGAAACAACAAGGAACTCCTCATCATCCCCGGAGCCGTGCATACCGACCTCTATGACGATGTCGCCGGCGTCATTCCCTACGACAAGATTGAGACCTTCTTCAAAGAGAATCTGAAGTAATGAAAGCCGTGATACTCACATTATTGTCCTGCTTCATCCTGTCCTTGTCGGCCTGCGAGAAGCTTCCCGACCCGCTTGTACCTGATCCGCCCCAGGAAGAAAAGAATGAAGGCGGCGACCATTCCGAAGAAACCGATACTGCCATGCCCGAAACCATCAAGATTACCGTGTCCGGAAAGACGCTTCCGGTGAAGATTGAAGACAGCGAAGCCACTAAGGCCCTTGTGGCAGCTTTGAACGAAGCATCCATTACCTATGAAGCCCACGATTACGGCGGCTTTGAGAAAGTAGGTGCACTGGGGCGGACGCTGCCTTCCAGCGATACCCGGATTACTACACAGGCAGGCGATGTGATTCTCTATAGCGGCAACCAGATCGTGCTGTTCTACGGCAGCAATACCTGGAGCTATACACGCATCGGCCAGATGCAATACGGGTCCTTGGATGAACTAAAGTCGTTTCTGAAAGCGGGAGAAGGAAATATTTCCGTAACTTTGTCGTTATGAAAAAAGTAATAGTCATATCAACCAGCCTCCGCCCTGGTTCCAACAGCAATGCGTTGGCGGAGAAATTTGCCGAAGGTGCCAAGGCGGCCGGAAACGAAGTGGAGTTCATCTCCCTTCGAGGTAAGGAAATCAAGTTCTGCAGGGGCTGCCTCTCCTGCCAGAAAACGGGCACCTGCGTGTTTAAGGACGATGTGCCGGCCATTATGGACATCGTACTGAATGCCGATGTCGTCTGTTGGGCAACCCCCATCTATTATTATGAGATGTCCGGCCAGATGAAGACACTCATCGACCGCATGAATGCCATGTATCCCAAGGATTACCGCTTCCGCGAGGTGTATCTGCTCACCACGGCTGCCGATGATCAAGCGCACACGCCAAAGCGTGCCGAGAGCGGCCTTCAGGGCTGGATTGACTGCTTTGAGAAAGCAACGCTCAAAGGCCATCTGTTCTGTGGCGGCGTAAACGACCCTCGCGAGATCGAGAGCAATACCAAGTTGCAGGAAGCCTTCGAATTGGGAAAAGCGATTAGTTAAATTCTCTGTTTATCGAAATGAATATGCCCCGGCAATCCTTCTGGACTGTCGGGGTAGAATTATGTCCGTGTGATCACCGAACTCTCTGATATTGCTCCTCGCTCACAGGTTCCAGCCATTCGTTGGAGGCGCCATCCTGAACGTCTTTATGGAAGGTCAGGTGCTGCATCCAACTGTCGGCTGCCGCACCGTGCCAGTGTTTGGCTCCTTCGGGAATCTCAATGATAGTGCCGGGAATGAGTTGCACGGCCGGTTTACCCCATTCCTGATACCAGCCGCGGCCGGCTACGCAAATCAGGACCTGGACCTGTCTGTGGTGGATATGCCAGTTGTTTCGGCAAGCGGGTTCAAAAGTTACGTTTGCTACGCCGCCATCCATTGGCGCCAGATAGCTGTTGCCAGTAAAGTACTGAGCATAAGCCGCATTGGGTTCCCCCTGGGGCCAGACGGAGAAATCGACAGTCTGGACCAGGGTATGGGCATCTCCGAGTACGGCGTCCAGAGCGCCCCGGAGCCTCTCAGCCTCTGCCAGTCCCACTTTTGCTTCCAACAGGGCGGGCAGGGTACGCAGTTCTTCGTCGCTTACACCCATATTCCGGGCGCCGGAGACGTGGGCGAAAAGCTGCGGCTCACATCCGGGAAGGGCGGAGATGGCACTCACCGTGACAATCTCCCGGTCGGCATAACTGAGGTTGTTGCGGGCGAAGATATCTCCAAAAAGATGAGCCTTCAGATAATAGTCGGTGGCAGGGACAAAACTGTAGTTGAAAGGTTGCCCCGAAAGTTTCGTTTGTACGGCTGTACCTTGTTTCAATGCATCGTAATCGGCAGGAAGCGGATCTGCTTCCTTGCCGGGATTATCTGAAATTCCTGCCGCCTGTCGCTGATGCAGCAATTTCTGCAGCGTTCCCAGTGCATTGAGCGAACGCGGGAATCCGGTATAGGCATAAAGCTGTGAAAGCGCTTCCTTGGCTTCGCTCACAGTAAGACCGTTATCGAGTGCCTCAGCCGCTGCCTTTTCAAGAGCGGCCTGGTCGCCCTTGGCTTCCAGCGCAGCAATGACGGCAAGACCCTGCCGACGGGGTGAAAGTGCTTGATTCATATTGTTTTCATTGTTTATTGTCATGGGTTGTACCGCATGCGAGACAGGTTCGGTCATCGCCTGATATCGACGTATCTGGCGTCCGCCCAGCTTGTATTTTTCACGAAGGGCGGCCGCTTCCTGCATCATAGGAGAGGCGTGGTAACGGTCCAGGGCGGCTTGGTCTGTCCATTCATCAATGAGAAGCAGTCCCTCCGGATCATCAGCCGGGAAAAAGTAGTCATATCGGAGGCAACCTTCCACAGCCCTGATACGGTCGGCAATTCCGCTATCTTCCATTTCCCTGACATATTCCCGGGCAGAACCATTTTCGCCGGAGTAGCGGATATTGATAGTCTGCTGAGCATGACAGGGATTGCTGAAGATAATGGACAGAAACAGGATGACAATGCAATACAAACGTGTTGTCATGGCATTCATTTTAAACTGTCCACCCAAGCCTTGATGTCAGATTTAGAAGCCCGATTCAGGGTCTTTCCAGCCTTCCAGTTTATCTCAGGATACTGTGCCTTGAATTCGGCATTGGCCTTGTCGATGCTGCTACCACCGGAAGTTGCGAAGAAAATGACGGTCTTACCTTTGAAACCATAGGTCTCGATAAAAGAATTGATGATGGTAGGAGCGGTATACCACCAAACCGGGAAACCGATGTAAATCAAATCATAACTGTCAGCATCCTTCAAGTCCTTCATGATAGCGGGGCGAGAATTGCGGTCTTGCATTTCCACACTGCTGCGCGAGGTCTTTACGGTCCAGTCCAGATCCTCCGCAGTATATTTGACTTCTGGTTTGATTTCGTAGAGCGTTCCGCCGGTGACGGCGGCAAGGTCCTTCGCCACGGCTTCAGTCGTGCCGGTGGCGGAAAAATAGGCTACTAGTGTTTTCATATCGTCTTCGGTATTCTTGTTGTTGTTCTGTCCGCAGGCCGTAAGCGTGATGGCCATGGCGAAGATAGCAAAAAAAAGCTTTTTCATTGTATTGCAGATTTACTTAATGTCGCGGTAATCATCGGGTTGGTATCTATGAGTTTAAGAGACTTGACCATCTCGGCCGTTCCTTCCTTGTATTTCTTGAAATGGGCGGTCTGCAGGTGCGCCTGGTAGGCCTCACGGTCGGCATAGACTTCCAGGATGTATACCTTGTTCGGATCGGCCTTATCCTGCATGGAGAAAAGGCCGATGACGCCAGGCTCCGATGCCATGGATACAGTCCCGACCTCCTTGGCGTATTCCATGTACTCTTTTAGTTTCTCTGGATACACCTCGATTTCGGCCAGACGGACAATGCGCTCCCCGTATTCCCGAATCGGGATATCGGCGCCGAACAAGCGGGCGGCGTTGTTAGCAAGGATGTCCTCTGAGGCAAGACCGTGAGCGGCCAGCCGGGCTTCCAGCGATTTCTTTGCGGCAATAAGCGCTGTCGCAGCAACGTAAGGGTAGTCTGAGCCATAGAGGATATGAGAGGGCTCTGTAACGGTCAGCAGCGACTCGATGGCATCGTCCGTGGCGGCACCAGCAAGGTCATAATACAGGCGGGAAAGGTTGGCATCTACGTCTACCGGTTTCATATATCCCTGCTTCACCATCACCGGGAGAAGCCCCTTGAAGCGTGGCAAGGCATTCGGCAGGAAAGAGCCGCAGTGGGGGACAACCACCCTCAGGTCCGGATAGCGCACCAGGACGTCGTGCTCGACCATGTTCAGAATGGCTCGGGTAGTCTCGGCAAGGTACTCGTAGGAAGCCAGCGGAACAGCTGAAATCAGCTTTTCATTTGCCGCTGATGGTTTATGCGGATGGGTGATGATAACGGCTTTCCGGCTGTTGAGATAGCCCATCAGCGGTTCCAATTCCTCATCTCCAAGGTACTGCCCATAGCTGTTCGAAGCCAGTTTTACACCGTCAGCTCCAAGTACCTCCAGTGCATATCGGGCTTCTTCCAAAGCCCTGTCCACGTCCGGCAGGGGAAGGGCCGCGCAGAAGAGGAATCGGCCCGGATACAGGGCTTTCAACGCCGCAGCCTCTTCATTGAACTGCCGGCAAATGAAGGCCGATTCTGTACCGTCGCCGAAATACGGCTGCGGAGCCGGCATGGTCAGGACCGAGGTCTGTATTCCCGCCTCGTCCATGAATTTCAGATGCTCTTCAGCATCCCATGCCGGGATGGGAAATCCTTCGTCCATCTCCATCCCGTGGGTCTTTATGGCTTCCAGGTATGAATCCGGAATCATATGGCAGTGCAGATCAATCTGAGCCGACGCTAAAGTGGTAGTCAGTATCATTGCTGTCAAGCTAACTATAATTTGTCTTGTCATCTTATTTCACTTTTTAGTCCGCCTGCTTCTAGCCAGGATTTCAACTGGTCCGTGGTTTTCCCGTTCAGTCTGTCACCGGTTTTCCAGGTTATTTCCGGATAAGTGGACTTCAATTCAGACGCGGCGGAGGAAATCCCGGTGGATCCGGACGTTATGAAGGGTATGATGGTTTTACCTTTGAAAGAATATGCATCCAGGAAGCTGAATACCACTCGTGGAGCCTTGCCATACCAGATGGGAAAACCAAGCAGGACAATGTTATAATCGCCTGCATTCTCGAGGCTTTTCTTGATGGATGGCCTCGTAGATGCCGGTCCGTATTGTTCCTTATAGGCGCGGGTATTCTCATCATAGTAGGTGCTGTTCTCATTTCCGTAGGGGGTCTCAGGGTCGATCATATACAAGGTTCCCCCGGAGAGATTGGCCAGGGATGATGCTACAGTTTTTGTGTTGCCGGTGAATGAGAAACAGGCAACAAGGACTTTGGCATCCTGCAACTCCACCTGAGGGTTTTCATCATCGAAAGAGGTAGTCTGAACTATTTCCTTGCTGCATGCCATAAGGACAGACAGCAAGGAAAAAACAAGATATAAGGTATGTCTGAACTGTTTCATCTTATTCCATGGTATGTTCCCAGTCGCCGCGGGTGTCGATGCCTGTGGCGTCGGCGAGGGCTTCCAGGCGGATGATTTCGTCGGGGGTGAGGACAGTATCCATTACCTGTGCGGCTTCCAGCACGTGACGCTCCTTGGTAGCGCCGATAATCGGCATAGTACCTTTGGAGAGGGCCCAGGCGATACCGACCTGCGAGCAAGACAGCCCATATTTGGCGCCGATTTCCTTCATGGCATCCGTCAGAGCACTCAGCTCGCCCAGGATGGGATTGTATTTCTGCCCGCGTTCGCTGTCTGCCGGGAGAGGATTCTCTACGTTGTATTTGCCGGAGAGAGCACCCTGCTCCAAAACCATGTATGCCCAGAACTGAATGCCGCTGTCTTTGCAATAATCCAGGACACCGCCTTTCTCCGAGGAACGGTAGAGCAGGCTGAAGTGGTTTTGTACGGCCGAAACCTTGAAGCCGACTTCGCCCAGGATTTCATTGGCGCGGCGGATCTCATTGATGTTGTGATTGGAGACGCCAACTTTACGCACCTTGCCGGACTGGAGCAGGGGAATCAGCCCCGGAGTCCAACGTTCCACATCCATCGGGTTGTGGATCCAATACATGTCGATATAATCCAACCCCATCCTCTCCAGGGAGGCCTCGGCCATCTTGGTCACGCTGTTGTCATAGACTTCGGCCAACTGAGGGGTGAATTTGGTAGAAATGAGCACGTCATCACGCTTATAGGCCGATGCCAGGTGTCCCAGAATCCTTTCCGATTCGCCCATGCCATAGGCCGTCGCCGTGTCCCACAGGTTGAGACCGGCTTTCATGGCGGCATCAAAGACCGGTTTCAAGTTGCTTTCATCCGTGTTGCTTCCAAAGACGGTGTCTCCGCCGAACATACCTGCGCCCCAGGCCCAGGTTCCAAGTGCTATTTTTGACCCTTTCATAAAATGATTGTTGTTTCTGATGCAAAGGTCGTGGTTTTATTGTGGAGAGGACTTAACCGAATTACGGATTCGTATATCCATTTTACGGAATCTGCACCTTTTTTTGTATTTTTGCTATATGGAAAAGGTTCTTCACGTACAGTCTGTCAATGATTATGCGCGCCATGTGGGTGCACCCATCCTGCATCCGCAGGTGAGTGTAATCCATTACGACGAATTGGAGAGTTGTCGCCATGCCCTGAGCGAATACGGGGTTTACGGCATGTTCCTCATGAAGGAAAGCCCCTATACGATATCCTATGGCAGCGGGAATTATCGGTTTGAGTCTGGTTCCCTGATGTGTGTGGGCCCCGGCCAGCGGGGCGGCGTTACGGATAACGGAGAAATCATCCATATCAAAGGCTGGGCACTGCTCTTCCACCCGGACTTCCTGGCCGGGACTCCGCTGGAGCGCCGGATCAGGGAGTATCACTATTTCTCCTACTATAGCAATGAGGCGCTTATCCTTACGCCGGACGAATGGGCGCGTCTGGAACGCTGTTTTGCCGCCATCAGGAAGGAACTGACAGAGTATCCGGATGACAGCCATCTGCAGGCCATCGTCATTTCGTATCTGTCGCTCCTTTTCGAGTTGGCTGCACGCCTCTACGAGCGGCAGTTCCAGGGAGAGGGCAGTTCTGAAGAAGCGTTCAGCCACAGGATAAATGCCATTCTGGAGCGTTATTATGCTGAAAGGAAACATCTCGAGACCGGCATTCCTACCGTCCGCTACCTCGCAGGCGAATTATTCCTTTCTCCCAATTACTTTGGCGATCTGGTCCGTGTGAAAACCGGCGAGAGTGCTACGCAGTTCATCCGCCATTTTATAATGCAAAAGGCCAAGTCCATGCTGCTGGCCGGGCGTTCTGTTTCTGAGGTTTCCGATGCCCTGGGATTCGAATATCCGCAGAATCTCACCCGTATGTTCAAGAAAGAATTCGGGGTGGCTCCGAGTCAAATAGATAAGAGGTGAATTCGAGTTGTTTGTGAAATCGTCCTTCGAGAGAGAAAATCAGTAAAGCTGCGTCCCCGCATGGCAGCAGGGGCGCACCTGGTGTTAACAATAGAAGTCTGGCATCAGACCTCCGGGAACAAAGGTGCGAATAATTTTCGAGATGTGCTGCCGGTACCAGCCGGGATAGATATGGAAGCGTGTCGCGGAAAATGCGTATCTTTGGTTCGTTAAATCGGACTTTACCGCATGCGCAGATTGCTCATACAGCTTTTCCTTCTGGCCCACGCGCTGGTTTCCTTTGCCCAAAATGGGGTAAAGGGTCGGGTTATGGAAGCCGATGGGACACCGGTGATCTATGCGGCGGTGATGCTGGAATCGGACAACAAGATGGTTGCTGGAGGCATGACGGGAGAGGATGGTGCCTTCCTTCTCAATGGGCAGTTCTCCGGTAAGTATCTACTGATAATCAGTTCTATTGGCTATAAGGACCTGAAGCGGGAACTGGAGTGCCCTGGTAAAGGCATGACGGATCTGGGCAATATCGTTCTGTCCCTGGATGCAACGGTCCTGAACGAAGCGTTGGTAGTAGCTGGAGAGACCCCAAAGAGCGTGAGCATGGAAAAGACGCGCATCAATACGGCTTCCAGCGCAGCTGCAGCAACAGGCTCCGTGCTGGAGGTGATCCGAGGGGCATCGGCCGTAAGTGTGGATGGCAGCGGCGGTATTTCCATCCGGGGCAACAGCAACGTGCTCATCCTGGTGGACGGGATTCCCACTACGTTGGGTGGCCTGGAGAGCCTTCCTGCGGCCAATGTGCAAAGCATCGAGATTGTGACCAGTCCGGATGTGAAGTATGATTCCGAGGGTACCGGCGGCATTGTCAACATCATTTCAAAGAAGCAATCTGCCAACATGTTCAGCGCGATGGCGGCGTTTAATTATGGATTCAACGGATTCATGAACGGAAATGTGGCGCTCAACTATAACAAAGGCCGATGGGGCGTGCGCCTCAACTACAACGGCAAGTACGAGAAGGATTGGATTGAGAGCGAACTGCATCGGCAGATAGTGGCTACGGGCGCCCGGGTGGACCAGCTGATTCATGCCACCAAACGGACCAGCGGCCAGAATGCCGGCATCAATATCCAATTCAAAGCTACGCCCAAGGACATTCTGACGGCCGATTTCAAGGTGGCGCTGCCCAGGATGAACAACTTTCAGGACTTCAACGGAATGCGCCAGACCGATATCACGTTCAACCGGGAGAACTTCGAAGGAGGGTTGAGCTATAAGCATCTCTTTGACCCGGGCAAGAAGGAACTGAGCATGAGCGCTTCCGTCTCCGGCATCACCGGACATCGGCCCTCGTACTACTATGATGCCGGGAAGATGGTGCAGAAGTCCCAGTCTGGCGGCCATCCCCTGATTGCCGCCCTGCAGGCCGATTATCTGACCCTGTGGGGGAAGGGCCGGTTCGAGTCGGGCGCGAAGATGACTTATCGGCAAAACAACATCGACCACAAGATGTTTGAATGGGAAGATGCCACGCAGGAATGGGTGCTGTCAGTCCCGCTCAGCAATGACCTGACGCACCGGGAGTACATTCCGGCCGCATATGCGTTATATTCCGGCCAGTTCTCGGAAGCGCTTTCCTACAAGGCCGGCGTACGATTCGAGTACAGTTACGTTACGCTGCACAGCAATGGCTCCGGTCTGGACACAAGCAGTGATTGCTGGTTCCTGTCACCCAGCCTGTCGCTGGACTGGCGTGTCGCCCCACGATGGTCTCTGGGCGCGGCACTTACCCGGCGCATCTCCCGGCCGACTTATCCGCAGTTGAACCCGTACATCAACTTGATTGACAAGCAGACATACGAGACCGGCAATATGCAGTTGCAGCCGGAGAAGGCCAACAAGCTGGATGCAGGGTATTCCTATACCGGGAAGTATCTGACGGTGAATGGAAACGCATATGTGTCCTACACCACAGACTTCATCAACCAAGTGGCGTACCTGGACGATGGTATTCTCATCACCACCTACATTAATGCAGATTCCGATGTAAAGACCGGCATGGACCATACTATCCGGTATTCGCCCGTAAGATGGTTGACGGTGGATTTGGCCAGCAATACCTTCTATTCTGCATCAAGAGGTTCCTTCAAGGGCACCGGCATCCGGAATCAGGGCTGGACCAACAACAGCAACGCGGGCCTTACCATCCGTCCTTTCAGCGGCACGGAGATCCAGGTGCAGTACTTTGTGACAACACCGCAGTATTTCCCGCAGTTCACTACCAGGGCCATCCACTACGGCAACATCGGCATCAAGCAGTCCTTCCTGAAGAACAGCCTTACCGTCTCGGCCCTGCTCACCGACGTATTCAACACCCATGGCTGGGATGTTTATTCCGACAATCCGGTATTTACGCTGGTCAATGACAGCAAGAACCGCAGCCGGATGTTCTGGCTGGGCATTAGCTGGAACTTCAATTCCTTCAAACCGACCCAGGGCGGGCAGAAGCAGCAGGAAGAAGACAGGAGCGTAATCAGAATAGGAGAATAGGCGATGGAACTTATCAAAACCATATTGGTGGTTGGCGCCGGCAGTTTTCTGGGAGATTCTCTCGAACAGTCACAAAGTTAGCAAAAAAAACACTTCTATCCACCTGCAGTATAATACAATTATTGTATAATATCGCAAGTGAATGGAAATAATAGTTAATATCACCCGTTTTGTTCGGCTACTTACCGAAGCAGAAGTTACTATCTGCAAATATAAGTGGCTGATAATCAGCACAAACTCCTTTGTTTTTAGGGTATCTAAAGTGACTCCGAGGGACGGTGGGGGGACGCAAAATAGGCAAAAATCTGCAAATATGACTGCCGTCAAAAAAAGAAAATGCAAACATCTGCAAAATCGATTTTCCAGTTCTTTG